>JANXOV010000120.1 GCA_025357635.1 Pseudomonadota bacterium
GAGCGCCGCGGCAAGAAGTATTGGCACACTAACAATGTTGACGTGATGAACGGCGTCAGCCTGCTCAATGCCCGTGCCGCGCTGAAGATTAACCGCTGGGAAGTCGCTGTCGAGGGCAAGAATCTGCTGGACAAATACTACTTTGAGGACTTCAACTCCACCGTGTTCACGGGACTGCCCAATGCAATCGGCTGGCCGACGCAGCCACGCAACTGGCAGGCCTCGGTCCGCTACGACTTTTAGCGCGCCGCGGATTGTACGATGAAGGTGCTGCCTGTTGAGTATCCGGTCGGCAGTACGTTGTCGCGGGAATTGATGACACTGGCCGTCGCTGGAGGCTCCACTGTGGAGATCGGCACGGCCCATTTTCCTGCTGGAGTTCGGTCGCCGGCGCAGGGGTTTCATAGTCGAAACACGCATGAAATCGCCTTTGTGATAGAGGGCTCTTTCGAGACGACCTCGGGCGGGGAGAGCCGGGTGGTACGCGCTGGTGATCTCGTCGTCATTCCTCCCGGTGAACCCAATGCATCGCGCGCCCTGTCGGACAGCCGGGTGATCTACCTCATGCTCCAGTGGCAGACCGATCCGACATGAGCGCCTATATTCGCGCGGCGACGGATGTCGGTGGCACTTTCACCGATCTGGTCTTCTACGCGGTCGACCCTGTTACCGGCCGATGCGGCGTGGTGCGCACCGCCAAGGTCGATACCACGCCGCCGCGATTCGAACAGGGTGTGATGGCCGCGCTGAAAAAGGGTGGCGTGCAGGCACGAGACCTCGCGTTCTTTGCGCACGGCTCTACTGTGGTGATCAACGCGATCACCGAACGCAAGGGAGCCAAGGTGGGTCTGATCACGACCCGGGGCTTTCGCGACGTTCTTGAGATCGCTCGCGGCAACCGGCCCGACTTGTTCAATTTCGATTTTCGCAAGCCTGCCCCATTTGTGGAGCGACATTTGCGCGCCGAGGTCACCGAGCGCTGCAACTACAAGGGTGAGATCGAAACCGCCGCGGTACTCGAAGATCTGCCGGCGATCATCGCAGGGTTTCGTGCCGAAGGCGTGCAGGCGATCGCGGTCTGCTTTTTACACGCGTATCTGAATTGCACGAATGAAGCGATGGTCGCGCAGGAAGTGCGGCGCCTTTGGCCCGAAGTATCTGTGGTCGCATCCCATGAGTTGAGCCGCGAATGGCGCGAGTACGAGCGCACGAGCACCGCGGTGCTGTCGGCGTATGTGCATCCGATCTCCAAGCTCTACATCGAATCGTTGGAGCGCGAATTGAGCGGATTCGGCTTCCGGAATACACCCTACATGATGCTGTCGAACGGCGGCATTGCGACTGTCGCAGCCGCCAAAGCGAACCCGGTGGCCATGATCGAGTCGGGGCCGGCAAGCGGCATCTACGCCGCCGCCTATCTGGGGCAGCAGTTGGGCGAGGACAACCTGATTGTGCTGGACATCGGTGGCACCACGGCGAAGTGTGCGTTGGTCGAATCGGGCGAAGTGAAGATCGTCACCGAGTATCATGTCGAGAAGACGCGCCGCACGCCCGGCTATCCGATTCAGACAGCAGTGTCGGAGATCGTGGAAATCGGCAATGGCGGCGGCAGCATCGCATGGGTGGATGCTGGCGGAAAGCTGCATGTGGGTCCGCAAAGCGCCGGCGCAGTGCCCGGTCCGGTCGCTTATGGCAGAGGCGGTACGAGTCCAACCACCACCGATGCGAATTTGTTCTTGGGCCGCATCGACCCAAAGAATTTCGCCGGTGGAGAGATTCAGCCCGACTGGAACGCCGTGCGCGCGGCCTTCGAAGAACTCGGCAGACTGCTGGGCGTCACGGCCACGGAGGCTGCGCGCGGCGTCGTGCGTATTGCCAATGCCAACATGACCAATGCACTGCGACTTGTTTCCACGAATAAAGGGCATGACCCGCGCGACTTCGCGCTGATCGCCTTTGGCGGCGGCGGCCCGATGCACGCGGTGGCGTTGGCCGAGGAGCTCAACGTTCCAAAGGTCATCGTACCTGTGAATTCGGCCGTTTTCTCAGCCTGGGGCATGTTGTTGACTGACTTGCGCAGGGATCTGATTCAAACACATTTGCTCTCGTTGGGCGCACTGGCTGGTCCGATCATTTCGGAGCAGTTCCGCGGCATGGAAACCGAGACCGCCGGTAAGTTTACTGAGGACGGCATTGATACGACCGCCACCAAAGTGACCTGGGAGCATCAGCTGGACCTGCGTTACCAAGGCCAGGAGCATACGGTCAAAGTGCCGATCGACTGTGGCCCCGCCGGTGTTGACATCCGGTCGATAGCCGAGAATTTTCATGCGGCGCACGAGCGGCGCTACACATATCGGTTGCCAAACGCGATTCAGATCGTCAACTTTCATCTGGTGGCGCGGATCGCCGTCGCCAAACCAGACTTGCCTCGCAAGACTCCCACCGGTCGGCCACTGTCGGATACGATCCGCGCGCGCCGGCTTGTCGATTTCGATGCGCACGGCATTCATGAGGCCACCATCTACGACGGTGAGAAAATGGAACCAGGCATGGAGTTCTTCGGTCCTGCAGTCATACAAGAGCCGGTGGTCACATTGGTGGTCGCACCGCGGCATCGCGTAACCGTCGATGAGTTTGGGAGCTACCATGTGCACCTTAGTCACGCGGGGACGGCTTGAGCCATGAGCGCTGATCTGTTCAGTCGGGAAATCGTCAAGGACGCGCTGGTGGCGGTGGGCTTTGAAATGTTCGATGCGATGATCCGCACCAGCATGAGCCCGATCATTTACGAGACGACGGATTTTGCCGTTGGCGTCACCGATGCCGTGGGCAATTTGCTCGCGCAGGGAAACGGTGTCGCCGCTTTCCTGGCCACGTTGGATACAGCCGTGCAGTCCACGCTGGTTCATTTTCCAAACGCGACGGATCTTTCGCCGGGCGATGTCATCATCACCAACATTCCCTACGAAGGCGGCGGCACGCATCTGTCCGATGTCGTGATCCTGGTGCCGGTGTTTCATTCGGGACATTTGATCGCATGGACGGTCAACAAGGCGCATTGGACGGAAGTTGGCGGTGCGCAGGCCGGATCCGTCTCGACGGAAGCCACCGAGATCTATCAGGAGGGGCTCCAATTTCCGTTCGTCAAGTTGTACGAGCGCGATGTCATCAACAAGAGTCTAGTATCTCTGATCCGCGCCAACGTCCGGCTGCCAGAAAGCACCATTGGCGACATGCACGCTGGCGTTGCCGCTGCACGAGTGGGTGCGCGTCGTGTACTGGAAATCACCGATAAGTACGGCATCGACAATGTGCTGGCTGCAATGAGCAGTTTGCTGGACTACGGTGAGCGCATGACGCGCGATGAGCTTGCGCGGCTGCCGGCTGGAACCTACGAAGCCGAGGATATCGTGGAAAGCGACGGCTGCGGCAATGGACCGTTTGTCATCAAGGTCAAAGTGACGATTTCGGCCGACAAGCTGGTGGCGGACTTCACCGGCACCGATGGACCGGCCGCGGGGCCGATCAACTGCTCGCTGACCGGCTTGATCACCGGCGCTCGCTGCGTGTTTAAGGCGGTTACCAACCCGGAGCTGCCTGCCAATGGCGGCTGTTTTCGCCTTCTGGAAGTCATATGCCCACCAGGAACATTGATATCCGCGCGTTCCCCGGCTCCTGTTTCACTGTATTACGAGCCGCTTATCGCGGCAATGGACGTCATGTGGAAGGCGCTCGCGCCGGCTGTGCCCGACCGGCTACCCGCCGGACATCAACGAAGCGTCAACGCCACGTTCGTTGCTGGACTGCATCCGGATAGCGGCGATCTATTCGTGCTTGGAGAGCCGCTGGTCGGTGGATGGGGCGCGAGCGCCGCCCGCGATGGCGACAACGGTCAATTCTGCTGCGGCAACGGTGAGACATTCAACATTCCGACTGAGCTCTTCGAATCGCGGTATGGACTACGAGTCGAACAATACGCGTTTCATGATGAAGATGGCGGCGCAGGCCGACATCGCGGCGGAAAAGGCGTGGTCCTCGACTATCGCGTTACTGCGGATGAAGTGTTTCTCACGTACGCCACCAGCCGTTCGCAATCACCACCGTGGGGTTTGAACGGCGCTCAATCGGGTTCGCTCAACAGTGCAAAGATCTTTCGCAACGGCGGCGCGGTGGAAAAGCACGAGATGTGTACGCGGTTGCGGATTGTCAAGGGCGAACTCATCCGCCTGACCACGGCGACCGGAGGCGGGTTCGGCAATCCGCGGGGCCGCCCGCGCGAATTCGTGATGCGCGATCTGAAGAACGGCTTCATTACGATTGAGCAAGCGCGCCGCGACTATGGCTTTTCGCCCTAGCCAGGCTGTGGGCATGATCTCCTGCTACGCGCTCGCGCTCCCTACCACTTCGGATCAGGCAGCTGACTGAACACTTCTTTCAGGGCGGCGCCCCAGCGCGTGCGGATCATAGAGAAATACGGATGAGTCGAGTCGATGCTCAAATGGGTGTGCAGCTTGAATTCGTCGCGGCGGATGATGGCAAGATCCAGCGGCGGGCCCACCGATAGATTCGAGCGCATGGTCGAATCCATGGAAACCAGCGCGCACTTGGACGCCTGCGCCAGGCTGCTGCTGCGGGAAATGACGCGGTCGATGATGGGCTTGCCGTATTTGGACTCGCCGATCTGGAAATAGTTGGTGTCCGCGGTGGACTCAATGAAATTGCCCGCGGAGTAAATGTTGAACAGGCGCGGCGCTTCGCCGCGAATCTGTCCGCCAAGGATGAACGTTGCGTTGAACTCATGTCCCTGTTCGAGCAGGGCCGCGGCATCGCGCTTGTGGACCTCGCGCACGGCATCGCCCACGACCCGCGCCGCATCGAACATGTTTTTCACGCAATAAATTTTGGCCGGCTCGTTCTCGCCGGGAGCATCATGCAGCAGGTTGATCACCGCCTGCGCGATCGCCAGATTTCCAGCGGACAACAGCACCAATGCGCGCTCTCCCGGCAGCACGAAAGTGGCCATCTTGCGAAAAATATTGATCTGATCGACACCGGCGTTGGTTCGCGAATCGGACAACAGAACCAAGCCGGTGTCGACGAGTAAGCCGACGCAATAAGTCATGACGGCAAATCTTACACGAGTGAAGTTACTGCTGCGCTGAGTCCGCAACCAGGACGCTGGCCTCCATCGCTTCGCCGCCGCCGCCCTGCCGCATGCCGCGTACCGGCGCGGCGTCAAGGTAGTCGCGGCCGACCGCCAGCCGGCAATAGGTGCGCGTTGCGGGCCGCAGATGAGTGACGTCCACGCTGCGCCAGCCCAGTTCCGCGCCGAGCCATACATCGACCCACGCATGGCTCGCGACGTCGTTCATGTCGCCGGTATAGAGGTAGCCGCTGACATAGCGCGCCGGTATGCCGACCGCGCGGCACGAGGCAAGGTACACATGCGCATGATCCTGGCAGACACCGACGCCCTTCTTGAAAACATCGGCGGCGCTGTCATGCACCTCGCTGGTGCCGGGCGTATAGCGCACCGCCTTATGCACGGCAGCGGCCAGCAGCATGGCGCGTTCGTCGGGTTCGTGCGCCTGCTGCAATCCGGACTGCGCAAAGTCGCGCAGCTCGTTGTTCGGCAGGGTCAGCAGGGTGGGCGCAAGGTAGGCCAGATGCGACAAGGGGCCATCGTCCTGGCGGGCGTCCGTATCCAGGGTTTCCACCACGCCGCTGACCACGATGCGAATCTCGCGGTGCGGCTCCTCGATGGTGAGCAAATGCGAGATATTGCCGTGAGCGTCGATTTGCTCGAGGCGCCGTCCCGGCGCGGTGATGTTCCATGTCAACGCACGCTGCGTGGCATCGCGGCGCGGCGTGAGGTGCAGGCTTTGCACGCTGTACTTCACCGGCCGTTCATAGCGGTAAAGGGTTTCGTGACGAATGTGCAATTGCATGGGGCTATGCTCCAACGGGTACCAGGAAGTCGGTTGCAATTCGATCGCCCAGGTCCGCCAATCGGTTCAGGAACTCTTCAAGAAACGCGGGCACACCGCGGCTGGTCAGGTCTTCCATGCGGCCGAAGTGCAGCCGCGCATGAATCTCGCCGGCGCGGCGTTCGGTCTCCGTCGACTGGTGGTTCGCCACCGATTGCAGGTTTGAATACACCTCTTTCGTGCAGCGCAACAGTGAGCGCGGCATGTCATCGCGCAGGATGAGCATTTCGGCCACGTTGAACGGCGTGATGACGCTGCGGTATAGCTTGCGGTACACCTCGAAGGCAGAGAGCGAGCGCAGCAGCACGCTCCATTCGAACGGATCCGGAACCGCCTCTGCGTCGGCGCCAGGCATGAGATCTTCCTGATGGGCCGTCAGCAGGCGCGCCGTGTTGTCGCCGCGCTCCAGGAAGGTGCCGATGCGCGTGAAGTGAAAGGACTCATCGCGCATCATCGTGCCGATGGTGACGCCGCGCGTCAGATGCGAGCGCTCCTTCACCCACTCCACGAACTGTCCGGTGTCGGTGGCTGAGGAGCGGCGCGCGGTCATCGCGCGCGCATCCAGCCAGGTGGCGTTCAGCGTTTCCCACAGCTCGGAGGTGAGCGAGCCGCGCACCGCACGAGCGTTTTCGCGCGCGGCCCGCAGGCAGTTCAATATGCTGCCGCTGAATTCCCGGTCGACGGTCAGAAAGTCCAACACCAGGCGCGGCGTGATCTTCTCGCGCTTTTCCCGGTACGCCCGGTCCACCCGCAGTGCGACCATGGTCGAGCGCAGCGAGGATTCCAGGGCCTCCGTGGAGTGCGGCAGCAAGGACATGCGATAGTGCGCATCCACCAACCGCGCCAGGCATTCGGCCCGCTCGATATAGCGCGACATCCAATACAAGTGATCGGCGGTTCGGCTCAGCATCAGCTTTCCAGCACCCAGGTGTCTTTCGTGCCGCCGCCTTGGGAAGAGTTCACCACCAGCGACCCTTCGCGCAGCGCAACCCGCGTCAATCCGCCCGGCCCGACAGCACGAACGGGCGAAGATCGATATGCCGCGGCGCGAGACCGCTTTCCGCAAATGTCGGGCAGGTGGACAGCGCGAGCGTCGGTTGCGCAATGTAGCGCTCGGGGGTTGCGATGATCTGCCGGCGAAATGCCGCGATCTCCTCCTTGCTGGCCGCCGGCCCAATGAGCATGCCGTAGCCGCCCGCGCCATGCACTTCTTTGACCACGAGGTCCGGCAGATTGGCGAGTACGTAGTCCAGATCTTCCGGGCGCCGCAGCTGCCAGGTGTGGACATTGGCGATGATGGGCGCTTGACCCAGATAGAAGCGGATCATCTCTGGGACAAACGGGTAGATTGATTTGTCGTCCGCAACACCCGTCCCGATCGCGTTTGCGATGGTGATGCGTCCGGCGCGATACGCCGTCAGCAGTCCCGGGACACCCAGCATCGAGTCCGGGCGGAACGCCAACGGGTCGAGAAAGTCATCGTCGATGCGCCGGTAGATGACATCCACCCGCTGCGGTCCTTGCGTGGTACGCATGAAAACCGATTCATCGCGCACAAACAGGTCCTGGCCCTCCACCAGCTCGACCCCCATTTGCTGCGCGAGAAAAGCGTGCTCGAAGTAAGCGCTGTTGTTCGCACCCGGCGTCAACACCGCCACCATGGGATCGGCAACGCCGGTCGGCGCGACGCTGCGCAAGTTCTCAAGCAGCACGTCCGGGTAGTGGTCCACCGGCGCGATGCGGTGCGAGGAAAACAATTCCGGAAACAGCCGCATCATCATTTTGCGGTTTTCCAGCATGTAGGAGACGCCCGAAGGCACGCGCAGATTGTCTTCCAAGACCCGGAACTCGCCGGTGTCGTCACGCACGATGTCGATGCCGGCGATATGCGCATAAATGCCGCCAGGCACCTCCACGCCCTGCATTTCCGGCCGGTATTGCGGATTGCACAGTACCTGTTCGGCCGGAATGATTCCGGATTTCAGGATGGCCTGATCGTGGTAGATGTCGTGAATGAAAGCGTTGAGCGCCCGTACGCGCTGCTTGAGGCCGGTTTCCAACCGCGTCCATTCATCCGCCGGCAATACGCGCGGCACGATGTCGAAGGGAATGAGACGCTCAGTGCCTTCTTCCTGACCATACACGGCAAAGGTGATGCCCACCCGATGAAACAGCGCATCGGCTTCGGCGCGCTTTTGTGCAAGCTGAGAGGCAGGTTGATTCGCAAGCCACTCCGCATAACGCCGATAGTGGCCGCGCTCAACGCCTGAGCTTGCGATCATCTCGTTGTACGGTGCTTCAGCCAACCAGTCCCCTCGCCATAATGCCTTTGATTTCCAAGCTAATCTAACATTAGTGGCGCGAGTAACTGAATCGCCATGCGCAAAAGAATCGCACCAAGTTAACGCGTCACCAGCACCGTTCCGGTGCAAACGGATCTCATTGCGCCAATCGTTGTGCGAGCATCTCGGCGCCGCGGATCTCCGGACTGCCGGCGAACCGGTTCGCGAAGCCGCTCAATAATGCGCGAGCAGTTTTCGGCGCACCGCCGCTCGCCGCGATATGCGCCAGCCGCAGCGTACTCTGCGCTGACTTGGGCCGGAATTGCGCACTGCGCTGGAGCGCCTGGCCCACAACCTCCAAGGCCATGCTGTTGCGGTCTGCCGCCAATAAGCGCTCGATGTATTCCTCGGTTACCCGCATCCGATACCGCTCATCCCCCCAAGGTGCAACCCGGTCAGTCAGCCACGCGTAGTCACGGAGATCATGACCGCGGGCATCCAGCCACTTCGAGAGCGTGTTCCAAGCCAGGACGTGCTGACTCGAGCGCATCTGGCCGTACGCCGTGTCGACAGTCTTTGCCGCGAGACTCATATCCTGCGCGACTTCGCGAGCCCGGACTTTTTCAGGCGAGTGGGTCACTTCCAATCCCACCTCATCGCGCCGTTCATACAGGAAGCCCGCAAGCAGACTGAACATCGACAATCCGGCGAACAGGATCAGAATCAGCTGCACCACCCGCCACAGGTCAAGCCTCGATATCTCCATGATTAAGAACACATAAACGCCGATGAGCGCGATCAGCGCCAGGTATAGGCCGCGAATCCCCACGACAATGCGAAACCACGCCACCGGATTCAATGCCTTGAATGCGTTGCACTCCAATCCCAACACCGCCACCGAGGCCGGCAGGCAGAATAGAAACACCCCCGCCACGGCCGTTCCCGCCCACGTACCGACGAACGTGGAGAGCGCGTGACAGACCCAATACATACCCCCCAAAATAGCCAGCAAGGCCAGTGGCCGTTGTTCATCGACGGGATTGACCATCTGAATGTCCAGCGCCGGCGGCTCATCGACGCCGGCCACCGCGTGATCAAACAGGATGAAGGCATACTTCGCGTACCAGGAAGAGAGAATCAGACCCAGCGCCAGCCCGAACAATCCCACCTTCTCGGCAATGGTCAGGCCGATCGCAAAGATGATGATCAGACTTGGAGCGCCGCCTTTTAGGGGGCGGAGTAGGTGGGGGAGGAGGGTTTGCATTTTGCAGTTGTAGTCTTACGAATACTCCCTGCGAATACCCTGAATCAATAAACTGAATAGTAAAACCGCATCCTTCTCCGAGGTCTCGTAACTTGCTAGATTGAACCTGGCGTTGATCAACATTCAATTGCGTCCAATCTAGCTGCTTGTTCCAATTACAACATTTAACCCTAACTTCGATGAAACGTACTCAATCACTTGGAAGCCAGCAAAAAAGCGCGCTTGATTCGCTTTCAAAAATCGCAGCACCTGTGGCCGAATTTGCGATGCTCCTCGGATTGAGTATTGCCGAAATCGAAGTGATATTGCGAGAGTCTGCCGTCAGGGCGATGGCGAGAATACAGTTGGAGAAATCGAGCCGGCTTAGTATTTCCGGAATATCGGCGTCGACGGGATTGTCTAGAACCATCGTTTCTCGCATCCTAAAATCCAAAAAACGAGAACAGTCCGTGAATGGCAATCGCGGCCAGTTCACTAATCGAGTCTTGAGTGCGTGGCACAGAGACCCAAAATACACCGATTCAAACGGCGAGCCGGCAACATTTACTATCTTTGGGAAAGGGCCGACATTTGAGTCACTAGTTCGCAAGTACGGCGGCGGGCTTCCACTCCGCCCTATATTGGACGAACTCATCCGTATGGGCGCGATTGAGATGTTGGCCAATCAAACAGTCAAAGCACGTTCCTCGATCGCCATTGCGCGTGGTCTCGATGTTGAGATGATTGAGTCGATTGGGAATCGTGTTTCCGAACTTCTCTCTACGATGGTTGAGAATCTAAAAAGCGAATCTTCAACCAAATTCGTTGCCACCGCTTACGCTGACCGCGTCCCGATTGAAAGCCTTGGTCTTATTCGAAGGGAAGTTACAAATCGGGGAGCCAACCTCCTATCTAACATTGAAGAAACGATTTTCCCGAATGATAAATCCGGCACTGGGAAACGCCGCCAATCTGTAAACAACGCGAGACGTGTGAGCGTAACAATTTTTTATTATGATGCCGAGTCGCTACCAGAACATCGTAGAGTAGCCTCAGTCTCGAGAAAGAATTTGAAGCGCAAGTAGTGACCGCGGTCTGTTTAATCCGAGTCCACCGCCAAGTAAATTCCGATGGAAGCCTTCACTCCAACTGAATTCTCTTTGCTTCTGCTTTTGCTTGGGATTGAGTGAGTTTTCATCCAATCGTCAATCGACTCAAGAAAGCTTTGGCCGTGATTGTTTACCCAGATTTTTAGTCTCGCGATCTCTTTTTTATCAAACTTTCCATTCCATGCAATTCTATGAAATAGTTGGTCAGCAGTTAAGGGGCGACTATCCAGATTGTGTCGCAGCGTTCTCACAAACCCTCTTAGCGCCAAAAACGTGTGGTGTATCGCAAGGTCTCTGTCGCTAAAAACTGGAACAGTACGCCGAAGAGGGTGGATCAATCCGTTTGAGTCCACCTGAACCGCCTGAATGGTCTCGAGCGTTGAAAGGACTTGCTTCGCTGACGATCCAGGTAGAGCAACGGAGACCAACGACTGAAAGGACGCGCCTTTTCCCGATTTTCGAAGTGCGCGCGGGTTTCCTTGTTTGTCGAGAAATCGGAGTTCTCTGTGCCAGTAGGAAAGAACCTCTCCAATGACCGATGCGTATGGGCTCTTGTACCCCTTTGATTTGCTTGCAAGCGCATTCTCCTTAATGCGTGTTATGCGAAATCGAGCGGTGATACCGAGGCTCGACAGAAGGCCTGTTAACTCCTTTAGGACTTGGCCTGCAGATTCGCCGTACAATTTGTTCCCGTCAGTTTGCAGTTGACGTTTACTGTGCGACCCAGTTTTCTTGGGGGTTTTCCGTACCACTGGAATTCCTTTAGTTTGATTCTCTGGAGATATCAAGGTGCTTCGAGTACAACCTGTTTAGTGAATTGCTCGTTGCCCCTCTAACTCGAGACGATATCAATCGTTTTGATGTGTAGAAGTAAATTGGTATAACTGGGTAGTCGCCGATCGCAATTCTTTCTGCGTACTCTAAAAGTGATTTTCTCTTGGCCGTGTCAATAGTTTGTGCGGCGAGGTTCATCACACTATCAAACTCTGGATTCTGGTATCCAGAATCATTGTTCGGCGATGATTTGCGGAGCGTGTCCAAAAAATTTGTCGCGTCATTGAAATCGGCCGTCCATCCAAGTCGAAGAACGTCCCATTGATCTACCGCCTTTCTGGAATCCAAGAAGACCCTGTACTCATGATCAATAAGTTCGGTCTCGACGCCTAAGCATTGTTTCCACATTGCTGCGACTGCCACTGCCATCCGTTTAATTGACGGGCTGGTGTTGAATAGTAGGCGGAGGTGAAGCGGGTGCGATTGTGAATACCCTGCCTCCGCATACAAATCGCGAGCAAATTGATGCCGCACCTCGGTTGGTTTTTCTTTCCAATTCCATGATTGAGATCCGAAATTCCAAGTGCCTGGAGGTACGAACCCGTAAGCTGGAGCTTGCCCAAATGGCAGCAAGGAAGACTTTAGAGTTTCGCGGTCTATCGCCATGGAAAGTGCTTGACGAAGTTTTGCTGACGTTCTAAGTGGTCCAGAATGCAAGTTTAGTGCGTAGTAATACACACCAAGAAACGGTGCAATGTGAAGCTCCGTCGGAAAATCGCGATTGATAATCGGCAATGCCGTCGGTGGGACGCTTGCTGTTATATCTAGTTCGCCACTACGGTACAGATTGAATTCGCTATCTTCGTTTGCGATGGGGCTATATACAACTGTGTCGATTTTGACGCTGGTCCCGCCCCAATAGAATTTGTTTTTTTCGAGTCTAATTTCACCCCCTGGTCTCCAAAGGGAGAGCGAGTAAGGGCCGTTCGAAATCAAAGCTGTGGCGCCTTGCTTGGTGACTAATTGCGAGCCTCGCGTCGGGAACGTCGCGGAGTGTGACAACAGTTGCGGAAAGTAAGGTGTCGGTTGATTGAGTTCAACGATCAGAGTTGTGTCATTCAACGCGCGTACGCCCAGTTGTTGGGGTGGCATACTCCCTTCGAGAATTTCCGGTGCGAATTGAATGGGTCGCAATATGTCAGCAACAGGCGAAGCATTTATAGGATCGACGATTTCCTGCCACGCTCGTACGAAGTCCCTTGCTCGTACTGGCTCTCCATCTGACCATTTTGCATCGGGTCGAATCGCAAATTCGTAACGCTTACCTGAATTGGAAACTATCCAAGAGGACGCAACGCCTGGCGTGATCGTGCCATCTGCGGCTTCGGAGGTTAGTCCTTCAAATAAGTCGCGCAATATCTCAAACGAAAAGGTGTCGACGGCTAGGGCTGGGTTTAGAGTGCCTGGCTCCCCCCCGCTTCCGCGATGCAACACTTTCTTGTGTGCCTCGAGATTTGATGTACCGTTGATTTGGCCGCTCGGATCTTGGCCGCAACCGGAGATGGCGACTGCAAGCAAGCCGGCTGAAATCGTCAGCACCCATGACGGAAGGAGTGTTTTCACAGCGGATTTTGACTCGACTTAGATAACGGGAACTCAGTAGTAAAAAACCCACATTGGTGTCCACCAAGTGCCATCCACTGGGTTGATACCGCTTTATTGGCGAACCAGCATTAAGAAGAATCCATCTACGGTCGTCAAAGAAATACCGAGTTAATTCAACTCGTTATTCGACTTTAGGTCTCCGCTTCGCTCTTGTGCTTTGCACAACGAAAAAGCAACCCCATCATGTATCGGATCACTCAATCTGTGAAGTAAGTCACTGAAAGAGTTGTATTATGTCGTCCCGTGGTGCAATCTGTTAAACACAACTTATTGGCAGCATTTCGCTATTTGCTGCGGCCGTTGGTGAGGATCGCGATTCGAAACGGGGCGACGTTTCCCGATTTCGCCGGGGTTTTGAAGGACGCATTTGTTGATGTTAGCAGCGCGCAACTTAGGGCTGCTGGTAGAGAGCCGAACGCTGACGCGATTTCTGTTATGACGGCGATTGATCGAGATCAAGTATTTCGCAGACCTTCTGGACCGAACGTCGAAGGCGCGGAAGCTGATCAAAGTTTGACCGCCGCAGCGCGGCTTTTGGTTGGATGGCATACAGATCGTGAATACGTAGGTCCTTACGGATTGGTACAGGACTTGGAATTTTCAGGTCCAGAGGGAAAGTCAAAAAAAGACTCTCGCGGGTTCGTGCAGTTGGCAAATCGCTACTGTCCAGGCTATCCGGCAAAAGTCTTGTTAGATGAACTCATCCGGACAGGTTGTGTGCAGGACTTGGGTAATGGGTACTTTAGGGCTCTTACAAGGCTTTATGTGCCGGAGCAGTTAAGCCCGGAAAGCATACGAAGATTTGCTCAAGTAGTGCACAACGTTACTGAAACATTGGAATTCAATTTAAGGAAGGCGGCACCAGGTGCTGGACGAATTGAACGAACGGTTTTTGCTGACTACGGTTTAGCACGGTCAGATGTGCCAGCGTTTAATAAGTATGTTCGTGAGAGGGGACAGATTTTCGCTGACGATATGGATAATTGGTTATCAACTCGCTCAAAGAAAGGCGAGAGCGACGTAATTCAGACAGGAATAGGCTTTTACCACTACGTAGTGAATGAAGAAGACGAACGGGATTTCGGTCAAGCGTTAATTGCAGGGGAATGACGATGAAGATTGCGGGCAAGGCATCAATTAAACTGGCTGCTGCTGCTGCGGGATTTTTGCTCGGATCTATGCTGGCAGTCGCCGGCCAAACCGGAAGTGATCGCGCATTCAATCTGAAAGTAGTTGGGCTCTCGCAGTTTCAGTCGAGCGGTGAATTTTCGAAAATCGCGAATAGTGATATTTTGTTTTGGGCGCCTCTACTGGGATTCGATCGCGAGGCGTCGAAATTTAACGTTTTGGGAAACTGGGTTCAACTTCCGACGTCGCTCACTCACGAAGTATCTGCCATTCCGATCGGAGCAATGATTGAAGTCCATGGATCAATTGATGACTCTGGGAATCCACTACTAACTTCTGTCATTGCTCAATCTGATACGGCATATGTTCCTGGTGCAACTCCTCTGTATTTGAAAGCTCGAATTTCCGCAGTCGACGTCGCTACTGGTGTCGCGAGGCTTGGTGAACTGGAAGTAGATTTCTCTGGTGCATTACATAGTGCGTCTGTAGACAGTCTCGGTATTGGTTCCGTCGTTTCGTTTGTTGGGCTACAGTTTGCGTCCAATAAGAAACTATATGCGCAAGCGGCGCTCGTGCGTACCACTAACCTGGGACAAACTGGCAGTGATCGACTGACGCGTGGGCAAACCGGCAGTGACCGGTTGGCGCTGGGACAAACTGGCAGTGATCGACTGACGCGTGGGCAAACCGGTAGTGACCGCGCCAAGCTTGGGCAAACCGGCAGTGACCGGTTGGCGCTGGGACAAACT
>JANXOV010000141.1 GCA_025357635.1 Pseudomonadota bacterium
CAGTGACAATCAAGCCGCTAAACAGCTCAACCAGGCACGCGCAACCCTGTTTAAACTTATCTCCAACCGATCGACATCAGTCGCCTGAGGACTCCCCGGCTCTCTCTTTGCTCAGACTCATACTTGGATTGGAAAATACTCTATCTAAAAGCGAGCAGTGGTAGTCAGTTTTAATCGCCAAAAGCTTTGCCGTACGGATACCGTACGGGACAAAATCTGCTTCCTTAACCGCCGCTAAGTGCTTGTTTTAATTGGCGCTCCCTACGAGATTCGAACTCGTGTACTTGCCTTGAGAGGGCAATGTCCTAGGCCACTAGACGAAGGGAGCGGGTGGGTCAGCGGGTATTGTGAAGGGCTGGTAGTATACGGACCAAATTTTCTAAAACCCAGCGGAACCCAAGCTTTTTGAACGACCCTGTCGCGCACGGCGCGCCTCTCATCATTCCCCGGAACGACCACACGATCTCGCGCGCGAAGATCTCTCCGAACGCGTTGAAGGTGCTGTATCGCCTGAAAGAAGCCGGTTTTCAGGGCTTTCTGGTGGGCGGTGCGGTGCGCGATCTGTTGCTCGGACTGACTCCGAAGGACTTCGACGTCGCCACCGATGCGTTGCCTGAGGATGTGCGGCACTTGTTCCGCAACTGCCGGCTGATCGGCAGACGCTTTCGCCTCGCACACGTGCATTTCGGGCAGGAAATCATCGAGGTCGCGACGTTCCGCGCCGCGGCGGCTCCCGAGCGAGAGGAGTCGGAAGAAGAGGGCGAGGACGCGCTGGCCGATTCGCCACCGCAGGATAGTGAGCACCGTGCGGTAAACGATCGCGGCCGCATCCTGCGCGACAACATGTACGGCACCGTCGATGAAGACGTATGGCGCCGCGATTTCGCCGCCAACGGCCTGTATTACAACATCGAAGACTTCTCGGTCTGGGATTACGTGGGTGGCGTGGCCGACGTGCGCGCGCGTCGCATGAAACTCATCGGGGATCCCGAGGAGCGCTATCGCGAGGATCCTGTGCGCATGCTGCGGGCCGTGCGATTCGCGGCAAAGCTGGATTTCAGCATCGAGGCGGCCACCGAGGAGCCCATCCGTCGGCTTGCACATTTGCTCGACGGCGTGCCGGCAGCGCGGCTGTTCGAGGAGGCGTTGAAGCTGTTCCTGTCGGGTTCGGGCGCAGCCGCTTACCGTCTGCTCAAAGAGTACGGCTTGTTCGAGCACCTGTTCCCGGCGACGGCGGCAGCATTCGCCCTGGAGCCGTATGCGTATGCCGAAGAGATGCTGTTACGCGGTCTGGAAAACACCGACGAGCGCATCCGCGAAGACAAACCCGTCACACCCACGTTTTTGTTCGCAATCTTATTGTGGGCCGCGGTGCTGCGGGAAATGAACGAACGCCAGGCCGGTTCATCGCCCGATACCAGCGTGCTGCTCGATGCCTGCGATGCGGTGCTCAAGCGCCAGCAGGCGCGCGTGTCCATCCCGCGCCGCTTTGGCATTCCGATGCGCGAGATGCTCATGCTGCAGCCCCGCTTCAACCGGCGCACCGGCGCGAAGGCGCTTGCCATCCTGCAGCATCCGCGCTTCCGTGCGGCCTACGATTTCCTATTGCTCCGAGCGCAGGTCGGCGCCGCCGATCCGGAACTGGCGCAGTGGTGGACGCACGTGCAGACCCTGCCTCATGAGGAAAGACTCAAGCTGGTACAGGCGCGACCGGGAGAATCCGTCGGCGATTCGGGGGCGCGGGCGGATGCGCCGCGCCGCCGCCGCCGCGGTGGCGCGGCGACACCCATCGAATGAACCGTGCGCACTGGCGGCCGGCTTACATCGCCATCGGCAGCAATCTCCAGTCGCCGCAACAGCAGGTAAGTGCGGCGTTTGCGGAAATTGCCAAGCTGCCCGCGACGCGCCTGGAGGCCAGATCGCAGTTGTACCGCACGCGGCCTTTGGGGCCACAGAATCAACCCGGATACATCAATGCCGCCGCCGGCGTCCTGACGCAGCTGGATGCGCGCGCGCTGCTCGATGCGTTGCTGGAAATCGAGCGACGGATGGGGCGTGACCGCTGCGAACGCTGGGGGCCGCGCATCGTCGATCTGGACCTGATCTGGATGGCGGGCGAGCGCATCGATGAGCCCGGCCTGCAGGTCCCGCACCCGGGAGTATCTGAGCGCAATTTCGTGTTGTATCCTCTGGCCGATATTGCGCCGAGCCTGGAGATTCCGGGCCACGGACGGGTCAGCGTGCTCAAGGCGATGGCCGGCGGCGCAGGCATCGAACTTCTGGACCACGGCGAACAACAATTTGTCGAGCGCTAATCCACACCGTTTCATAGTCATCGAAGGCCCCATCGGCGTGGGCAAGACCAGCCTCGCGCGCCGCCTTGGCGATTCATTGTCGGCGCAGCTGATTCTCGAGCAGGCGGATCAGAATCCTTTTCTGGAGCGCTTTTATAAGAACCCGCGCGCCGCCGCGTTTCAGGCGCAATTGTTTTTTCTGTTTCAGCGCGCGCGCCAGCTCGAGGACGTGCGCCAGGAAGATCTGTTCGGCAGCGTGCGTGTCGCGGACTATCTTCTGGAAAAAGATCAGCTGTTCGCGCGCGTCACGCTGGACGATGCGGAGTACGGGTTGTATGAAAAAGTCTACGGGCGGGTGGTGGTGGATGCGCCAAAGCCGGATCTGGTGGTGTATCTGCAGGCGCCGCTGGATGTGCTCATGGACCGCATCGCCAAGCGCGGCATCCGTTACGAGCAGTATCTGGAGCGCGGCTATCTGGAAAAGCTGATGCAGGCCTACGCACGCTTCTTCCACAGCTACGATGCGGCGCCGCTGCTGATCGTGAATTCCGCGGCCATCGATCCGGTCAATGACGACGAGGATTATCAAGTGCTGCTGGCGGAGATCCTCAAGGCGCGCCGCGGGCGCCACTTCTTCAATCCTGTGGGCCGCAGTCTGCTGTCGAACGTTTGAGTTCCTGCTGGCGCAGCGCCCAGAGCACGTGCTCGCGCACCAATGCCGATGAGTGATCCGCGCGCGCCCTGAGCGCGGCGATGACCTCCTGCGCGGGCGCAGCGTTCCCCAACGCCACTGCAATGTTGCGCAGCCAGCGCTCGTGGCCGATGCGCCGGATCGCGCTGCCCGCGGTTTTTGCCAGGAACTGCGCTTCACTCCATGCGAACAGTCCGGTCAACGCGGCGCGATCCAATCCGTGGCGCGGAGCGAAGTCCTGCTCTTCGGAGGGACGCGCGAACTTATTCCAGGGGCACGCCAGCTGGCAGTCATCGCATCCGTAGATGCGGTTGCCGATGGCGCGGCGGAATTCCTCTGGAATGGAGCCTTTGAGTTCGATGGTCAGATACGAGATGCAGCGCCGCGCATCGAGCCGGTACGGCGCGACGATGGCGCCGGTGGGGCAGGCCGGTATGCAGGCGCTGCAACTGCCGCAATGCGCACTGGCCGGCTCATCGGCCGGCAGATCCAGATCGACAAAGATTTCTCCCAGGAAGAAATACGATCCGGCGTCCTTGTCGATGAGGTTGGTGTGCTTGCCGATCCAGCCCAATCCTGCATTGCGGGCCAGCGCTTTTTCCAGCACCGGCGCGCTGTCGGTGAAGACGCGGTGACCGAACGGACCGATGGCCGCGCCGATGCGCGTGGCCAGCTGCTGCAGCCGATGGCGCAGCAGCTTGTGATAGTCACGGCCCAGCGCATAGCGGGACACATAAGCGACTGATTCGTCGGCCAGGACAGCGGCTGCATCGGCTGCCGCGGCGGGCCAGTAGTCCATTCGCACACTGATGCAACTGACGGTGCCGGGCACGAGAGCTGCCGGCCGCGTACGCTTCACGCCGTGGCGCTGCATGTACTGCATCTCGCCGTGGAAACCTTGTTGCAGCCATTCAAGGAAATGCGCTTCGTCCGCGCTCAAGTCGATGCGCGCGACGCCCACGCGCGCGAAACCCAGTTCTGCGCCCCAGGCCTTTATGTTGCGTAATAAGGTTTCGTGCATGGCCGCGACAGTATAATCAGACGATGCGACCGAACACTTCCGCTCTTTGGAATAGCGCCCAGGTGCGGGCCATCGACGCCTTTGCCATCGCGACATTGCGGATTCCGGGCTATGAGCTGATGCAGCGGGCCGCCGCTGCCGCGCTGAGCGAACTGCAACGCCGCTGGCCGGCGGCGCGCCGGATTCTGGTGTTGTGCGGCAGCGGCAACAATGCGGGCGATGGCTATGTTCTGGCGCGTCTGGCGGCCGCTGCCGGTCTGAGTGTGAGCGCGGCTGCGGTCAGTGATCCGGCGGCGCTGCGCGCCGATGCGGCGCGCGCTTTTGCCGATTGGCAGACCGGCGGCGGATCCACGCTAACGTGGCGTGAGGCCTGCGGCGAACCGGTGGACGTGGTCGTGGATGCCTTGCTCGGCATCGGCGCGAGCCGTGAATTGGAGGGCGAATTCCGTGCCGCGGTCGCGCAGATCAATGACAGTGGCCTGCCGGTGCTGGCGCTGGATATTCCCAGCGGGCTGCATGCTGACACCGGCGCCGTGATGGGCGAGTGCATTCGTGCCGACTGCACCGTGACGTTCATTGGCCACAAAGCCGGGTGCTGGCTGGCCCAGGGGCCGGATCGTTGCGGCGAACTGGTGCTCGCCACGCTGGCGCTGGAACGCTGGCCTGATGATCTAGGATCAGCGGCCATCGAGGCGTTGCGCGCGCAAGACGTGGCAGCGGCGCTGCCGGTGCGGGCGCGCGGCGCCAACAAGGGGCGATTTGGTCACGTGCTCATCGTCGGCGGTGGGCCTGGCATGTCAGGCGCCGCGCGCTTGTGTGGCGAGGCGGCCTTGCGCGTGGGCGCAGGCCTGGTCAGCGTCGCGACAGCGCCTGAACATGCCGCGCAGCTGGCCGCCGGCTTGCCCGAACTCATGATCAACGCAGTGGCAAACGCCGCGGATCTGATGCCCTTGCTCAAACGCGCCGATGTCGTTGCGATCGGACCGGGCTTGGGGCAGTCCGCCTGGGCGCGCGCCATCTGGTCCTGCGCCATGGCCGGCGGATTGCCCTTGGTCGTGGACGCCGATGCGTTGAATCTGCTTGCAGCGCACCCGGAAAAGCGCGAGGACTGGATACTCACCCCGCATCCCGGCGAGGCCGGACGGCTGCTGGAAATTCCTACCGACGCCGTGCAATCCGATCGTCTTGCCGCGGTGTCGGCGCTGCGTGAGCGCTATGGCGGCAGCGTGGTTCTGAAAGGCGCAGGCTCTCTGGTGGCGAGCGCTGCCGGGATTCGGATCTGCCTGCACGGCAACCCGGGCATGGCGGCGGCGGGAATGGGCGATGTGCTCACCGGCGCCATTGCCGGCATCCAAGGACAGGTCCGCGATCCGGGGCTGGCCGCTCAGATCGGCGTGCTCGTCCATGCGCTCGCCGGCGACTGTGCGGCGGCGCGCGCCGGTCAGCGGGGCATGATTGCCTCGGATGTGAACGCGGAGCTGCGCGGGTGCGTGAACCCCACATCCGCCTGAGTCTGCCCGATGCGGCGGCCACCGAAGGCTTGGGCGCGCGCCTGGCCGATGCGCTGCCTGACTTGAGCCGCAGCGGATTCGTCATTCATCTGCAAGGCGAGCTGGGCGCGGGCAAGACCACATGCGTCCGCGGCTTCCTGCGCCGTTTAGGTGTTGCCGGCATCATTCGCAGCCCGACGTACACGCTGGTGGAACCGTACACCCGCGGCGTGCTGACCTGCGCGCATGTGGACTTGTATCGGCTGCGGCATCCGAGCGAGATCGAGGAACTGGGATTGCGCGAGTACCTGGCGCCGCATTGCGTGCTGCTGATCGAGTGGCCCGACAAGGGTGCCGGGCAGGTGCCCCCGGCAGATCTTGCGGCAGTGATTGACTACGATGGCGAGGCGCGCCGCGCCTGGTTGCGCTCGCACTCGTCCGTCGGGGCGTCGCTGCTGGAGCGATTCGTTGCTCAGTAACAACGGATCTAGCTTATTTGGCTATCTATCTAATTTAACTTGAATTTGCTGTATTCAATACGTTAAATTGCGGGCATGTTTCGCAGCCTCGCCGTGTTGTCTCTCTTCGCCGTTGGCGCGCATGCCGTCGAGTTGACCGACGCGCGCGTAGACAGCAGTGCTCAAGCCACGCGGGTCGTGCTCGATCTGTCGGGGAGGGTCACGCATCGGTTCTCCACTCTGAAGAATCCCGACCGGATCGTCGTCGATATCCGCAGCGCCCACCTGAAATCGCGTAACTGGGCATCGGTCGGCGGCGCCGGTTCCGTTAAGGGCGTGCGGTTGGGCAAGCGCGACAAGGGTGATGTGCGAGTGGTGGTGGACCTGACCCGGCCGCTGAAGAGCAAAAGCTATCTGACGGCCGCCCCCAATCGCCGCGGCTATCGCCTGATCATCGAACTGCAGGATCATCTGGCCGCGCCGCCGGTTTCGGCGGCATCGCTGGCAGTGCAGGCGCCGGTCAAGGCCGAACACGCGCCACCGGATGCGCGCGATCTGATGATCGCCATCGATGCCGGGCATGGCGGGGTGGATCCGGGCGCCACCGGCAAGTACGGCACCCAGGAAAAAGACGTGGTGCTCGCCATCGCCAGGGAACTGCAGCAGCAGATCAATGCCGAGCCGGGCATGCGCGCCATACTGATTCGCGACGGCGACTATTTCGTTCCCCTGCGAGAGCGCATGCAGCGCGCACGCAACCGGCAGGCCGATCTGTTCGTGTCGGTGCATGCGGATTCGATCAGGGATCGCAACGTTTCCGGTTCATCGGTCTATGTATTGTCGCAACGTGGAGCGACCGACGAGGCTTCGCGCTGGCTGGCTGAGCGGGAAAATGCAGCCGACCTGGTAGGCGGCGTGTCGCTTGAGAACAAGGACGATGTGCTGGCCTCCGTGCTGCTGGATCTGTCGCAGACCGCGGCGCTGAGCGCAAGTCAAGACGCGGCCAACAGCGTGTTGCGCCAACTGGATCAGATCGGTGAGATCCGCAAACGCCAGGTGCAGCAGGCCCGCTTCGTGGTGCTGAAGTCCCCGGACATT
Organism: Pseudomonadota bacterium; assembly: GCA_025357635.1. Lineage (GTDB taxonomy): Bacteria > Pseudomonadota > Gammaproteobacteria > Steroidobacterales > Steroidobacteraceae > TMP-86. The sequence goes on from JANXOV010000141.1 coordinate 7,053, forward strand.
CCCTCCATGCTGGTCGAGACCGCCTACATCTCCAACCCGGGCGAGGAGCAGCGGCTGCGCAATCGTGCCTATCAGGGCAAGATCGCGGTGGCCATTCATCAGGGGCTGAAGGACTTTTTCTACGCCAATCCGCCGGCCGGAACCCGGCTGGTGCAGCTGGCGGCGCAGAAGGCGGCGCCCAAGGCGCTCGCGCCGAGCGCGGCGCTGATCGGGTCCATCAAGCACGCCGGCATCTGACCGCGATTCGTTGCGGAGGCGGCAGCGGATCGGATTTGCCGCTACTATCGGCGCCCGTGTTCATCCGCGTTCTTCCCCAATCGCTCATCAATCAGATCGCCGCCGGCGAGGTGATCGAACGCCCCGCGTCCGTGATCAAGGAACTGGTTGAAAACGCGCTCGATGCCGGCGCGCGCAGGATCGATGTGGAACTGGAGCGCGGCGGCATGGGGTTGATCCGCGTGCGCGACGATGGTGGCGGCATTGCGGTTGAGCAACTGCCACTGGCGCTGATGCCGCACGCTACCAGCAAGATTGCCTCGCTGGATGATCTGGAGCGGGTGGCGAGCCTGGGATTTCGAGGCGAAGCGCTGGCGAGCATCGCCTCCGTTTCGCGATTGGTGCTGACCTCGCGCACTGCCGGGTCTGAACATGCCTGGCGCATCGCCGCGGCCGCATCGGAAGGTGAACAGGTATCGCCCGCGGCGCAGACCCAGGGCACCTGCGTGGAAGTGCAGGAGTTGTTTTTCAATGTGCCCGCTCGCCGCAAATTCCTGCGCAGCGAACAGGTTGAACTGCAGCATATCGCGCGCATGCTCGAGCGCCTGGCGCTGTCGCGTTTCGATGTCGGCATGTCGTTGTCGCACAATGGCAGACCACTGTGGAAGCTGCCGCCGGCGTCGGATGGCCCGCAAATGCTGGCGCGTGTCGCCAAGATCTGCGGCGAGGATTTCGCCGCTCACGTCATCGAGATCCGCAATGACACGCAGACGCTGCATCTGTCCGGCTGGCTCGGCCTGCCCACGTTTTCGCGCAGCCAGGCGGATCTGCAGTTCGCGTTCGTCAACGGCCGCTTCGTGCGCGATAAACTGCTCGGCAGCGCGGCGCGCATGGCCTATCAGGATGTCATGTTTCATGGCCGCTTCGCCGCGTATCTGCTGTACTTGAACCTGGATCCTGCGGCGGTGGACGTGAACGCGCATCCGCAGAAACTGGAGGTGCGCTTCCGTGATCCGCGCAGCGTCCATGACTTCGTTTTCAGAACCCTGCAATCGGCGCTTGCGCAAACCCGGCCCACGCAAGCCGCGCAGGGCAGTGCGCCCGCGGACTGGTTGACCGGTGCAACGGCGTTCGCTCAATCCGGTGAGTATCGCCAGCAGCCGTTCGCCATGCCGGCAACACCCGATGCGGTTCGTGACGCGCGCGGCGGCCTGTCGCCTGGCGAAGTGCCGCCTCTGGGGTACGCCGTTGCGCAACTGCACGGCATCTACATTATTTCGCAGACGCAAGAAGGCATGGTGCTCGTCGACATGCATGCGGCGCATGAACGAATTCTTTACGAGCGCATGAAGAAGCTGCTGCACGGGCAGGTGGCTCGCCAGCCGCTGTTGCTGCCGCAGAGTCTGCGGGTGACACCGGCGCAGGCGGACATGGCGGAAACACATGTGCAGGAGTTTGACGCGCTGGGCTTTGAGTTGCAGCGGCTGGCGCCGGATGAAATTCTGCTGCGAGCGGTGCCCGGCGTGCTCATCGGCGAGGACACCGCGCAGTTGATTCGCGATGTGCTGTCGGATCTGCTGGAGCATGGGCGCTCGCGCCGCGTCGAAGCGGCGATGGACCACCTGCTCGCCACCTCGGCCTGTCACGCCTCGGTGCGTGCGCACCGAATCTTGAGCGTGCCGGAAATGAATGCGCTGCTGCGGGAAATGGAACATACCGAGCGGGCCGATCAATGCAATCACGGACGCCCGACCTGGCTGCGGTTGTCGCTGCAGGACATGGATCGGTTGTTCCTGCGAGGACGTTAGGTGAGGCGTTCGGCGGTGTTGTTGATGGGTCCGACGGGCGCAGGCAAGTCCGGCCTGGCGCTGGAACTGGTGGCGGAATTGCCGTTGGAAATCATCAGCGTCGATTCCGCTCTCATCTACCGTGGCATGGATATCGGCACGGCCAAGCCGGACGCGGACGTGCTTGCACGCGTGCCGCATCATCTGATCGACATCCTGGATCCGGCACAGAGTTATTCGGCCGGGGATTTCGTGCGCGATGCGATGGCTGCCATGCACGACATCTGGGCGCGTGGCCGCCAGCCGCTGCTGGTGGGCGGGACCATGATGTATTTTCACGCGCTCACGCAGGGAATTGCGCAGCTGCCGCAGGGCGATGCGGCGGTTCGCGCGCAGATCGAGGCGCAGGCGGCTGTCTCGGGCTGGGCGCCGCTGCATGAGGAACTGGCGCGTGTCGATCCGGCCGCCGCGCAGCGCATTCACGCGACGGATCCCCAGCGGATTCAGCGCGCGCTGGAGGTGTACCGTCTGACCGGCACGCCCATCAGCCGCTTGCAGCAGGACAGCCGGCCGCCGCTGGAGGAGGTGGATTGGTCCGAATTCTCGCTCGCGCCGACGCAAAGAACCGATCTTCACGCCACCATTGAACGCCGCTTCGCACGGATGATGGACAGCGGCTTCCTGGAGGAAGTCGCTGCGCTGCGCGGCCGCGGCGATCTGACGCCGGCGCATCCGGCCATGCGCTGCGTGGGATACCGGCAATTGTGGCGGTATCTGGAAGGTCAGTGCACGCTGCAGGAGGCCGTGAGCAAGGGCATCATCGCCACGCGCCAGCTTGCCAAGCGGCAGTGGACCTGGTTGCGGCGCCGGCCGAAGGCACGGTGGCTGGATCCGGCGCACCCTGATGTGGCGCGAACTGTCATCGTTGCACTGTCTGAGCGCTTCTCAAATTCAGGGTCGCCGTCTTAACTTGCTGCAATATCGCTGTGCTAGCATCTTGAATAGCGCCGAGGCCGCCCAATATGGAAATGTGGTACTAGGCGCGTGCGGCAAAGGACCCCGCACGCCGGTTGAGAAAGCGTCAGACATCAAAAATAAGGAGTTTTATCCATGGCCCGTGGCCAATCTCTGCAGGACCCTTTTTTAAACGCCCTGCGCAAAGAACGCGTTCCTGTTTCCATCTACCTGGTCAACGGCATCAAGCTGCAGGGGCAGATCGACTCCTTCGACCAGTTCGTCGTATTGCTCCGCAACAGCGTCAGCCAGATGGTGTACAAACACGCGATCTCCACCGTTGTCCCGGCACGAAACGTCCGCCTGACCACGGGTGAGGATGGCGAAGTCACGGAGCCGGCCATCGTTGAATAGGGCTTTTTACTTCTCCGACTCCGCAGGCAGCCGCCTTGTTTGAACGACCGCGCTCGGGCGAGCGCGCTGTTTTGGTGCGCATAGGACTTGGTAATCCGGTGGATCCGGAAGACGTGGCGGAATTCGAGGCGCTTGCGCGCTCCGCCGGCGCCTACCCGGTTGCTTCGGTCGCCGGCTCGCGAGTCCATCCGGATCCCAAGTACTTCGTCGGGTCGGGCAAGGCCGAGGAGCTTCGCGCCGTTGCCGAACAGCATGAAGCCGATGTCATCCTGGTTGACCACGCGCTCAGTCCGAGCCAGGAGCGCAACCTGGAAAAGCTCTGCTGCCGTCGAGTTTTAGATCGTAACGGATTGATTCTTGACATCTTCGCGCAGCGCGCGCGCAGCTTCGAAGGCAAACTCCAGGTTGAGCTGGCACAGTTGCAGCACATGTCGACAAGGCTGGTACGCGGGTGGACTCACCTTGAGCGCCAGAAGGGCGGCATCGGTCTGCGCGGCCCGGGTGAAACCCAGCTGGAAACCGATCGCCGGCTGATCGCAAAGCGCATTCGAACGCTGCAGGGCCGGCTCGACAAACTGCAGCGCCAGCGTGACACCAGCCGCCATGTCCGCCGGGAGGTCCCTGTGCCTACCGTAGCGCTGGTGGGTTACACCAACGCCGGCAAATCCACCTTGTTTAACGCGCTGACGGGGGCGGACGCCTACGTGGCCGACAAGCTGTTCGCCACGCTGGACCCGACGGTCCGACGGGTCGAACTGCCGCAGATTGGCGAGGTGGTGCTGGCCGATACCGTGGGGTTCGTTCGTGAGCTGCCGCATGAGCTGGTCGCCGCCTTCCACTCCACGCTGCAGGAATCTCGAGATGCGGATCTGCTGCTGCACGTGGTGGATGCCCACGATTCGAAGCGCGATGAGCGCATCGAACAAGTGCGCGCCGTCTTGAGCGGCATTGGCGCAGCGTCGGTGCGAGAATTGCTGGTGTTCAACAAGGTCGATCTGATCCAGGAGTCGCCGCGCGTGTCGACCGGTGCCGACGACCTGCCGGCGCAGGTCTGGGTTTCTGCGGCAAGCGGCGCCGGATTGAGCGAATTGCGGGTGGCCATCGCCGCTTGCGTCCGGCCCGATCTGGTGTTGCGCAGCTTGCATCTGGAACTGCGTGCCGGGGGGGTCCGGTCGAATCTGTATCAGCGTAACGCCGTACGCGCCGAACGAGCGCGCGATGACGGCAGTTGGGACATCGATGTGGAGCTGGAATTGAGCGAAATCGAAAGATTGCTGGGCAAAGCCGGCGTGGAACTCCTGGTTACGGACCACAGCGTGCGAACCAAACGCGTCGCCTGAGCCTCTAATGACGCGCGGGTGCCGAGGCGGCGCGCTGCTGATAGAATCCTCCGTCGCTTTGGCGACCCTTATTTACCACCAATCAGGCACAGAAACAGTATGGCGTGGAATGAACCCGGCGGCGACAAGCGCAATCCCTGGAATCGTCCGCAGGGCCAGCAGAACGATCTTGATGACGTTGTGCGCAATTTTCAAAAGCGCCTGTCGGCGCTATTTGGCCGCGGCGGCGGAAATGGCAGTGGCGCGCAGAAGACCCCCGGATTCGGGTTCGGCGCGGGCGGCATTGTGGCGCTGCTGGGACTGGTTTGGCTGGCCACCGGCATTTACGGCGTGGATGCGCAGGAGCGCGCCGTCATCCTGCGCTTCGGCAAGTACGTGCAGACCACCGGGCCCGGCTACAACTGGCATCTGCCCTGGCCGATCGAGCGCAAGATCATCGTCAACGTTTCACGCCAGTACAGTGTGACCGACGATGCCAGCATGCTCACGGCCGACACCAATCTGGTGGAGGTGAAGTCCGCCGTTCAATACACGCAGCCCGACCCCATCAAGTTCCTGTTCCGCGTTCGCAAAATGGACGAAACGCTGCAGCAGGTGTGCGAAAGCGCGATGCGCGAAGCGGTGGGGCAGGCCTCGCTGGACAAGGCGCTGGCGTTCGACCCGTCGATCACCGATCGCGCTCGCACCATCCTGCAACGCACGCTCGACAGCTATAACACCGGCATCCGCATTCTCAGTGTCAACCTGACCGACGTGAACGTGCCGGAGGCGGTGCAGGATGCGCAGCGTGATGCGATCAAGGCCGACAAGGACCGGCAGCGCATTCAACAGGAGGCAGAGCTGTACCGGAACGATGTGCTGCCGCGCGCGCGCGGCGCCGCCGCCAGGGAAATCCAGGACGCTGAAGCCTATCGCTTGCAGGTGTTGGCGCTGGCGCAAGGCGAGACCTCGCGTTTTGATCAGGTGCTGGCGCAGTATCAGAAAGCGCCGGCTGTGACGCGCGAGCGCATGTACCTGGAGACCATGGAAAACGTCTACAAGAATTCGCGCAAGGTGATTGTGGACTCCAAGGGCGGCAACAACGTCATGTACCTGCCGTTGGACAAGATCATCTCCACGCTGCCGCAGAACATCACCAATCCCAACGACACCATGACGGTCGCCCCGTCCCGGCCCGCCGATGCGCCGCAGCCGGCGACGGATGATCCGTCGCGCGCGCGGGGAGTGCGATGATGCAAAACAAGGTACTTGGCATTCTTCTGGCCGCCGTTGCGGCGATCCTGCTCATCCGCGCCAGCGCGTTCACCGTCAGCGAAGGCGAGCTTGCAATCAAGTCGATCGGCGGGCAGATCGTGGATTCGGAGTTCGAACCGGGTCTGCATTTCCGCATTCCCATCATCCAGGACGTCAACAAGTTCGACAAGCGCATCATGACTCAGCTGTATCCGGGTGAGCGCTTCCTGACTCGCGAGCAGGAGCAGCTCAATGTCGACTTCTACGTCAAATGGCGCATCAACAACCTGCGCCGCTTTTACGAGTCCACCGGCGGCACCGAAGAAGTCGCCAACGCCCGCCTCGGCGAGACCATTAAGGACAGCATCAAGAGCGTGGTGACGCAGCGAACACTGCAACAGGTGGTCACGGCCGATCGCGCCGAGTTCACCGGCGCCATGATGAAGAATGCGCGCCCTGCGGCCGAGCAATTGGGCGTGGAACTCGTGGACGTGCGCATCACCAAGATCGATCTGCCGCAGCAGGTGCGCGAATCCGTGTTTGAGCGCATGCGGGCTTCCTTCAAGGCGCAGGCCGCAAAGCTGCGCGCCGAGGGTGTGGAGTCCTCAGACAAGATCCGCGCCGAGGCCAACAAACAGCAGACGCAGACCCTGGCCGACGCGTCGCGACAGGCGAGCGAAATTCGTGGTGAGGGCGATGCGTCGGCGAGCGCGGTGTACGGCAAGTCGTATTCAAGAGACGCGGAGTTCTACAGCTTCTTTCGCAGCATGCAGTCCTACCGTCAGTCGATCGGCAAGGACAATGACCTGCTCGTGATCTCGCCGGACAGCGCTTATTTCAAGTATTTGAAGCAAGGCCAGGCCGCCCGCTAAGTTCATTTGGGACCGTTCATGCAAGTCAGCTGGGGTGAACTGGGCCGGTACGTGTGCGGCGCGTTCGCTTTGTATCTCGTACTGGAAGGCATCCTGCCGTTTCTGAACCCCGGTGCGGCGCAGCGGCTCATGCTGCGCATGTCGCAGATGCCAGCCAGTCAATTGCGCTGGGGCGGTCTGGTCAGCATGGCGGTGGGCGTTGGTTTGTTGTGGGTGGCTCGCAATGGGTAAGAACGTCGTCGTCATCGGGCTGCAGTGGGGCGATGAGGGCAAGGGCAAGGTCGTGGATCTGCTCACCGACCGAGCGCAGGCGGTGGTTCGCTTTCAAGGCGGCCACAACGCCGGGCACACCCTGGTCATCGACGGCCACAAGACCATTCTGTCGCTGATCCCTTCCGGCATTTTGCACGCGAACGTGCAATGCCTCATCGGCAATGGCGTCGTGATATCTCAGGAAGCGTTTTTCAAGGAAGCCGATGGGCTCATTGCCAAAGGCGTACCGGTGTTTGAACGCTTGAAGGTGAGTCCCGCCTGTCCGTTGATTCTGGCCTCGCACGTGGCGTTGGATAAGGCGCGGGAAAAGGCTCAGGGCGCCAATGCCATCGGCACGACGAGGCGCGGCATAGGACCTGCGTATGAGGACAAGGTGGCGCGCCGCGCGCTGCGCGTGGCGGATTTGTTCCAGCCTGAGCGTTTCGCGACCAAGCTGCGTGAGATTCTGGAGTACCACAACTTCGTCCTGCAGCGATATCTGAACGCGGACTGCATCGACTATCAATCCGTTCTCGACTCCAGTCTGCAATGCGGTGAGCGTCTCAAACCCCTGGTGGCCGATGTCACCGGCATTCTGGACAAGCTGAACCGTGAAGGTCGCAATGTGCTGTTCGAAGGCGCGCAGGGCGCCATGCTCGATGTGGATCTGGGCACCTACCCGTTTGTGACATCCTCCAACACCACGGCCGGCGGTGCGGCGGCCGGTACCGGCATCGGTCCGCGCTGTTTGAACGAGGTCATCGGGATCGTCAAAGCCTACGCGACCCGCGTTGGCGCCGGACCCTTTCCGACGGAGTTGTTCGACGCATGCGGCGAGCATTTGTCGCGTGTGGGCCATGAATTCGGCTCCGTCACCGGCCGTCGCCGCCGCTGTGGCTGGTTCGACGCGGTTGCGCTGCGCCGCTCCGTGATCCACAGCAGTTGTTCCTCGCTGTGCGTCACCAAGCTCGATGTGTTGGATGGCATGGACAGCGTGCGCGTCTGCGTCGGCTACCGGCATCAGGGCAGACTCATCGACGTGCCGCCGCTGTTGCCGGAGCAACTGTCCGAATGCGAAGCGGTCTATGAAGATCTGCCGGGCTGGAAGCAGAGCAGCGCCGGCGTGACCCGCTACGAGGATCTCCCGGCCGCCGCGCAATCCTACCTGGAACGGCTGCAGCAGTTGGTCGGTGTCCCCATCGACATCGTTTCCACGGGACCGGATCGGGATCAGACCATCATCAAAAAACACCCTTTTCCAAACTGATGCGCGCCCGAATCACCGTGTTGCTTGCCAGCGGCGCATTGACCAGTGCGGCGGCTTTCGCTGCGGCGGCGGATGGTTCCGGCGATCTGTCGCCGGTGGTCGTCACCGTCACGCGCATCGCGCAGACGAGTGCGGATTTGCCGGCCTCGGTCGATCGCGTCGATCAGGAGCGCATCCGCCAGGGGCAGCTGCAGGTCAATCTGTCCGAATCGCTGTCCGGCGTGCCCGGCTTGTCGGTGCAGAGCCGGCAAAATTATGCGCAGGATCTGCAGGTCTCGGTTCGCGGCTTTGGCGCCCGCTCCAGTTTCGGCGTGCGCGGCGTTCGCTTGTATGCGGACGGAATTCCCGGGACCATGCCTGATGGTCAGGGTCAGTTCTCTCACTTCGACCTGGCCTCTGCCGATCATCTGGAAGTGTTGCGGGGTCCGTTCTCGGCGCTGTACGGCAACTCCTCGGGCGGCGTGATCGCGGTCTTCACCGAAGATGGCAAGCCCGGCGCGAGTCTGGATGCATCGGCGGCCTTTGGTAGTCTCGGCACTCAGCGCTACGTCCTCAAAGGATCGGGGCAGAGCGGAGCGCTCAACTATGTGCTCGACGCCGGCCATTTCCTAACCGATGGCTATCGAGATCACAGTGCCGCGGAGCGCAACAATTTCAATGCCAAGCTGCGATTCGCGCTCTCCGGGCAATCGCAGTTGACGCTGCTGGCCAACGCCGTGCAGACGCCGCAGGTGCAAGATCCGTTGGGCCTGACGCGTGCGCAACTGGAGTCCGATCCGGCGCAGGCCGGCGCCAACGCGCTGACTTACAACACGCGCAAGTCACTGCAGCAGTATCAAGGCGGCGCCGTCTATCGGCGCACCGTGGGCAGCGCTGGGGAGTTTTCCGCCAGTGCGTATGCAGGGCATCGGGAAACACGCCAATTCCAGGCCATCCTTGCCGCGGCTCAGGCGCGCCCGACGCACCCTGGCGGGGTCATCGATCTGGGCCGCAACTATTGGGGCATGGATGCGCATGTGCAGGGGCAGCACGACATCGCCGGCGGCCCGGCGGTGTTCACGCTCGGGATCAACTACGACGATTTACAGGAAGCGCGCAGGGGGTTTTTGAACTTCGTGGGCGAGCAGCGCGGCGTGCTGGGAGACCTGCGCCGCGACGATTCGAATCACGTCTATGACTTCGATCAGTATCTGCAGATCCAATGGGATCCCGGCGATCGCTGGCGGCTGCTGGCCGGCGTTCGCAACAGCGTCGTGGATGTGACTTCACGCAGCCATCTCGCGGCCGCGTCGGGATTGAAGAGCAGCGTGCGCTACTCGGCGCTC
>JANXOV010000151.1 GCA_025357635.1 Pseudomonadota bacterium
GTTGGCCGAAATACGCAGGGCGTCCGCCTGATCCGTCTGGAAGAAGGCGACCGTTTGTCGGGACTCGAGCGCATCGACGGATTGGCGCGCGAGGCTGCCGCCGATGAAGGCGATCCGGCGGCCGGCGATCCGGCGGCCCCATGAGCGAAGACGTGCGCGGTTGGCGTATGGCGCTCGTGCCCGACACGCTGATCAATCCACCCGACCGGGTCCACGCGGCGCTGCCCGACGTGCTGGGCGTACTGGGGGCCAGCGGCTACGGTGTTCTGCAGCTGCCACCGGTGGGCAAGCACGGCCTGCTGCTCGCCGTCATTGCCGATCAGGTCGCAGAATATGCGCGCCACGGCTATGCGGTGGTGGCGATCGGTGTGCGTGGAGAATCCGGCGACGGACTGCACTGGCGCCGCCTGACTTCACTGCTGCGACACCGAGGCGTGGCCCCTCCGCCCCGTCAGTTTGTCCGTGTGGGTTCTGACCCTGCCGCTGAGGCACGGCAGCTGGCCGCGTTCCTGTCTGGCTACGATCTGCCGGTGGAAGAGCAACGACGCTGGCGTGGGTAGCGGGTCTGATTACTTTTTGGTCATATCGACGATAACTGTGGCAGCCGGATCGTACCGTGGTCTACAGTACAGACGGGATGGCCGCCGATGCATCGGGGCGGTGATACAACAACACGGGGTGCTTCCCATGGCGAACAAGTCGAAAATTAAATCAATGCACTCACGTTCCAACTCGTCTTCGCGTCCGACGTTACGCTGTGCGATAGCGGCCATTCTCGGCGGCAGCCCTGCGGGTCTGATCATGACGGCCGATGCGGCGGATGCCAACGCGGGCTTCGACCAGATTCAAGAAATTACCGTGACGGCGCAGCGGCGCACTGAAAACATCCAGAACGTGCCGATTGCGATCCAGGCGCTGACCACCGAGACGCTGGCGCAACTCAACGTCACAACGCTGGATCAATTCATCCGCTACCTGCCCAACGTCACCGCGCCATCCTCGGGGCCAGGCCAGTCTCAGATCTTCATGAGGGGCCTGAGCGTCGGCAGTGACGGCATCCAGTCGGGCGGCTCGATCAGCGGCTTTCCGAACGTGGCCATTTATCTCGACGATCAGTCGGGTCAACTGCCTGGCCGCAACCTGGACGTGTACGCCGCGGACCTGGAGCGGGTGGAAGTGCTCGAAGGACCGCAGGGAACCTTGTTCGGCGCCGGTGCGCAGGCCGGTGCCATTCGCTACATCACCAACAAGCCCAAGCTCAACGTGACCGAAGGCAGCGTTACAGCCGGCTACGGGGTTACTGCGGGCGGCGATCCCAACAGCGATCTCACTGCTGTCATCAACCTTCCCTTGATCGCGGACAGGCTCGCGTTTCGGGCGGTGATTTACAACGACCAGCGTGGCGGGTACATCAACAATGCGCCCGGCACCTTCACCCGCAAATCGACCGATCTGGGCATCGGGTATGCGAATTACCCGGACGGATGCGGCGCCACCGGGACCTGTCAGGTGCCTCCGGGCGCCGCGGCCATCAATAACTACGCGATTGCGCAAAAAGCGTTCAACCCGGCGACGTACAAGGGTATCCGTGTCTCGGCTCTGTGGAATTTCCATGATGACTGGAACGCATTGCTGACGCAGAGCTACCAGAATCTCAAAGCGGATGGCGTCTTCTATCAGATGCCGAACAGCTCGGATGGTGATCCGCTGCCGAAGCAATCGGTCACGCTGTTCAACACTTCGTTCAACAAGGACAAGTTCACCAATACCGCGCTGACCCTCAATGGCCGCATCGGCGACCTGAAGGCGGTGTATGCCGGCGCCTATCTGATCCGCAATGTGAGTCAGGTGCAGGACTACACCAATTACTCGCGCGGCGTGTACGCAGATTATTATCAATGCCATGGCGCGCAACCGGCGGACGGACTCGAAGCCACCTGCTACTCCCCGAGTGCGATATGGCGTGAGGCCGAGCGCAACACGCATCAAAGTCACGAGATCCGGCTCAGCACGCCGGATGACTGGCGTCTGCGCGGCATCGTCGGCGCGTTTTGGGAAGAGCTGAAAATCCAAGATCAGCTGGACTGGCAATACAAGACCTTGCCCGCTTGTACGGACACCGTCACGGTCGGCTGCCTTACCAACGTGGGGCCTGCGCCGGGGGCGACGGTCAGCAATCCGGCCACGCGCAATGACAATGTGGCGTTCTTCAACGATGTAACCCGCGGCTACAAGCAGCGGGCGTTCTTCGTCTCGGTGGACTTCGACCTCATTCCGAAAGTGCTGACGCTGACGGCGGGTACGCGCTACTACCACTTCGACAATACCGAGAAGGGCGCCTATTCCAGCAGCTTCAGCTGTTATCAGGCGGGTCCCGCCCCGTGCCCCAACAATCAAAACAATATAGACCTCGCCAATCTGCACACGACCTACAAAGGATTCAAGAGCCGCGCGAATCTCACCTGGCACATCCTGCCGGATGCGCTGGTTTACGCCACTTGGTCGCAGGGCTTTCGCCCCGGTGGGTTCAACCGGCTCTCCGCCGCCTACGCTCCGGACGCGGCCAGCGGCATTCCCCAGTACCTTTCACCGTATGCCTTTGCCTCCGACAATCTGACCAACAAGGAACTGGGCTGGAAGACGCAGTTCTTCGATGACCGGCTGCAATGGAACGGCGCTGTCTATCAGGAAGATTGGAAAGACGTGCAGATCAATCTGTTCAATCCTGGCGTGCTGGGTAACATCGGGTTCGGCACCAATGGCCCGTCCTACCGGATTCGCGGACTGGAGACCTCCATCATTGCCGTGCTCGCCGACGGCCTGACGGCGCAGGGCGGGGCATCCTGGAACAACAGCAAGCAAACCAATTCGCCTTTCCTGATCGCGAACAATCCCGACCTGCTTGCCGATTCGAATGATCCAGCTACCAAGGCCCTGTATGGCCAGCCGATCACCAGTATTCAAAATGTGTTCGGCCCGGTCGGCACACCGAGCGCCAATTCGCCGCCCTTTCAGTTCAACCTGCGATTACGGTATCAATGGTCGGTGAATTCCTACAACGCCTTCGTTCAGGCGGGCGCCACCCACACCGCGCACTCGTTCACACAGGCTGGCGTCAATCCGGCGTTGTCCACGGGCGGCAGTGTGAGCACCACGTTGCTGCGATTCGAAAACCCTCCGTATTCGATCTACGACGCGTCCGCCGGCATTGCCAGGGACGCATGGTCGGCGGAGCTCTATGCGCAGAACCTGACCAACGTGAATGCCAGCGTGTTCACCTCGACCACACAGTTCGTGCCGGCGGAGACCATCACCCGGCCGCGGGTTTTGGGGATCAAGGTCGGCTATAAATTCTGACGTGCAGTACGGCGACTGCTCTGATCAACGCCCTTCGACCCCAGCTACCCGTCCCGCCCTGGTGGTGGCGCTCCTGGCCGTCGCGGTGTTCATCAACTATGTCGATCGAGGTGCGCTGCCCACCGCGGCACACCTGATCCAGGACGATTTGCATCTGTCCGAGTCGCAGCTCGGCTGGCTCTTCTCGGCGTTCTTCTGGACTTACGCGCTGGCGCAGATCCCGATCGGCTGGCTGGCCGAGCGCTTCGGGGCGCAGCGGCTGCTGGCGGCGGGCCTTGCGCTGTGGGCGCTGGCCACACTGCTCGTGGGTCTGGCACATTCCTTTCCCCTGCTGCTCGGCTTGCGCCTGATGCTGGGACTGGGCGAGAGCACGGCGTTTCCCTGCATATCCAAATTGCTGCCGGCAGTGGTCCCGGTCCGAAAGCTGGGCACTGCGAACGGCGTCGTCGCCTGCGGCTATCTGTTCGGACCCGCGGTGGGCGCCTACGCCGGCGGACAGATCATGGCGAGTCATGGGTGGCGCGCCGCGTTCTTGCTGTTCGGCGCGGTGTCGCTGCTGTGGCTGGTGCCATGGTCGCGGTTGAAGTTGCCGGCGGCGGCGAAGCAGGCGGGGGCCGACTCACCCACGCTGGCGGCGCTGTTGCGGCAACCGGCGCTGTGGGGCACGGCGCTGGGGTTGTTCTCGGCCAATTACATTTTCTTTTTCATGCTCAGCTGGCTGCCGTACTACCTGGTGCGTGAGCGGGGTTTCACCACCGCCGAGATGGGGGAGATTGCCGGGAGCGCTTATCTGATCACGGCAGTGTCGGCAGTATCGGCCGGCTGGGCCACGGATCGGCTGATCGGCACGGGCTTTTCCGCCAATGTCGTATACAAGAGCATCATGACCATCGCGCACCTGGGATCGGTGGCCTGCATGGTGTGCATGGCGCTGGGAAGCAAGCCTCTGGCCTTGGGTGCCTTGTTCCTTTACCAGGTGCTGAGCGGCGGCTCCTCGCCCGGCCTGTACGCCGTCCCGCAGATACTTGCGGGTGCGCGCGCCGCGGGGCGCTGGGTGGGCATTCAGAACTCCATCGGCAGCATGGCGGGCATCGTCGCTCCGGCGGTGACCGGCCTGATCGTGGCGAGCACGCACCACTTCACCGCAGCCTTCCTGGTGGCGGCGGCCGTCGGCCTCGTGGGTCTGGTGGGCTGGCTGTGGATGCTGCCGCCGCTGGCCGAGCTGAACTGGACTGCGAGGCCGTCGGCGGCGGCGCCCACGGCGACCGCACCCGGATAGTCTGCGTATCGCGTTGCGGCAATCCGGCTTTCTGGCCAGCGGGGAGCTTCTTTAGTATTGTCGGTGACGGCCGTTGCGGTGATGCCAGGGTTGGAGAAGAAGTTGAGCGAAGTTTTCGTGCGGCGGGACTTGATTGACTCCGCCAGGATGCGCGAGCTGTGCGCGCCGTCCGATCTGCGCGGCGCCGCGCAGGCGCTGTCGCATCTCGGTGCCATTGCCATTACCGGTGCGCTGCTGTGGTCAACCCGCGGTAGCGCCTGGGCCGCGCCGCTGTTCATGGCTCACGGCATCCTCATCAATTTCCTGTACGCCGGTCAGCACGAGCTCAGCCATTGGACCGTTTTCAGAACCCGCTGGTTGAACGAATGGCTGGGCCGCCTGTTCGGCTTCGCACTGTTCTTTCCGCGCGATTTCGATCAGATCCAGCACCTCGCGCATCACCGCTTCACGCAGGACTGGGAGCAGGATGGGGAACTGGCGCGCCCGCGCTACGATCTGCGCTCGCTGCTGCTGTGGATGTCGGGGATCCACTACTGGTATTCGCGCTGGCGGCGCATCCTGCGTTTTTCGTTCGGGATCATCACCGAACCCTATCTGCCGAAGTCCCGGCACGCGGGCCTGATGCTCGAAAGCCGCGTTCACCTGGCCGGCTATGCAGCGATCCTGGCGTGCTCGCTGTGGATGCACAGCACGGCGGCGCTGTGGCTGTGGCTGGCGCCGATGGTTTGCATGAAGTTCGTGCACCAGCTTCAGAACACCATCGAGCACCTCGGTCTGCCGCACGTTCCCAACGTCCTCGTCAACACGCGCAGCACGCGCACCAACGCGCTGATGCGCTGGATGTGCTGGCAGATGCAGTATCACACCGCGCACCACGCCTTCCCGGGCGTGCCGTTTCACCGGCTCAAGGCGCTCAATGCGGCGCTGTTCACCGAGCGCGGCGCCGCGCCGCCGTCCATGACCTACCTGGGGTTCCTCGCCGCCGCCATCCGCGCCTTCTCCGGCGGCAGGACCGAGGCGGATTATCCGGACGATGCGGCGTGGATCAGCGACGCACCAACGCTCGAAAGCGCGCATGGCTGATCGCCTGCTGGTTTATCAGGCCCTGTGGGCCATGGACCGGCTGGTGTCCCCGGAAGCGAGCACCGCGGCGAAGTTCGATCGGGTGCGCGCGGCGGGCTTCGATGGCATGGCCATCGACCTCGGCGCGCTCAGCATGGAGCAGGCCGAAGCCACCGTGCCGCATTTCGCGCGCACGGGTCTTGCCGGCGGGCTGACCGCGTTTCCGCAGTCGGACGATGATCTGCGGGCCGCGATCGAACTTGCGCATCACATTCGCGCGCCGTTCGTCACCGTCATCGGCCAGGACATGCCGGTGCGCGTTGCCGACATGATTCCCGTCATCGTGCGCTGGCTGCGGGTGGCGGAATCCGAGCGCCTGCCGATCCAGTTCGAGACGCACCGCAACTGCATCACCAACGATCTGTTCGCCACGGTGCAGCTGCTCGACGCCATTCCGCAGATGCGCCTGGCGGCCGACCTGTCGCATTACGTGGTGGATCGCGAGATGCCGTGCCCGCCGCCGCCGCAGCTGCAGGCGCTGATCACGCAGGTGCTCGAGCGCTCGGATTCCTTTCAGGGCCGCGTCGCCGCCCGCGGCCAGATCCAGATCGCGCTGGAGTTTGCGCAGAACGCCAAGTGGGTGGCGCTGTTCAAGGGCTGGTGGCGGCAGGGATTCGATGCCTGGAAGGCGCGCAACGCGGATGGGAGCCTCGTGTTCCTGTGCGAGCTGGGACCGCCCGATTATGCGATCACCGACGCCGGCGACCGCGAGTTGTCGGACCGTTGGAGCGAGGCGCTGACGCTGGCTCGCTGGGCGCGCGAACTATGGGCGTTGCCGCCGGCCTGACACACGGTTCGCGAGTTTTCCAACCCCGCTGCCTTCGTACGCACCCGTCATCAATGCCGCTGGGACATGCTGCGCTGCTACTGCTTGTATGAGGCGTCGGTCTCATCGAGCAGGCGCTTGAGTTCCTCGAAATGCGCAATGCCCGCGCCGGCGTAATCCTTCCAGTCCCGCGCCGTGCGTTCGGCCAGCGCGTCCGTCATCACGTTGAGCGGTTGGCCGGTCGAGTACGCCAGAACCAGCGTTTTGCAGGCGCGTTCCAGAAAATACAATTCATCGAAGGCATCCGAGACCGTCGCGGCGGTGACCAAGACGCCATGGTTGCCCATCATGAGAACGCTGCGATTGCCGAGTACTGCGGCCAGGCGCGCGCCTTCGTCCGGATCATCCGCGATGCCGGCGTAGTGCAGATCCTGTGCAATTCTTCCATGGAAGCGCGCCGAGTTCTGGTCTATGGGCAGCAGGGTCGGATCCTTGAGGCAGGACAGCGCGGTCGCATACGGCGGATGCACGTGCAGCACGCATCGCGCCGCCGGGATCCGCGCATGCAGCTGGCCGTGAATGCACCACGCCGAGGGATCCGGCGCATCCGGGCGCTGCAGCGTGCGCTCATCGTTGCTGTCGAGCAGCAGCAGTTCGCTGGCTTTGATGAGCGAGAAGTGCCGCCATCGCGGGTTCATCAAAAAATGCCTGCCGTCGGCGGACACGGCGACACTGAAGTGATTGCCCACCGCTTCATGCCAGTCGAACTGTGCGGCCAGGCGGAAGGCGGCTGCCAGATCCACGCGCAGCGAAGACTCCGCCTTGTCGGTGATTCGTGTGGTGGATTTTTGAGTGGTTGGCATGGGATTTGTGCGCGCGCCTCTAAGATAGGTGTATCAAGGATAATGCGGCGGCTTGCGCCTCCGCAATGACATTCGGTGCGGGCCGGCCGCTATCTCGACAAGCGCGGCGAACAGCGCCTGATCTTGCGCGGGATTTTGCAATAAACTGGCGTCTGAAACGCGGACTCAATTCCCACCGCCTGCCGGAGCGACAGCATGTTCGATCTGTACATCGCCAACAAGAACTACTCTTCCTGGTCACTGCGCCCCTGGGTGCTGATGCGCGAACTGGGTATCGGCTTCAATGAAACGCTGGTGCCGTTCGCGGAACCCAATCAACCCAATCGCTTCACCTCGTTTTCCCCGACCGGAAAGGTGCCATGCCTGGTGGACGGCGCCACGACGGTGTGGGACTCGCTCGCCATCTCGGAGTATCTGGCAGAGCAGTTTCCGATGGTGTGGCCGCGCGCTGTGATTGCGCGCGCCTGGGCCCGCTGCGCAAGCGCGGAGATGCATTCGGGCTTTGCCAGCTTGCGCGATGTGTGCAGCATGAACTGCGGCATTCGCGTGCGCATCGCGCAGTTTCCGGCCGCCGTGCGGCGCGATCTGACCCGCATCGATTCGCTCTGGAACGAAGGGCTCTCGCGCTTCGGCGGGCCGTTTCTCGCCGGTGAACGCTTCACGGTGGTGGACGCGTTCTTTGCGCCTGTTGCGTTTCGGGTCCAGACCTATTCTGCGCCGCTGTCGGCCACCTCGATACAATACGTTGAACGATTGCTGGCGCTGAGCTCGATGCGCGCCTGGTACGAGGCCGCGCTGCGTGAGCCGTGGCGCGAGATCGAACACGAGCGTGAGACCTTGAAGCACGGCGCCTTGCTTCAGGATTTTCGAACGGGTTGAATCCGCGCGATCACGTACAAGACACAGATGGCGGCGATCGCCGCGCCGATGGCGAGCCAATCCTGCCGCTGCAGTGTCGCAAGAATCGCGAGGAACCCAATGACGCCCGCCGCCGGAATCAGCGCTCCGCCCGGCAGCACCAGCGGTGCGGGCGTCTGGCTGAAATGGCGGCGCTGCAGCTGCCAGGCTGCCGCGGCGCAGCCGATGTAGACGAAGCAGAACGCGCCCCCTGACACCAGTGCGAGTGTGGTGAAGCTGCCGCCCAAGGCCACGGCGAACGCCGCGCCCGCGTGAGTGATGATGGCCGCCATGGGGACACGGCTGCGCGCGGTCACGCGCGCAAGGGGCCGCGGCAGGAGTCCGTCCCGCCCCAGCGCATAGAGCAGCCGTGACGTGCCCAGCAGATCGCCCTGCAGGCAGCCGAAAAGCGCTGTCGCGGCGGTGATCACCACTAGGACGCCGCCGCCTGGAATGATCATCTGCGCAACCGCGGTCACCGGCGCCGGGTGTCCGGCCAGAGCGGAACCCAGAACGCCCTGGCACACCGCTTGAATCGCGATGTAGAGCGCAACGACCACGCCGACGCCCATCAAGACGGCCACCGGCACCACCTTGTCGTTGTTGCGCATTTCGCCTGAGGGCGCCAGAGCCGTCTCCACGCCGGAGTAGGCAAACACGACGAGTATCAGTGCAGTGCCCAATGAACGTGATTCCGGCCACTGGGTCACGGTGAAGTTCTGCAGGTGCACGTAACGCAAGCCGAGCAATGCGATGGCCACCAGCGGCAGCACCTTGGCCGCCGCAAACAGCGCGTTGGCCCGCGCGCCGCTGCGCACGCCAAGTGCGTTGACCAATACGAGTGAGCCGTACACGCACAGCAGGAGCAACATGCGCGGCAGCGGAGCGGCCATCGGCGGGAACGCGTGTGCAATCTGATCGGCGAGCGCCGCCGCAATGCCACCGCTGCCGGACACCGCTGATATCCAAAGCAATGCCGCAACCAGAAATCCCGGAAAGCGCCCGAACGCAGTCTCCACGTAAACGTACGGTCCGCCGCTGGTGACCACACGGCTTCCTACTGCAGCGAAACTCAAAACCAGCGGGACGAACAACGCGGCGCCGAGCACAAAGGCCAGCGGCGCCGCAGCGCCCATCGACGCGCCGAGTGTGCCGGGCAGCACGAAAATGCTTCCGGCGATGGTGATGTTGACGATGGAAGCGGCCAGGCCCCACGGGCCGAGCGCGCGCACCAGCGGCGCATCGGGCGGGCGCTTACCGGGTGCCGATTCTGGCTGCAACGTCGGCGCTCCAGGCGGTGTCGCGCAGCATCAGCGGCCAGCGCTTGCCGCGGGCGACGGTCTCGAGCGGTGCGCCCTTTGCCTGGCGCTGCCAGCGTTGCGGATCGAGCAGGCCCAATGCGAACGTGGCCGGCCAGCCCGGCAGGCGCACGCGCGAGGTCAACTCGCCGATCACCTCGCCGCGGCAGATCACCACATCGCGCGAACCGAACTCGTCATAAGGCATTGGGCTTTCCAAGGCAACGAGCGTGCGTGGTGCGTGCGTGCGCGGCAGTGGCGGCGCGGGACTTGAACCGCGTTCGCCAAGGCCGACCTCCTGCGCCTGGCGCGCAGGCGTAGCCTCGAAGCCGAATCCGGGGACGCCTCGGCGGATGCGCAGCGCTTCTTGCGCAAAATAACCGCCACAGCGCGCCCCGAAACGGCTGCCGAGGGCGAGCAAGTGCTGCCACAATTGTGCGGCTGCGTCGATTGGCGCGAGCAGCAGGGTCGAATCGTTGGTGGTGTCGCGGAATATTTTCAACTCGATGCCATTTCCGGTGCTCAGTGCGGACAGCATCGCCTCGCGCGCCGGCCCGTGCAACTCGAGCAGAGCTAACGCGGTCGTCTGATCCGAAAATCCTGTTTGCGTATCGCCCGCGGCGCCGTGCCGGCGCCGCAGCCACTCCGATACCCGTGATTCCTGGTCCGGCGGCGCGGTCAGCAGCCGTTGGCCGTCATGCCACGCCAGTTCGCGCACCAGCGCCTCGACCTGATCATGCGTACCTGGCAGGTGGCGCAGGCACGCGTTCGCCTTGTCGACGTCCTGCCGATCCGCTGCGTCCAGTTGCTTCACATCGGCGCTTCGATCCACCACCAACACCTGCTCCGTGGCCGCCCGGACTTCTTCGGCTACCGAGCCGATGAACGTCGAGCCGTCCTGGCGTGCGAACCACACCGGCCGTTCCCAGCCGTTGACCGACATGAAACGCGCGCCGGCGGCGGCGGCCTGCTCGTGCAGTGGCGAGTGGCGTACATCGCGGGCGCTGCGATAGTCGCCGTCGGGTGCATGCATGCGGCAGTGAAAGCCGGGAATCTCAGCGGCGCGCCGGCGCATGTAGCTCTCCGCCGCCTGCACCGGCGAGAAGCGCCGCACGTCCAGCGGCGCGACGTCCGAGCTGGGCTCGCCCTCCACGATCCATTGCGCCACGAATCGTCCGGCGGCCGGGGCCAGTGCGATGCCGTTGGAGTTGAACGCGCAGGCGGCAAACAAGCCGGTCGCCCCCGGCACCGGGCCCAGCAGCATCTGACCATCGGGCGTGAAGCTTTCCGGGCCGTTGAGCAGCATTTTGATCTGCGCGTTGCGCAGCAGCGGGAAGCGCCGCATGGCGGTGGCCATGTACGGCTCGAACTGCTCCCATCGCTCATTGAGCAGCGCGAATGAGAAGTTTTGCGGCAGGGCGGCCGACGGCAGGGCGATGGCATCATCGTCCAGGCTGCCGATCATCAGGCCGCCGACCTCTTCGCGACCGTAGAGCTGATCGTCGTAGGACAGGAACAGCGGCAGATCGCGATTGATGCCATGCGGCTTGGTGATGATGTATTGATGCTCGAGCGCATACATCGGCAGCTGCGCTCCGCAGGTTGCCGCCATGTCGCGCGACCACAGCCCGCCGGCGAGAACGACGGTGTCGCAGTCGATGCGGCCTGAGGAACTCGTCACGGCGCAGACGGCGCCGTTGCGCATCTCGATGCCGGTGACGGAGGTCTCCTGGAAGATCTTCACGCCCTTGGCGCGCGCACCGGCGGCGAAGGCGTGCACGGCATCGGTTGCATTGACGCGCGCATCGCTGGGAATCCAGATGCCGCCCGCGAGCTCCTGCGGATCGATGATGGGCAGCCTTTCGCGCACCTGCTCCGGCGTGATCAGATGCAATTCGATGCCGCGCGCCCGGCCGAGTTCGGGCAGCGTCTGCATCACACTCCAGCGATCCTCCTTGTCCGTGTAATGCACACGGCCGACATTGCGCCAGCCGATTTCCTTCCCCGTCTCCTGCGCAAGCGCCGGATACGCTTTTACCGCGTAGCGCACCATGTCGTAGACCAGCGGATCGGCCCGGTAGGTCTCCATGTTGCCGGTGGAATGCCAGGTGGTGCCGGAGCTGAGCATGGAGCGCTCGAGCAGCACCACGTCGGTGACGCCCATTGCGGCCAGATGATACGCGGCGCTGCAGCCACCGATGCCGCCGCCAATGATCACCACGCGCGCGCTGCCGGGAAAGTTGCTTGTCATTTTGTGATCATATCAATTAGTTGTGATCACGACTATGATCGGGCATGGCGGGTAATGCTTGCGCCGCGCGCGTGCGACGGCATAGGCTGGCGCCCTCATCCGGGGCAACAGGACTGCGAGTTTTCATGCTGACAAAGAAATCGAAGCGGGCGGTGGGGAAAAAATCGCGCGGCAAGACGCCGCGGCGATCCCTGACCGTGCCGGCTGCCGATAGGCAGGCGCCGGGTGAAGCGGCGCACAGCCGCGCCTACGCCACATTGAAAGAGGCCGTGCTTGCTGGCCACTTCCGGCCCGGCGAAGTCATCACCCTGCGCTCCCTCGCCAAGGAACTGTCCATCGGCGAAATGCCGGTGCGCGAAGCCCTGCGCCGGCTCACTTCCGAGGGCGCCTTCGAGGGGTTGCCGAACCGTTCCGCGCGGGTCCCCACGCTGAACCGGCGGCAGGTCGAGCAACTCATCGACCTGCGCCAACAGCTCGAGGGAAAGGCGGCGGCGCTGGCGGCGCGAAACATCACCCTGGTGCAGATCGAGCATTTGCGCGCGGTGCAAACCGGCATCGAGAAGAGCATCTCCAGTGGCGACCTGCACACCTTCACGTCGCTGAACATGGCGTTTCACTTTGAGATCTACCGCATCGCCGACAATCCGGTGCTGGTGCCGCTGATCCAGATGCTTTGGCTGCGCATGGCGCCGCTGGTCGCCAGCACCGTGTCGCTGCTGACCAAGACGGCGAATATGCGGCGTGTCGGTCTGGACAATCATGAGCGGATGCTGGCTGCGTTCCAGGCGCGCGATCCGGCAGCCGCCGAGGATGCAATGCGGCGCGATCTGGCGGTGCTCGACAAGATTCCCGGCTATTGGGAAAGTCTGCCCATCACGGCGGGGTGAGCTGCAGCTGGCCCTCTTACGACAGCGACGCATGCCGCACCCGTGTTAGCCACACAACGACACCGATCAGACCCCACGCGCCGAGCAGTTCCCACTCCAGGGGCAGCCCGTCGCGTTGCAGGAACGGCGCAAGGAATGCCACCACGGCCATCGTGACCGAGCCGGCCAGACCGATCCAGGCGAACGCGTTGCCGCCGGGCAGCGGGAAGGATGCGGCGCCGCCGCGCGAACGCAATCGCAACACTGTCACGCAGCACATTACATAGGTGAGCGTCAGCACCATCGCGCACATGTCGGTGATGGGTTCGATGGCGGCTTTACCGGCAAAAATTCCGACGATGTTCAGTGCGGCGATGAAGACGAGCGCTGCCGCGGGCGAGCGGTAGCGCGGATGCAGGCGCGCGAATGCCGGCGGAACATAGCCGGCTCTGGCCATGGCGACCATGAGCCGTACCGCCATCATGAACACGCCGTTCCACGCCTTGAGCAGCGACACGGCGGTCGCGATCAATAGCACGAGTACAAATGTCTCGCCGTGCGGCAGCGTCGCGGCCGCGGCGATCATCGGCAAGGGCTCCGCGACCAGCATCCGCCACGGCGTTGCCAGGCTGGCCGCGATGACGACCAGGCAGTAGAAGGCCGCCGCCGCGGCGATCGAGGCGATGATGACGATGCCGATGATACGCAGGTTGGTGCGGCCGGAGCGCTCCTCGATGGCCTGCGGAATCGCCTGAAAGCCATTCAAGGCATAGGCGCAAAAGGCGAAGATGCCGCCGCTGCCCCACCACCACGGCTTGCCGTTGGTGGTGGCGAACAAGGGCTGCATATGCCCGACTCGGCCGTGCAGCAGCAAAGCACCCAGAATGCACAGCACGACCAACAGAAACCCGTAGGTCAGAATGCTATGCGAGATCACCGCCACCTGTGTGCCGATGAAGTTCAACAAGAAAATCGCCAGCGCCGCGCCGATGCCGATGATCAGCATCTGCGCGCTGATCGAACTGCCGAATGCCCGATACAAGGCGGCGGATTTCCAGGCCGGGATCAGCATCTCGGTGATCCAGGCGAGCGCGAGAGCTTCGAAGACCGTGACGCTGATCAGATAAAGGACCAAAAACCAGCCCACGGTGAAGGCCACGCCGCGGCCGTAGACGCGGTGCGCGTAGATGAATTCGCTGCCCGCTTCGGGCAGCAGGGCGGTGAGTTCGGCGTAGCAGGCGCCGATGGTCATGACGATGAGGGCGCCGCTCACGAAGCCCAGCACCGCGCCGCCGGGCCCGGCCTCGCCCAGCCAATTGCCCAACAGGATGACCCAGGCTGAGCCGATCATGGTGCCGAAGCCCAGCGACAAGAATTGGAAATATCCAATATTGCCGCTGAGCGTCGGCGCAGCTCTCATGCGCGAAGCGAAGCTGCGTACCGCATCAGAAAGTCGCGCACCGCGCCGACGAAGCCGGCCAGGTCGCTTTCCTGCATGGGCAGCGACAGGTTGATCATGCCGCGCTGGGCGACATAGTATCCGCGCTCGATCATTTCAAGCTGGAACAGCCGACGCACGGTTGCGCTCACGGGCAGAACGGCACTGGGCTCGGTGATGGGCCCGCTGCTCCATTGCGTGTTCATGACGCCGCCGATGCCGGTGGCCTGGAATCCGACTTTGAGCGCACGGCCCAGTTCATTGAGCTGCTCACGCAATTGGTCGCCCAGCGCATTGAGCCGCACGCATGCATCCGGCGAGTACACGTCGCGCGCGCCGACCAGGCCCGCCGACATGGTGATGACGTTGTTGTTGAAGGTGCCGGCCTGCGACAGCGTTCCGCCGCTGCGCACGTCAAGATGGCGCATCAGTTCGCGCGAGCCGCCGAAGGCGCCGAAGGCGAATCCGCCGCCCCAGAATTTTCCTAGCGTGGTCATGTCCGGGCGGATGCCGCGCAGGCCTTGCACGCCACCGGGGCCAAGCCGCGAGGTCATGACTTCGTCGAAAATCAACACCACGCCAAGTTTGCGGGTCTCCTCGCGCAGCATGTTCAAGAATTCCGGCGTGCCCGGGATGGCCCCGCCGGATCCCATCACCGGTTCGACCAACACCGCCGCGATGTCGTTCGCATTGGCGCGCAGAATGGCGCGCGTGCCCTCGACGTCGTTGTAATCGGCCTTCACCAGGGCAAAGGGCACGCTGAGCGCGGGGTCCACGGCGCCGTAAATCATGAAGCCGCCGTGATAGCAGCCGTTGAACACGAGGACCTTGGGCCGGCGGGTCGCATGTCGCGCCACCAGCGTTGCGAACAGGCAGGCCTCGGAGCCGGAATTGCAAAACCGCAGCTGCTCCATGGAAGGAATGCGTTTGGAAATGTATTCGGCGAATTCGACCTCGCGGGTGTTGGGACCGCTGAGTGAAATGCCAGCCTGCATCGCCTCGAGCGCCGCGCGCTGCAGCGGTTCGCACTGCTGACCGAACAGGCCGGCGGCGTAGTCCCCGACCAGGTTCAGGTATTCGTGGGCGTCGATGTCGGTGATGCGGCAGCCCTTGCCGGTCGCGATGGCGAGCGGGAAGGGCGCGAAATACAGCGTCTGGCGCGAATGGCCGGCCGGCAGCACAGCCGCCGCGCGTTCGTGACGGGCGCGGCTCTTCGGATTGGCGGCGGCAAAGCGCGACTCGGCGCCGGCCAGCGCCTCATCCAGTTCGGAGCGTTCCTTGAGCGCGGTGTTCATGCGGATTTCCTGTTCGATGGTATGGCTTTTGACTTGGCCGGTAGCCCCAGCAGCACGCGTGTCTGAGCGGGCGTCGCGATCTTGCGGTTCAGCTCGCCGGCGATGCGCACGACGCGGCGCACGGCTTCGGCGTTATCGGTGAACCGGCGTCCGCGCGCGTAGTACAGATTGTCCTCCAGGCCCACCCGTGCATGTCCGCCCATCAGCAGCGCCAGTGTCGTCAGCGGCAGCTGAAACGGACCGATGCCCGAGCACAGCCACACACTCTGGTCGGGCAGCTCGCGCAGCAGCGCAATGACGTGCTCGGGAGTCGGGTAGCTCGCGGTTTGAGCGCCCATGACGGTCTGGATGAGATACGGCGGTTCGACCAGCTTGCGTTCGATCAGATCGCGCATCACCCAGGCGCCGCCGCTGTGATAAGTCTCCATTTCGGGCCTGATGCCGCGCTTCTTCATCTCGGCCGCGAACTGTTCGACGATGCCATAGGTGAAGGCAATGCAGGCATCGACTTCCATTTCCTCCCGCGGATGCGCCAGCGGCGCGCGCCGTGCCTTCATCGTGAAGCGGCTCATGTCGGGCGTGAGATTCAGCGAAGCGACGTCGGGACCGGCGTCCAGGCACGACAGCCGCTCCTCCATGCTCATGGTGAGATCGCCGCCCGTGGTGTTGTTGATGACGATGTCCGGGCAGCGCTCGCGGATTTTGGAGTTGACTGCGTACCATTCGTCGGCGCGGCGCGCGCCCAGTGTGAAGTCGCGCGAGTCGCGCGCGTGCACATGGACCATGCTGGCGCCGGCCTCATACGCTGCGGCCACGGAGTCGGCGATTTCATCCGGCGTTTCCGGTAGTGCATCATGGCTTTCCTTGCCCTGAATGCCGCCGTTGCACGCCACGCAAATCATGGCGGGGCCGAAGCCTGCGCGCGTGTGGTCCATGTACTCGAAGGTGTCGGCGTAACGCCAGGTGAGATCAGCCATCGTAGACTCCCGGTTCCTAATCTGTGATCAAATTATGCCCTTGTGATCAAATCAAGTCGAGTGGCGCTTACTCTCAGCTCTGTTCGAAGATGATCCGGCGGCGTTCGGCCTCACTCAATCCGCCGCGTGAGGCGCGGGTCGCCAGCCAGGAAACCCACCCCGCCGCGGCAAAGCCCAGCAGCAGCCACCACTCCGGCGGCAGCCGGTTTCCGGCATCTTTGTATTGCTGCAGCAGCGACAGGCCGATCAGGTACAAGGAAAACAGCGCGGCCGCCCAGATCACGGCGATGCCGCCGGGAACGCGATAGGCACCGACGCCGGGCGCGGCGCGGCGGTGCCGCAACACGCCGAAGCAGACGATGGCGTACATGACGGCGAACAGCGTTGAGGTCACGTTGACGACCGGCAGCAGCACGCCCTTGCCCAGAAACAGACCGATGACGCTGGCGATGGTGACGGTCGCGATGGCGCGGCGGGGCGCGAGGCCGGCTGCGCCGAGACGCCCGAGCGCGGCGGGCAGCAGGTGGCTGCGGCCCAGCGCATACAGCACGCGGGTGGCGGCAAAGAACAATGCATTCCAGACGGCGATGAGCCCGAGCACGCCCGCCAACAGCACCAGATTCGCCACCCAGCCGGCGCGGAACACGACGCGAAAGGCTTCTGCGACCGGCAACTCCGCCGCCAGCAGCTGCTGGCGTGGCAGGGCCATGGACACAGCCGCCAGCACCAGGCAATAGAAGAGCAGCGAGGTGAGAATGCAGCCCGCGAGCACGCCGGCGATACGGCGGCGATCCTTCGGGTCCTCCAGCTCCGCCACGGCTTGCGGGATGGTGTTGAAGCCGCCGAAGAAGTAGGGCGTGACGGCCAGGGCGGCGAATACGCCGCCGTAGCCCCAGGCCCAGTCAGAGGGCGCGATCATGGGCGCAAGGTTGGCGGTACTGCCGCGGCTGATGCCCATCGCCACGAATACGCAGGTTGCGCCCAGCAGGGTGTAGGTCGCGATGTCCTGCAAACGTGCGGCATCGCGCGCGCCGCGCCAATGCGCTGCCAGCAGGGCGAGCGAGCCGGCTGCACCGATCAGAATGTCGCCCAGGTGCACGTTCGCGCCAAGAATCGAATACAAGGTGGGGCCTTGAATGCCGGGGACTAGTTCATTGAGCAGCCAGCCCACCGACACGGCGAAGAACACGCAATTGATGACGTAGATGAAGGTCAGGCAGAGGCCGGCAAAGTAAGCCCAGCGGATGCCGAACAGATCGTAGGCATACACCACTTCGCCGCCGGCATGCGGCAGCGCACCGGTGAGTTCGGCGTAGCACATGCCGATGGGGATCATCGCCCCGGCACCGATGATGAAACCGACCGCGGCCCCTACCGGTCCGGCGCTGCCGAGCACACTGCCCAGCACCATCAGCCAGGCCACGCCGACAATGGTGCCGACGCCGATGGTGAACAAGTGACGCCGCTTCAGCGTCTTCTTCAGCCCGGTTGGAGCGCTCTGACTCACGATGGCGCGAGCTCACGGCGCCGGGCCGCGGTGGCCGCCGCATCCACGCGCAAGCTGGCATCGCCACGGTCGCCGCTCAGTTGAACACCGTAGACATCCCTGGCCAGCGCCATGCTCACCCAGCCTTCGAGC
This sequence comes from Pseudomonadota bacterium, assembly GCA_025357635.1. GTDB lineage: Bacteria > Pseudomonadota > Gammaproteobacteria > Steroidobacterales > Steroidobacteraceae > TMP-86. Next base: position 18,049 of record JANXOV010000151.1, read on the forward strand.
ACATCGTGACGCACGCGCTCGGGATCCCGGGCCAGCGGATCCCCGTAGCCGCCACCGCCGGCTTCGAATCCGCGAATGCATTCGCCTGGCTGCAGTTCGACCAGACCGATGGGCGGCAGCGGTTCCTCATGCCCGTCGCTGCGCACTTTGCAAACGGAGGAGGCACTGCCGGATCGGCCACCGTGTGTTCCCTTGGGAGGATCTTCGTGCATCTCGGCGAAATACGCGACCGTCATCGGATCGTGCAACGGACCGTAGGTGATCTCTCCAGCCGGACCGCCGCGCTGACGGCCCGCGCCGCCGCTGTCTTGCACCAGCCGCAGCGATCGGATCACCAGCGGATACTTCTGCTCGATGATTTCCACGCTGTCCACCATGACCGAGGCGGCCGCGTCCGGCATGCAGTAGGTGACCCAGCCGTCGCAGCGCGGTGAAGCCGGTCCGCCGTTGTTGCCGATGACCAGCTGATTGACGAACGGCGCACCACCCAGCCGCCGGTCATTCCCGGAAACCACGCCGAAGCCGGCTCCCATGGATGCGGCGCCTTCGGCGAGGCCGTGTCCGTCGCCGAGCATGCTGAACGCGCGCTGCGTCGCGTTGATCAGGCGGTTGGTGACGTTGGAGGTGGCCATGGAGGTGCAGGCAGGAAAACGCGGAATGCCGACCACACAGTTTTCCCGCAGCAGTATGCGGATGCGCCGGAAGCTGCCTTCATTGCGCGGCACGCCCGGATCGATGCAATTGAGCACGCCGATCAGCGCACCGGCGGTCGCGCAGGTCTGCGACAAGTTCACGCCCACGGGGACGCAGTCGATGTTTTCGCGCAGGTCCACCTCGACGATGCCCTCGTCCGGTTTCACCTCGACGATCACTTTCACGGGAACGCCATCGGGCAGCCCCGGTAGTGTGTCATGCCGTCCCTCGGCGATGAGCCGTCCGGCGGGAAGGGCGCGGATGGCGTGCGTCATGCGCCGCTCGGAGTAGTCCAGCCATTCGCGCACGAACTCGCCGATGGTCCCCGCCCCGTAGCGCTCCACTAGGGTCTTGAGCCGCCGCTCGCCGATGCGCGCGGCGCCCATCGCGGCGAGATAGTCGCCGTACCAGACATCGGGTACGCGGATGCGGCGACGGCACATGCGGATGATGTCATCCACGTCCCGGTAGTCGCGCTGAATCCGCACGCAGGGGAAATTCAGCCCGCCTTCCTGATAGATGTCCTTGGCAAAGGGCATGTACGTCGAGGGGTCTGAATTTCCGCAGTCAGCCTGATGCGCCTTGGCGGCCACGGTGAACAGATGTACGCCGTCCGCAAACACCGGCACCAGGATGGTGTGATCGGCCGTGTGCGTATTGCCGAGGTAGGGGTCGTTGTGCAGAAACGCATCGCCTGCCGCGAGATCGGGATGAAAATCCCGCATGGACTGCGTTTGGCGGCCGCCGCCGAGCACGTGAATCGGCAGGCCGTCGGCCGATGACAGCAATTGATTGTCCGCAGTGATGATGGAGCAGGAAAAATCCTTGGCCGTGTTCAAGATCGCCGAACGCCCGGTGCGGAACAAGGTGTTGGTCATTTCGCGCACGATGGAATCCAGCCGGTTGGCCAGTACCGCGATGACGACCTGATCCAGGGGTTTGTGTTTGGAGGACATGACCTTTCCTCGACCTCAGACATCGACCATGTAGTTGTTGAACGGCGTCACGGTGGCGACGCTGCCCGGATACAGCACGATGGTGGTGGTGGGCTCCACGATCAGCGCCGGGCCCTGCACCTGCATGCCGGGCTTGAGCACCGCGCCGCGATAGCGCGGAATGTCCACCGTGCCGGTTGCTTCGAAATACGCCTTGCCGTGCCGCTCGGGTGCGGCCGTGGCCGCGGAGGTGATGGCAAGCGGCGTCAGCGGCGGCCGATCCAGTTCGCCGGTCACCCGGCCCTTCCATTGAATGAATTCGATTGCCTGATCCGCTTCGGAGACGGCGAATATCGTTTCATGGGCGTGATGGAAGTCTTTCATGATCTGCTGCAGCTGCGCCGGTGTGTCGATGCGCGCACCGGGCAGCGGCACTTCCAGTTCCCATACCTGGTATCGGTAACGCGCTTCAACGAAGTAGTCGGTGCGGAAGCGCTGGATGCCGCGCGCCCGCAGGCTCTGCATGAAGTCCTCGATCGAGGCCTTCAGGCCGCCGAGCACGCGATTGACCGACGCATAGTCAAAATCCTCCGATGCGGTCACCTGGCTGGTACCGAATTCGGTGACGATGTCCGTGTATTGCGCACCGCAGGCGCTCAATGCGCCGGCCATGCGTGGCAGCAGCACACGCGTGCAGCCCAGTTCGCGCGCGATGGGCACGATGTTCAAGCCGGCCGCGCCGCCGCCCGCCAGCAGCAGACTGTCGCGCGGATCCACCCCTTCATTGATCGTGATTTCCTTGATGGCCGCGACCATGTGTTCGCTGGCGACGGTGAGAATGCCGGCGGCGGCGTCTTCGGGGGATTTGCCAAGCTGTGCGGCGATTCGCCCGACGACGGCGACGGACGCCTCGGTATCCAGCCGCATGCGGCCGCCGTTGAAATACCCGGCATCCAGGTAGCCCAGCAGCAGCGCCGCATCGGTCACGGTCGCATGCTGGCCGCCGCGTCCGTAGCAGGCAGGCCCCGGGTCCGCACCGGCGCTTTCCGGGCCCACGCACAGCAGGCCGCCGGAGTCCACGCGCGCAATCGAGCCGCCGCCGGAGCCGATGCTGCGCGCATCGACCGAGGACAGGCCGGTGATATGCCCCACGTAGCGCGCGCCCAGCCAGGTGTCGCGGCCGAAGACCGGACGGCCGTCGCGCACCAGACTCACATCGAAACTGGTGCCGCCGGTGTCGCAGACGATGACCTCGGTCGCGCCGACTTCGGCCAATCCTGTGACCTGGCCGAGGATTGGCGCCAGCGACGGGCCGGAGCGCACCATGTGAATGGGCCGCTCGATGACGCCGTCGATGTGCATCACGCCGCCCAACGAAATCGCGGGCAGCAGCTCGCCGGCAAGGCCGGCTGCGCGCAGATCCGAGTCCATCTCGCGCAGATGCTGCTGCATCAGGGGCTTCAGCGAGGCATCGATGGCCGCGGAGGACGCGCGCCGGTATTCGCGCACGATGGGGTTGACCTGATGCGACAGCGTGTAGGGAACGCCGGGCAGTTCGCGCTCGATGATGCGCCCGGCCGCGAGCTCATGTTCAGGATTGGCGATCGACCACAGAAAACAGACGGCGACGGCTTCCACCTTGAGAGTCCGCAGGCGCTGCATGGTTGCGATGGCGCCCGCTTCATCGAAGGGCGCAATGGCCGTGCCTTCGGAAGTCATCCGGCCCTGGATTTCAAAAGTCAGGTGCCGGGGTATGTAAGGTTCCGGGTAATCGGCCGTGTAGTCCCAGGGGTTTGTCTTGCCGCCCTCCCGCCGCACCAGAATGTCCGGAAAGCCGTGGGTCACCAGCAGCGCGGTTCTTGCGATCTTGCCTTCCAGAATCGCATTGGTCGCGCGCGTGGATCCGTAGATGAACACGGCGGTTTGCCGCAGCAATGCACCCGCGTCCAGTCCAAGCGGCGCCGCGGCAATGTTCAGCCCTTCCAGAATGCCGCGTGAAATCCGCTCGCGCGTGGTCAGCGCCTTGCCGACGCTCAGAATGCCGGATGCGTCTCCGACCACCACATCGGTGAATGTGCCGCCTGTATCGATGCCGATCCGATATCCGCCGCGGGAATCGCGCACTCGAGGGCTTGCTGTGGTCACGCCGTGCTCCAGAACCGTGTAATTGTTTGAGATGATCATACTACGACTTTTTGATCACATAGGCATGAATACCCCGCGTGACCGAATTCCGCGGGTGTGATCATGATTTACTCTCATGATCATGCCTGTTACGATTCTGTCAACTCGTCGAAGGGAGGGTCATCATGCAACAAACACAATATTTGAAGATTGCATTGGGGGGATTGCTCGCGTTGGCCGGAACCTGCGCGTGGGCCCAGTCGGTCGCGCCTGCCGTCGCGCTTGAGGAGGTCATCGTCACGGCGCAGCGCCGTTCGGAAAAAATGCAGGAAGTTCCCATTTCCATGAGCGCCATCAGCGGCGCGACGCTGGAAAACCTCGGCGCCAAGGATTTCAACGACTATGCCGGCTCCATTCCGAATCTGGCCATCAGCACCGGCTCCGGCGCGGGCGGCAACGGCAGCTCCTTTGGCGTCTCCTCGACCCGCGCGGTCGCCATCCGCGGTGTCGCGGGCAACAACACCACCGCCTTCTATCTGAACGACACCCCCGTGCCGCTGTCGCTGGATCCTCGCGCGGTCGACATCGAGCGCATCGAAGTGCTGCGCGGTCCGCAGGGCACGCTGTTTGGCGCCGGTTCCATGGGCGGCACCGTGCGGCTGGTGACGCGTGAACCGAACCCGGATGCCTTCAGCGCACACATACAGGCCGAAGGATCGCACGTGAACAAGGGCGGCGGTGGCTACTCGGCCGACGGCACCGTCAATCTCCCCCTCATGCAAGGCAACATGGGCTTGCGAATGAGTGCCTTCAGCAGCTTCGACCCGGGCTTGTACACGCGCACCTGGGGTGGTCCTCAGGATCCGCGCTCCCCCAGCCTGCCTTACCCGCCGGGCGGGCCGCCTTCCGTGGGCAGCAAGGATCATGTCGGCGCGGAGCAGAACACCGGCTTTTCCGCATCGCTGGGCATCATGCCAAAATCGCTCGAAGGTCTGACCGTCACCCCGATGTTCATGTACCAGCATTCCAAGACCAACGGCTATCCGTTGGCCGACTATGAGCCGGATTACTTCACGCAAACGCGGCCCTTCGATGTGCCGGAGTCCGTGGAGGACACCTGGTCCTTCGCGGGCCTGACGGCCAAGCAGGACACCAAGTACGGGCGCTTCGTCGCTTCCGGCACCTACTTCTATCGCCGCGCGCAGGACATCGAGGACACCAGCGACATCAACGCGCTGTACTTCTGGGGTATTCCCTACTACGTGCCGGCGCCGCTGCTCAACATCCTGTACACCAAGACCTATACGCAGGAAGTTCGCTTTGAATCCTCCCTGAGCGGACCGATTCAGTTCGTCTTCGGCTACTTTCACTCGCACTCGGATCGCCGATTCTTCGAAATCTACAACTCGCCGGGACTGGATGAGGCGACCGGCGGCGCACTCGGCACCGATCTGCAATACACGCAGAACACGCCCAACACCGACCGTCAAAAAGCCTGGTTCATCGACACCACCATCAAGCTGACCGACAAGCTGCAGGTCAGTGCCGGCCTGCGCCGCGCGTATCTGGATCACGAGGGCGCCTACACCGCGGATGGTCCTCTGAACGGCGGTCCTTCGGGTCCGCCTGACACCTGGGCGCGGGATGGCGAGCATCAGAATGCACCGCGCTTCACCGCCAAGTATCAATTCACCCCCAATCAGATGCTGTACGCCTCCGCGGCCAAGGGCTTTCGCATCGGCGGCACGAATTCCTTCGTGCCCTCGATTTGTGACGACGATCTGGCCAATCTGGGCTTGAAGAACGGCGAGGCGTTCAAGTCCGACTCGCTGTGGAGTTATGAGGTCGGTTCGAAGAACGCCTTCGCCGACAATCGCATCCGTTCGCGCGTTGCCGCCTATCGCATCAATTGGAAAGGCATACAGCAGACCGTGTTCCTGCCCTGCACGTTCATCATCACCGCCAATTCCGGCGCTGCGACCAGCAAGGGCGCCGAGGTGGAGGTCGACATGGCGGTCATCGATCATCTGACCTTGAATCTGGCGGTCGGCTATGAGGATGCGCGGATCACGGAAGCCACCGTTGCTTCGCGCACCGTGGTGGGTCAGACGCTGACCGGCGTTCCCAAATGGTCCGGCTCCGCCACCGCCCAGTACAGCATCCCGCTGGGAGCGCGAAATGCGTTCATCCGCGGCCAGTGGGAATTCACCGGTGCTCGCAAGAGCTTTACCAACGTGGCGCCACCCGACGGGCGCGCGCTGGGATCCTACAGCACCTTGAATCTGCGCGGCGGCGTTGAGCAGGGTCCGTGGGAACTGACCGTGTTTGCGAACAACGTTTTCGACAAACGCGGCGTCATCGGCGATCTGCTGCCTGAGGGCGCTGAGCTTGAGGGGCGGCCGAAATGGTTCGTGGTGCGGCCGCGGACCATCGGCGTTGCGCTGCGGCGGCAATTCTGATCGCGTGACGGCGCGCCATGAGTGAACCGGGCGGCGAGACCCTCTGGGACTCGCCGCTCGCCGTTGCGGCCTGCATGTGCGCCTGCGTCGCAGCGTACGCCGTCTATCTCGCGCTGCCGCTCATCCTGGGTGCACTGTCGGATCTGTACGGCTTCAGCAGCCGCGAGATCGGATGGGTCGGCGCCGCTGAGAACGCGGGGCTCCTGGTCGGCTCGGTGGCGGTTTCACTGCTTGCCAAATCAGGCCGCTTCCGCCTGCTGATGATCGCGGGTATTGCTGTTGCTGTCGCCGGCAACGCGCTTACCTCATCCATTCACACTTTCACTGCGATGGCAGGGATTCGATTCGTGACAGGCTTGGGCAGCGGCATCTGTTACTCCGCCGGCATCGCCTGTCTGTCCCTGACCCGGCGATCGGCGCGTCACTTCAGCGTCTTCATCGTCGTACTTGTTTTGATGAATTCGCTGGAGCTTTGGCTCGTGCCTTCGCTGCTCGCGGGCATCGGACTGCGAGGACTGTACCTGGCTTTCGGCACGGCATTCTTCCTGCCGCTGCTGCTGATCCGCTGGATTCCGGCGATTGCCCGGCCCTGCACGCCGCCGCCCGCGACGGAAGCGGCGGCACCGGTCGTAGGCGCCACCGCGCGGTCCCTGGCCTGGTGGTGCCTGGCTGCAATCGTGCTGTTCAATATCGCCGCAAGCGCCTTCTGGGCCTACTCGGAGCGTATCGGAGCGTCCATCGGTTTGTCGCAGCAGGCGGTCGCGAATACATTGACGCTGTGCAACCTGTTCAGCCTGACCGGATCGGTGCTTGCCTATTGGCTGAGTCTGCGCTGGGGCCAGCACCGGCCTCAACTTGCCGCGCTGGCCGTGATGCTGGCGGTGTTCGCAGCCTGGTCGATCAGTCTGAGCGCAACGGGCTACGTGATCGGCGTGTTGATCTTCTTCGAAGTCTGGTCGATGACGCAGGTCTATCAGCTGGGAACTTTGAACGGCATCGACCGGCGCGGTCAATTTGTCGCACTGGTTCCCGCCGCTCAGGGTCTGGGGCAGAGCGCAGGGCCCTTCATCGCCGGGTTGCTGCTGGGCTGGCAATGGGGATTCTCACAGATGCTCATGGCCATGCTCACCTTCATTGCCGCCTGCTTCGGCGCGTACCTGCTGGTGTATCTGCGGTTGCGCCGCAGTCAGCCGCAGATTGCGGCTGCGTAAGCCCTACGGTTGAGGCCGCGTTTGTGCTGGCGCGGACCTGCGGCGTGATTTTCAACTTGCAACTCACCCCTCGCGTGAGTGAGGCTAGCGCCGCGCAACGTCAACTCTTCAATTCAAGGGAAAAACCAATGGGTCTATTGGATGGAATTCTTAGCGCCGCCCTCGGCGGCTCGCATACCGGCGCTGCTCAGGCCAATGGCGCAGTCAATGCGGATTCGCTTCTGCAGATCGCATCGGAACTGCTGCAGCAGCACGGCGGCGTGGCCGGATTGGTCAATTCATTCAACCAGGCAGGTTTGGGCCAGGTGGTGAGCTCGTGGGTGAGCACGGGTCACAACCAGTCCATCTCCCCCAGTCAGGTGACGCAGGTTCTAGGATCCGGTCAGATCGGACAAATCGCTTCGCAGCTGGGTTTGAACGCCGGTCAGGCCAGCGGCATCCTCGCGCAATTGCTGCCGCAGGTGGTCGATCACATGACGCCCGATGGCCAGTTACCCGCGGCAGATCACTCAAGCCAAGGCGATCTGCTCAACGCGGCGCTCGGCATGCTCAGATCCAAGCTGTAGGGTTTATCCTGCGCGAATTAGGTTATCGTTAGCCGATGGGGATCTGGACACGCAAGGAATTGAGCCAGCTTGCAACCGTGAGCGAGGCGTCCGACAGTGCGGGCGGCCATGGCATGCGCCGGGTATTGGGCCGCTTCGATCTGATCCTGATCGGCGTCGGCAGCACCATCGGGGCGGGGATTTTCGTCATCACCGGCACGGCGGCGGCGCAGTATGCGGGTCCTGCCATCGTGCTGTCGTTCATCTTCGCGGGCATGGCCTGCCTGAGCACCGGCCTTTGCTACGCAGAACTGGCCTCCATGATGCCCGTGGCGGGGAGCTCCTACACCTACGCGTATGCGACTCTGGGTGAGCTGGTGGCCTGGACCATCGGCTGGTGTCTGGTGCTGGAATATCTGGTGGCCGGTTCGACCATTGCCGTGGGATGGTCGGGCTATTTCACCAACGCCATGGCCAGCATGGGAATCATCATTCCCAGCGCCTGGAGCTCTGCGCCCATCGCCCTGGATGCCTCACATCACTTCGTGTTCTCCGGCGCCGTCATGAATTTCCCGGCGGTTGCCATCGTCCTGGCGATGACCGCGCTGCTGGTCATCGGCATCAAGGAATCCGCCTTTGCCAACGCGCTGTTTGTGGTGATGAAGATCGGCGTCATCGTGCTGGTCATTTTCTTCGGCTCGTTTTATGTGCATCCGGAAAACTGGCATCCGTTCATTCCGCCGAACACCGGCCAAAGCGGCGTGTACGGATGGAGCGGCGTGTTCCGGGGCGCCGGCGTCATCTTCTTCGCCTACATCGGATTCGAAACCGTATCCACTTGTGCGCAGGAAACCCGCAATCCGCAGCGTGATCTGGGATTCAGCATCCTGATGGCCTTGCTCATTTGCACCGCGCTGTATGTCGCCATGGCGCTGGTCATGACCGGACTGGCGCCGTATACCAGTTTGAACGTGTCCGATCCCATCATCGTCGCGCTGGATGGCGGCGGCCCGCATCTGAACTGGCTGAAGCCGCTGGTCAGTGCCGGCGCTGTCGTCGGGCTGGCTTCAACCATCCTGTTGTCGGTGTATGGCCAAAGCCGGATTTTCTACACCATGGCCCGGGATGGATTGCTGCCGCCGGCATTCTCCGCTTTGCATCCGCGCTTTCGCACACCGGCGCTGGGCATCGTGGTGGTCGGCATCTTTTGCGCCGCGATTGCGGGCTTGCTGCCGTTGAATATCCTGGGTGAACTCGTCTCCATCGGCACGCTGCTGGCGTTTGCGATCGTGTGTCTGGGAGTGCTGGTGCTGCGCGCACGATCACCGGGGGCGGCGCGCGGCTTTCGTTGTCCGGGTTCGCCGGTGGTTCCGGCCATCGGCATTGCCGGCTGCGTGTATCTGATGCTCAGCTTGCCGGTGGATTCCTGGTGGCGGCTGCTGATCTGGCTCGGCGTCGGATCATTGGTCTACGTGTTTTACGGCGCGCGGCATTCGAAGGCCAGAACCGGATCTTAACAAGCGCCGTTGCGGCGGTGCCGGCGTCGCGTCAGCGAAGAAATCAGACTGCGAGTGGGGCTGCAGCGCCTGCGCGCCGCCCCTGCTCTTCACGCACTTGAGCCACGGTCAGATCCGTCTGCTCGGCCACGATGAACACCAGCTTATGGTCCGGCGTGCGCGGCAGATTCAGCGCGTGCATGCGCTCCCAGATTTGAATCCGCGCTTCGGGCGTGTTGGCGGGCGAACTTTGCGCATCCAGCTGCTTGCGGCGTTCTTCCTTGAGTTCGAGTTCGCGCTCCAGCATTTGCACACGCCGATCCGCGATGGCGCCCGGCAGGCTGAAGGGGATGTCTGCAAACGGGATGGTGCGTCTATAACTGGACATGATTGGCGACTGACTATACACAACTCGGGTCGTGCCGATGGGCTTATTTGACTCCTCATTCGTTAGAGGCTGGGAGTACACTTTGTTCAAATCAAACGATTGGAGACTTGCGTGGCACAACCGAACTACCGGCATCAGAAAAAGCAGCGCGAAGAGGCGAAGCGAAAAAAGAACGACGAAAAGCGCGAGCGCCGCAGCCGGACTCCGGATACGGCCCCGCCGGTCGCGCCCGTCGCGCCGATCGACGTGCCCTAGGCCCGCGTTCTCGCACGCTCAGGTCTCTACGGCGCCGGCTCTTCCGTTTTCCACCACGAAGCTCTTTAGCGTCGAGACGCTGGCGAGCGGATCTTTGGCATCCGACACTGCGCGAAAGCGTGCGTGCAAATTTCCGGCATCCATTTCCAACGTCGCATAGCCGCGCATCTGGCTTTCGAAATAGCGCACGTGCGGATTCTCCGCAAGGTGCCGTGCAAAGGTTTCCCGCGGCGGCGGATGCGCGGAAACCGAGGTGCCGACGAATTCAGTCGCGACGGTTGCGGAGGACGGATCGTTGAAATCCGCCTTCAGATCGTTGCACCAATAAGAGTGAATGTCGCCGCCGATCACCACCGGGTTGGCGACGCGCTGCGCCTGGATGAAGCGCAGCAATCGCTCTCGATTGGCAGGATAACCGTTCCAGTCATCGCTCCAATAGGCGCGTTCGCCATCAGCGAGCACGCGTTGCCACTGCGCCATCATCACATCCTGAGCCAGCACGTTCCAACCAGAGCTACTGCGCTGCAATCGTTCAAAGACCCACTGCTCCTGCCGCGCGCCGAGCAGACTGCGCGAAGGATCGAGGCGCTCCGGGCACTCCACGTTGGTCTGCGCGTGGGCGCCGCCACGATTGGGCGGCGCGTAGCAGGCGGGCTTGGATCGATACTGGCGCCCGTCGAGCAGCAGAATCTGCGCCAGATCGCCGAATCTGAATTCATCGTACAGGCGCATCGATGCGCCCCGGGGGCGAGACAGTGCGCGCACCGGCATGTGTTCGTAATAGGCTTGATACGCCGCCGCGCGGCGGCGAAGGAACTGCCGCGGATCGATGAAGCGGGGCGACCACTTGTCCGCGTAGTCGTTTTCAACCTCGTGGTCGTCCCAGGTCATCAACGCGGGAACTTCCGCATGCAGACGCTGCAAATCCGCATCCATGCGGTATTGCGCGTAGCGGTTGCGGTAGGTCGGCAGGGAGTCCGCCTCGACGCCGTCGCTGTGCCGACGCACCGTCGCGGATTTGCGGTCGATGTATTCGTAGAGGTAGTCGCCCAGGAAAATCACCAGATCCGGATCTTCGTCGGCGAGATGCCGGTACGCGGAAAAGTATCCCTGTTCATAGTTGGCGCAGGACACAAACCCCAGACGCAGGCGCTGCGGCGTTTGGCCGGGCGCCGGCAGGGTCATCGCCCGGCCGATGCGGCTCGCCGACCCGGCGCTGATGAATCGATACCAGTAGCTGCGTCCGGGCGCGAGACCGCGCACGTCCAGGTGCACGGAATGGCTGAACTGCGATTCGCTCAAACAGTCCCCACGCCGCACGATGCGGCGCAACTGCGGATCGGCAGCAATTTCGTAGCGAAGCCCGGTGTTGCCGCCACTCATGCCGCCCGGCGTGTGCGGGTCAGCGCTCAACGGATCCGGAGCCAGCCGTGTCCACAGGGTAAATCCGTCCGGCGCCGGTGCCCCCGCCGCCACGCCCAGCGTAAAAGGATCACGTCCATGCCAGTTGCTGCGGCCCGCGGACAGGATGGCCGGTGCCGCCAGAATTCCGATTCCCAGCGCGGCTCCCTGCCGCAGCAGCCGCCGTCGATTGATGTCAGTGGGAACGTGCGGTTTCGGTGGCTTCATACGGAATCCAAGCGCAAGAAAAATGATGCACTGCAAATGCGGTCTTGTCCGCCCTGTGAATGGCGTTTCCCGGATTGTCCCGGCAGCGGTCGAAAAATGTGTTCATGACATATTTATGAATGTAAACCCATGATTATTATATAGTTAAAAACATACATACGTCACAATTCAGCCATTGCATTGCCACCAAACGCACCCATAATGCTGTCCTGCCGCGACACTCCCTGAGGAGTGGATTTATGCGGTGCAAATGAGCAGGAGGTGCATCATGGTCGGGACTATCGCACGCATGGGACACAACGTATTGTTGTTCGCCATGGCTATCGTCACTGTCGCATTGATTTTGAAAACGTTCTAATAGTCATTCGGCATGCCTCCGCGCCTCGCTTGAGTTTGTTCCAGGGCAGCCTGGCGAGGCGCCAATTGCGCACCCGCGCCTGATGCTCCACTCTGGGAGGATCATGCCGGCGCGAAAAATCTTGATGTCCAAGGACCGCGTGGTCGCCTTCAGTGACGGCGTCATCGCGGTGATCATCACCATCATGGTCCTGGAACTGAAGGTTCCGCATGGCGAGAACATCCAGTCCATCGTGCCGCTGTTGCCCGTGTTTCTGAGCTATGTTCTCAGCTTTATCTACGTCGGCATCTACTGGAACAACCACCATCACATCTTTCAGGCCGCCGAGCATGTTCATGGCGGCATCCTGTGGGCGAACCTGCATCTGCTGTTCTGGCTTTCCCTGATTCCGTTCGCAACGGGCTGGCTGGGCGAAAATCATGCCGCCTCGCTCCCCGTTGCCGCATACGGCGTCGTGCTGCTGTTTGCCGCCATTGCTTATACAATCCTGACGTGGGCGTTGGTAGGCAATCACGGCCCGGAAACGCCCCTCGCAAAATCGGCCGGATTGGGTCTGAAAGGAAGACTGTCCATCGCACTTTATGTCACGGCCATCGCACTCGCATTCGTCAATCCGTGGATATCTTGCGCGCTGTATGTCGCTGTGGCGATCTCATGGTTCGTTCCCGAGCGAGGAATCGAACGAGAAATGGCGCGCTGAGCAATCCCGCCCCCGCGGCACCGTCGTTTCGGAAACCGCGCGGCTGGTGTTGCGTGAGCTGACGGCCGGTGATGCCGCATTCATCCTCGAATTGTTGAACGACGCCGCCTTCATCCACTTCATCGGCGACAAGGGCGCCCGGACGCTGGAGGATGCCCGCCGCTACATCGCCGATGGTCCTTGCGCCAGCTACGCGAACAATGGCTTTGGGCTTTATCTGGTGCAAATCAAGGAAACCGGGCGGCGCATCGGCATGTGCGGCCTGGTGAAGCGCGACTTCTTGCGCGATGTGGACATCGGATTCGCGTTTCTACCGGCTTATTGGTCCAAAGGATATGCGCTGGAATCCAGCCGCGCGGTGATGCATCTGGCGCGCAATGTCTTCGGCATCGCACGGGTTGTGGCCATCACGTCGACGCAGAATCACGGCTCCATGCGGCTGCTGCAAAAGATCGGCCTGCGGTACGAGCGCACGATGACGCTGCCGGGGCACGCTGAGGAGGTGAATCTGTTTACGCCGCGAGAAACAGTCGGCGTAGATACTTAAAGACCGGAACCGACCTGCAAGGGACTAACAAAACATGCAGCCCGGCCCCGGGGTATCGATAGAGACCTCTGATAGTTTGCAACACTGCGGGAGATTTGCAAGTGATTCACGCACCATTTATTCAATTACCGTGATATTGCCGTCGATCAATCTGCTCGGCGTCGTCTTCGGTGCCTCCGAAATCGTGCTGTCGCTGTGGCGGCGCTCGAAGGTTGACGCGACCGCCGATGACCGCGGTTCGCTTCGGCTGATCTGGATGGTGGTGCCGGCAAGCCTGCTGCTGACTTATGCATTGACACGATGGGCGCCTTTCGCTGCATTCGGTCCGAGCGCAGCCTTCTACCAGATCGGCGTGCTGCTGTTTGGCACAGGCCTGGTGCTGCGCTGGTATTGCATTTTGTATCTGGGAAGGTATTTCACGGTGAATGTGTCGGTCAGCGCTGATCACCGCGTGATCGACTCAGGACCCTATCGGCACATCCGGCATCCGTCTTATGCAGGAGCGTTGCTGGAATTTCTCGGGTTCGCGTTGTGCCTGCTGAACCTCGCTGCACTCGCCGCCATCATGATTCCAGTGACGCTGGCCTTCTCCTACAGAATCCGCGTGGAAGAGGCGGTGCTGGCGGATGCGCTCGGTGAAAACTATCGCCGGTACATGCGGCATACTAAGCGCCTGATACCCGGAGTCTATTGAAGGAGACGGTCATGCATGCGTTCCCCCACCGATACGTTGTGAATTCGACGGCAAGCCCGAGCGGCACCGTTGCGCTGGGTGCCGAGGGGCTTGCCGGGATCGAGTCCGCGCCGCCCAAGGAGTTCGACGGTCCCGGAAATCTATGGTCGCCCGAAAGCCTGTTGACGGCGGCGGTGAACGACTGTTTCGTGCTGGGGTTCCGCGCCATTGCCGCGGCTTCGAAGTTTCAATGGACATCTTTGCAGGCGAGCACCGAGGGCACGCTCGATCGCATTGACGGCAAGATGCGTTTCACGAAATTCGTGACCCGCGCAACACTGCAGGTGCCCGCGGGTGCCGATGCGGAACGCGCCAGGAAGCTCATGGAAAAGGCCGAGCAGGTCTGCCTGATAGCCAATTCCCTCAGCGCCGAACGGCATCTGGAAGCCGACGTCAGCGTTGGCTGATTGTCATGCACCGCTACCCGGCCGCACTCGCTCTGCTGTTGGTGGTGGCGCTGATCGCCTCCGGCATCGCTCCCTTCGACCGCCTCACCTGGTTGATGGAAGTGATGCCGGTGATTATCATCCTGCCGGTTCTGGCCGCCACCCGCCGGCGCTTTGCACTGACGAACCTGCTCTACACGCTCATTTTCCTGCATGCATTGGTGCTGATCGTCGGCGGCGCGTACACCTACGCGCGGGTGCCGGCCGGCTTCTGGGTCCAGCACGCCTTCGATCTGGCGCGCAATCCGTACGACAAGCTCGGGCACCTGATGCAAGGGTTCGTTCCAGCGCTCGCGGCGCGTGAAATCTTCATCCGCAATCAGCTGGTCCGAGGCCGCGGCATGCAGGCGTTCCTATGCGTATGCGTGGCGATGTTCGTCAGCGCCGTCTATGAACTCATCGAGTGGCGTGCGGCCGTGTGGATGGGGCAGGGGGCGGATGAGTTTCTGGGGACTCAAGGGGATGTTTGGGACACGCAAACCGACATGGCTTGTGCGCTCGTTGGTTCTACGATCGCTGTGCTTTTCTTTGCTCGGCTGCATGACAGATTTCTTGCGGATTTGGGTGGCCAGGGTGGGGAGACGAATTCGGTGGGGGGACGTCGGCCCAACTAGCGATTGAGTTATCTTTGAGCCCGGCGCGGCCGTGCCTTCGAGAGTTGACCTGCGGTGGATGAGCGGCCTGCCTTCGAAGTTTTGTTTGCGCGGGCTTGAGCCGCGCCTGAGTGCCTTCGACTGGATGCCGACGTCCCCCCACCGAATTTGCTTCCCCACCCCGGATGAGCCGATGCGCGAGCGATCGACGAAGAAGCCGGAATAGGAACTTGGAGCAGTCGAGCGCCTTGGCTTGCGCTGGAGTTAGGAGATGCGCCTCTGCCTGATCTTGCGCGAAGTTCAGCAATCCGATCTTGGCTGGCGGAGGACTAAGGTGAGGGTCATCCGGCGGGGGGGGGGGATGAAATCTTTCTGTGGGCGACCCGGTCCCCAGTCGAAGCTGCTCAGGCGCGGCTATGCCTCGCGCAAGCAATACTTCGAAGGCAGGACACCAATCCACCGCAGGTCAACTCTCGAAGGCACGGCCGCGCCGGCACCAGAATTCAAGAGACCGATTATTACCCGGATCGCCCACAGAAAGATTTTATTCCCCCCGTTGGCCACCCACCCCAATCAGTCATCCATCAAAAACGACCGCAGCTGCTCACTGCGCGAGGGATGACGCAGCTTGCGCAGAGCCTTGGCTTCGATCTGCCGGATGCGCTCCCGCGTGACATCGAACTGCTTGCCCACTTCTTCGAGCGTGTGGTCCGTGTTCATGTCGATGCCAAAGCGCATGCGCAGAACCTTGGCTTCGCGCGGCGTCAACTGCGCCAGCACCGAGTGGGTGGTTTCGCGCAGTGATTCGGTGGTCGCGGATTCGATGGGCGAGGAGACCGTCGTATCCTCGATGAAATCGCCCAGGTGCGAGTCTTCGTCATCGCCGATGGGTGTTTCCATCGAGATCGGCTCTTTGGCGATCTTCAGAACCTTGCGCACCTTGTCTTCGGGCATTTCCATGCGCACGGCCAGCTCTTCGGGCGTCGGCTCGCGGCCCATTTCCTGAAGCATCTGCCGGGAAATGCGGTTGAGCTTGTTGATGGTCTCGATCATGTGCACCGGAATGCGGATGGTGCGCGCCTGATCGGCGATGGAGCGGGTGATGGCCTGTCGGATCCACCAGGTCGCGTAGGTGGAGAACTTGTAGCCGCGGCGGTATTCGAATTTGTCCACGGCTTTCATCAGGCCGATGTTGCCTTCCTGGATCAGATCCAGGAATTGCAGACCACGGTTCGTGTACTTCTTGGCGATGGAGATGACCAGGCGCAGGTTCGCCTCGACCATTTCCTTCTTGGCGCGGCGCGCCTTGGCCTCGCCGATCGACACTTCGCGATTGATGTCCTTGATGTCGGAAATCAGGATGTGAAAGATGGCTTCGATATCGCGGAGCTTCTTCTGGCGGCGCTCGATTTCGTCCTTGAGCTTGGCCAGCGCGGCCGAATAGCGCTTTTTCGCCTTGATGTGCTTGTCCAGCCAGCGAGGGCTGGTCTCATTCTTCGGAAATGAGCCGATGAAATCCTTGCGAGGCATGCCGGCCTGCTTGACGCACAGGAACATGATTTCCTTTTCCAGCAGCCGCACTTCGGCCACGTGCTGGCGCAGGTTGTCGATCAGCTGATCGAACATCTTGGGCGACAGCTTGAGCTCCATGAGCTCGGCGCACAGTTTCTTGCGCAGCTTGATGGTCTTCGGGTCCTTCGTGCCGAGCTTTTCCAGCGCAGCCAGGATCTGATGGTGCAGTTTGCCGATGGCGACGAAGCGTTTGGCCGCTTCCTCCGGGTCCGGCCCCGTGTCGACCGCTTCTTCTTCCTCTTCGGCATCGGCTTGATCGTCGGTGTCGTTGGCGGCGAGCTCACGCTCGATGGCCATCATCTTCGGATTCTGCGGCTGCGCGATCTCATCCGGCGCGTTCGGATCGATGAAGCTGACAATGATGTCGACGAGGCGCATCTGGCCGGTCTTGAACGTCTCGTAGTGGCGCAGCAGCAGATCGTAGGTGCCCGGATAGTTCGCGAGCGAGATCTTGACCGCTGCAAGGCCTTCTTCGATGCGCTTGGCGATGCGGATTTCGCCTTCGCGCGTGAGCAGTTCCACCGTGCCCATCTCGCGCATGTACATGCGCACCGGATCAGTGGTGCGGCCGAACTCCGCATCGAGACTGGCCAGCGCGGCGGTGGCTTCTTCCACCGCTTCTTCATCAGGGGCAGCGGTCGAGTCTGTCATCAGCAACGACTCGGCATCCGGCGCCTTTTCGTACACGGGAATGCCCATGTCGTTGATCATGTTGACGATGTCTTCGATCTGCTCGGGATCGACGATCTCGCTGGGCAGGTGATCGTTGACTTCTACATAGGTCAGATAGCCTTGCTCCTTGCCGCGGGCAATGAGCAACTTCAGCTGCGATTGACGTTCGTCCGCAATGTGCGTCGCGGTGGTTGTTGACGCTTTCTTGATCAAAGGGGACGCCTCGCAAAAGGTCTGAAGGTGGAAAACGAAGCCGGCAAGTATACATTTGCGCAACCGCGGCAAGCCAGCATTTACCTGCTTGGGGCCGCTGGCTCAGGTCTGGGATGGGGGTTGGTTGCGCGACTTCAATAATTGACTTAATTCCGCTTTTTCGTCGGAATTCAACCCTAATTCCTCTGCTTTTCGCAGCAATTCGTTTGTTCTATGGCCGGGGCCCAGAGTCTCGATCAGCTTTTGGACTGCCATGCTCAGTTCGTGCCCCGCCGCATCGGCATCCGGCACCAATGGAGCGCCCGCCGCCAGCTCCGCCAAGCGCTCAAATTCGGGCAGGTCACGCCAGCGCTCCAGCAGCGTCGCGGTGCTCGGCTGATGTGATTCGCGCGCCTGCTCGAGCAGCGTCTGCAGCACAGAAATGCCCGGCTTATCCAGGCCCGACAGAGCCGCGGGGTCCTCCACCGCATGCGCTGCGCGTGGATGGTGCAGCACCAGACTGATGGCCTGGCTTAACATATTGCGTCTTCCGGCGCTCATCCGCTCGGGCGTGCGGCGCATCGGCTCCATCGGTGAGGAGGTGTCGCGGGACGAAGCGCCCGACAACAGCAACTGTTTGAGTTTCGCAGCCGGCATCCGGATTTCGGCGGCCAGCCGATCGGCGAGCAATTCTCGAAGCACGCCCTCCGGCATGCGCGCGAACAGGGGTTTGGCCAGGGCGGCGAGCTTGGCCCGGCCGTCCGCATGCAGCAGATCGGTTTGAGCAACCAGCTGCTGCACCAGGTACTCCGACAGCGGCAGCGCCGTGTTCAGCCTTGCCTCAAAGGCCGCCATGCCTTCGGCGCCGACCAGGCTGTCCGGGTCTTGTCCTTCGGGCAGAAACAAGAACCTTAATTCGCGGCCATCGCGCGCCAGGGGCAGCGCATTGTCGAGCGCGCGCCATGCAGCCTGCCGGCCTGCGCGATCGCCGTCGAAACAGAAAACCACTTCGCTGGTCAGCCGGAAAATCTTGTTCAAGTGCTCCTGCGTCGTCGCCGTTCCCAGCGTCGCGACCGCGTAGGTGATGCCGGCCTGATGCAGGCGCACGACGTCCATGTAGCCTTCCACGATCATCAGTCGCTTGAAGTCGGCATGCGCCTGACGTGCCTCGTAAAGACCGTACAATTCGCGGCCCTTGTGAAACAGCGGCGTTTCCGGAGAATTCAGATACTTCGGCTCCCCCTGATCCAGGATGCGTCCGCCGAAGGCGATTACCCGGCCGCGTGAATCTCGTATCGGGAACATGATGCGGTCGCGAAACCGGTCGTAACAACCGCCTTCTCGTTCATTGCCGCGCCGCTCGCGTTCTATGATGAGCCCGGCTAGCAGCAGCCGCTGCCGATCTGCCTCCTGCGAGCCGAATCGATTCAGCAGCGCGTTCCACGAGTCGGTGGCGTAGCCGAGCGCAAATTTCCTGGCCGTCCCGGGTTCGATGCCGCGTTTGTCGACATAGGCCAGCGCACGGGCGTTGTCGCTCAGGTTCTGCGCGAAGAACTGTGCGCTTTGCGACATCACCTGATGCAGGTCGGCGCCGCCGCCTGAATTGTGCGCATCGCGCGCTTCGCGCGGCAATTCCAGGCCCGCGCGCTGCGCCAGATCCTCCACCGCCTCGACGAAGCTGAGCTTCTCGTATTCCATCAGAAAGCCCAGCGCCGTGCCGTGCGCGCCGCAGCCGAAGCAGTGATAGAACTGCTTGTCGGGGCTGACCCAGAAGGAGGGTGTTTTTTCGCTGTGAAAGGGGCAGCAGGCTTTATATTCGCGCCCGGCCTTTTTCAGGCTGATGCGCGCGCCGATGATTTCGACGATGTCGGCTCGAGCGATCAGCTCATCGATGAATGATTGAGGGATGCGGCCGGCCATGGACCGCGGGCGATCAGCCGCCGAGCTTGGCTTTGATCTTGGCGCCGACCGCTGCCATGTCGGCGCGCCCCTGGGCCTTGGACTTGATGATGCCCATGACCTTGCCCATGTCCTTGATGCTGGCGGCGCCGGTGGCGGCGATGGCCTGCGCGATCATCTGGTCCAATTCGGCCTCGCCGAGTTGCGCGGGCAGGTAGCTTTGCAGCAGGGTGATTTCGGCGCTTTCCTTGTCGGCCAGATCGGGCCGGTTGCCGGTCTGGAACTGCATCACGGACTCTTTGCGCTGCTTGATCATCTTTTCGATGACGTTCATGACCTGCGCGTCGTCCAGCGCGATGCGCTCGTCGACCTCACGCTGCTTGATGGCAGCCGTGATCATGCGAATTGCGCCGAGCCGCTCCTTTTCGCCGGAGCGCATCGCCGCTTTCATGTCATCGGTAATTCGCTCTTTGAGCGACATCGCGATCAGGTGCGGGCGGGCGCCGAGACAGGCGCGCCGCGCGTATTGTCGCGCGACAGACGCTTCAGATGCCTTTTTACAGCAGCGGCCTTTTTGCGCTTACGTTCTTGGGTCGGCTTCTCGTAGAATTCGCGTCGGCGAAGCTCGGTAAGGATCCCCGCTTTCTCGCAGGCACGTTTAAACCGACGCAGAGCGGCGTCAAAATACTCGTTCTCGCGAACACGAACGCTGGGCATTCAAACCTCGACAGTTAACAACAACCGCGTTTATAGCGGCAACGGGGCCGCGCATTCTAAATGCCGGGCCCGAAAAAGGCAAAGGTGATGCGGGTGCGTGTCCTGGGTATCGAAACTTCGTGCGATGAGACGGCCGTGGCGGTGTT
>JANXOV010000008.1 GCA_025357635.1 Pseudomonadota bacterium
CATCAAGGAACGCGGCACCAATGCCGAGGTGATTGCAGTGAGTCTGGGCGTCGCGGACACTCAGCAGCAGCTTCGCACCGCTCTTGCGATGGGCGCCGATCGGGCCATCCTGATTCAATCCGATGTCGCCGTGGAACCGCTGGTCGCGGCGCAGGCGTTCCTCGCATTGGCCAAAAAAGAATCCCCCGATCTGGTCATCCTCGGCAAGCAGGCCATCGATGACGACGCCAATCAGACCGGGCAAATGCTGGCCGCGTTGTGGGACCGCCCTCAGGCGACCTTCGCCTCCAAGCTGGAACTGGAGCCCGGAAAAGCCAGGATCACGCGCGAAGTGGACGCCGGACTTGAGACCATCGAGGTCGATCTTCCCGCCGTCATCACCGTGGATCTGCGCCTGAATGAACCGCGCTACGTGAAGCTGCCCGACATCATGAAAGCCAAGAAGAAACAGCTCGATGTCACCAATCTGGCGGAGCTCGGCGTCACCGCCGGCATGTCGCTCAAGACGGTCAAAACCGAGCCGCCCACGCAGCGTCAGAAAGGCATCATCGTCAAAGACGTGGTTGAACTGGTCGACGTTCTCAAGAAAAAAGGATTGATTTAATGTCCAAGATTCTCATCATCGGCGAGCATGACGCCGGCAAGCTCAATCCTGCCATCGCCAAGTGCGTGACCTGCGCAAGCCTGATTCCGGGTCATGAAATCTCCGTGGTGTTGCTGGGCGCCGACACCTCCAGCGCCGCCGCCCAGGCGGCCGATATCAGCGGCGTCAAGCACGTGGTGCGCGTGGACCGCCCGGAAAACGAGCATGCTCTCGCAGCGGTGTTCGCGCCGCAGATCGCCGCGCTGGCGGCAGACTACACCCACGTCTTCGGTCCATCGACCACCTTCGGCAAGGACGTGACGCCGCGGGTCGCCGGTCTTCTGGGCGTCGCGCAAATCAGCGATCTGATGGCCGTGGAATCCGCGTACCGGTTCCGCCGGCCCATCTACGCCGGCAATGCCATTCTCACGATCGAAGCGGATGCCGGCCGCAAGGTCGTCGCAACGGTGCGCGTGGCCTCCTTCGAGGCCGCTGCCGCCGGCGGCAGCGCCGACATTCAAAGCAGGAACCTGAGCGTGACGCTGCCCACGCATACGCGCTTCATCGGCACGAAATCAGGGTCCACCGACCGGCCGGATCTTCAAACTGCCGCGCGTGTGGTATCCGGCGGACGCGCCCTGGGTAGCGCCGAGAACTTCAACAAGGTGCTGTCGGGTCTGGCGGACAGGCTCGGCGCGGCGCTGGGCGCATCGCGCGCGGCGGTGGACGCCGGCTATGCACCCAATGAAATGCAGGTGGGGCAGACCGGCAAGATCATCTCCCCGGAAATGTATATCGCCATCGGCATATCCGGCGCCATTCAGCACCTGACCGGCATCAAGGACGCGCGCACGATCGTCGCCATCAACAAAGATGGCGAAGCGCCCATTTTCGAAGTGGCAGACGTGGGCTTGGTCGGGGATTTGTTCCAGATTGTTCCGGAATTCGAGCGCCTGATCGGCGCCTGAGGCGATCGTTGCCGCTGCGCTGCCCGGCCCCGTGACGAGGGTGCCGGGCAGCGGATTCTTACAGCTGGTTGAGCACGTAATCGGCGGCGGATACCTTGAATTCGCCGGGCGCTTCCACGTCCACGATGGTGGCCACGCCGTCCTTGACGACAAGCGCGAATCGCTGACCGCGAACACCCATGCCAAATCCCGTGGCGTTCAGTTCCAGCCCGAGCGCCTTCGCGTAGTCGCCATTGCCGTCCGCCAGCATCAGCACCTTGTCGCCGGCGTTGCTGTGCTTGCCCCAGGCATTCATGACGAACACATCGTTGACGGCCATGCAGGCCACTGTGTTCACGCCCTTGGCCTTGAACTTATCCGCGTGCTCGACGAACCCTGGCAGATGCTTGGCATCGCAGGTCGGGGTGAACGCGCCCGGCACCGAGAACAGCACCACGGTCTTGCCTTTGAACAGCTGGTCTGTCGTGATTTTCTGGGGGCCGTCCTTGGTCATGTGGCTCAAGGTTCCCGCGGGCATTTTATCGCCGGCTTTGATCGTCATGAAAACTCTCCTCGCAAGGTTGAAACAAATGGCATGGCGGCATTATACGGAATGCTTGCTGCTCCGGCTGCGCAAGTACGTGGCGCGCCCGGCCAGAATATGCGCGCGCATGACGCTGTGTGCCCACAGCGGATCACGCGCCTCCAGGGCCTGCGCCAGCTCCAGATGCTGATCGGCGCTGCGCTGCAATTCCGCCGGCGTATATTGACCGAAGGTGCGCAGGATCAGCGGCGCTTCGATCAACCCGGCCAGCGCCTTCTCCAGTCGCGGACTTGCCGCCGTCTTTTGCAGCAGCCGGTGAAACTGATCGTTCAACTCCCCGATACGCAGCAGATAGCCGGGCCGGCGCTGCCTGGACTCGCGCAACTGGGCCTCGGACAGGCAGCGCAGTGCGGCGATGTCGGCGCTCGAGGCGCGCAGCGCGGCGCGGCGCGCCGTAATGGGTTCGAGCAGCGAGCGCAGTTCGAAGATCTCCTCTGCGTCCTCGGGTTCGAACAGCGCCACGACCGCGCCGTGATTGGGGGAAAACTCCACCAGGCCCTCGGCGTGCAGGCGCCGCAGCGCCTCACGGACCGGCGTGCGGCTGACGCCCGCCGCCTGCGCCAATTCCAGCTCCGTCAACCGCGACCCGGCGGCATAGGTGCCGTGCAGAATGCCGTCACGGACGGTCGAATAGGCTCGTTCGGCTGCACGCATGACTTATTGCCGGCTCCTCAATGATGGGGTTTGGAATTGTCCGGACATTTGCTACCATCCAGCCAAGCTGTTCTGGAAACACCGAAATGCCCATCGCGCGCATCAATGATCACGACATGTACTACGAAGTCCACGGCAGCGGCGATCCGCTGCTGGTCATGGGCGGCTGGGGCACGTATTGCCACGGCGGGGAGCGCAATCTGGCGCGCGGCTTGACCGAGCGCTACTCCGTGGTCATTTTTGACTATCGCGGCATCGGTGAGTCGGGCGACGATCCGAGCGTTCCCGCCACCATCCAGATGCACGCGGCCGATGCCATCGGGCTGCTGACGCACCTGGGATACCAACGCGTACACCTGGTCGGACTGGTCGGCATCGGCGCCTGCATCTGCCAGGAAATCGCAATCACTCGGCCGGACCTGGCCCGCTCGCTGGTCAACATGGGCGCGTGGTGCCATGTGGATGCTTTCCTGCGCGATCAATTGGAAATGTTCCGCTGGCTGCATCGCGACGCCGGTTTCTTTGCCTTTCAGAAAGCCGTCACGCTCATGTCCTTCGATGCGGATTTCTACAACGAGAACAAGCAACGCCTGCTGGGCGAAAACGGCGGCTGGAAGGAACTCAACGGCCGCTACGCGACCCATTCGCGGCTCATCGACGCCTGCGTGAGCTACGATTCGCGCGAGCGTCTCGCAGCGATTCAATGCCCCTGCCTGATCATTCATGCAGGACAGGATCAGGTAACCAGTCCGCGCGTGACGCTGCCGATCGAGCGCGGCATCCCCAATGCCATAGGCGTCATGATGCACGACGTTGCGCATGTGGTTGCCGGCAAGGATCAAAAGCGTAGATTTTGCGAGATTTTGCTGCCGTTCCTGGCCGCAAGCTGACATCACATGCCTTGCAGGTATTTTTTCATCGCGCTCTGATCGGTCACCTCGCAGTAGCGACGACCGCAATCGCGCAGGTTGTCCTCGTGCGGACCGCGGTCGGCATCGCCGCAGCAATCCTGCGGAACCGCAATACGAAAGCCGAATGAAAATGCATCGATGATCGATGCGCGGACGCAACCCGAGGTGGTGCAACCCGTCACTATCACGGTGTCGACCTGGTGCTTCGCCAGGAAGGTGATCAACGGGGTGAGGAAAAATATCGACGGCGCGTTCTTGCAAAAGGTGAAGTCGTAGCGGGGGTCGTGAATGCGGGGATCCATGGCCGTGCACGGATGGCCGTAGATGAACTCCTCCCGTACCGCCTTGACCTTCCACCGAGGCATGTCGGCGACGCTGCCATAGGCTGTATAGCAGCTTGCCACCGGCACATTGTGCGCGCGCGCCACTTTCAACAGCTCCGCTGTCTTGTCGGTGGCGGCGTGAATCATCGGCAGACCGCCCAGCGGGAACTTCGGATCGGTGAAAGCGACCTGAAAATCCACCACCAACACCGCAGGCTTGGCGCCCAGTCCGTCGCTGATGCCGCCGTATCCGACGCTGCTGTATTGGTCGGTCACGCCGCCCTGCCCTTCACGCCTTTTCCCCTGGCCGCCTTTTGCGCCCACTTGGTGAACTGAGGCTGAGTCGGCGGCTGCAGCCCTGTCTCGACGAAGCAGCGCGATTTGAGTTCTTCGATCGAATCGAAGCCGCGATCGAACAGTTTTACCGCACCGCGATCCGTCGCCATCTGCTTGCGCAAGGCAACCGTCGCCGCGGCATCCAGCGACCCATTGGACTTGAGCACGACGCCGTAGCGCCGGGCGCCTTGCGCGCTCACGAGGCCCGCGTCGACGTCAAACCTGACCTTTTCCGCATCCCGCTCCAACGGGTCGCCGCAACCGCCGCCGCCCCAGGTATCGGAGAGCAGCAGGTCGCCTGCTTCCACCTTGATGTGGTCGAGCTTGGAATGCAGCAACTCCTGGCTGCCATCGTTGCGAACCAGCGTCTTCTTGCTGCGCGCGCCCGGCAACCCGCCGTTGACGCCCCAGGGGTAGGTCAGCCATCGATCGTCATGGATCGAGATTTCCCCCGGTTCGAGGAAACGGTATCCGATACGCAGGCCGTTGCCGCCGCGGTTCTTGCCCGGCCCTCCGGTGTCAGGGATGGTCTCGTAGATGTCGATGCGCAATGGGAAGTAGCTTTCCAGGAATTCGTTCGGCACGTTGGTGAAGGACGGCCACAGCGAGTGGCCGTCAGGTCCGTCGCCGAAGGGCTTGCCGGGAATCCCGCCGAACGTGATCTGGTACAGCTGATACCAATCGCCGTTTTTATCGTGGCCCGAATACATGAAATGAGGTGAATCGGAAAATCCGGCAGCGCACATGAACTGCGGATTGCCCTGGCCCAGAAGCCCGCCGAGGATGTCGAAAATGCGGCCCAACGCGTGCGTTCGGCATGACAACGCCGCCGGCTTGAGCGGCTTGAGCAGCGTGCCGGCCGGAATGCGCACTTCCATCAGATCGTAGAAGCCGTCGTTGAACAGGATCTGCGGGTCGAACACCATGATCATGTACACGCCGGCGAACATCTTGAACATTTCCTCATTGAGCAGGAAATTGATCGAGGAAATGGATTGCGGATCGGTGCCGTCGAAATCGAAAATGCATTTGTCGCCCTCGCGCCACATGGTGCAGGCGATCTTGTAAGGACCCATGTTCAAACCGTCGTCGCAGATGTAATCCTCGAAATACTGCCGCTTCTCCGGCACGGTGCGCCGGATCAGCTCGCGCATGGCGCGCTTGTTCCGCTCGAGCATCTCGTTCATCGCCGAGTAGAACACGTCATCGCCAAAGCGTTCGCTGATCTCGATGCAGCGCGTGGCCGCCGTGCGCAGGGCTGCGGTGATGGCGTTGAAATCCGACAGGTTCCAATGCGGCAGGCGGCAGTTGTGCAGCATGATCTTCAGCACGTCGTCGTTGAGCAGGCCCTTCTTGTAGATCTTCACCGGCGGAACCGTCACGCCCTCTTCGTAGATGGTGCGCGCGTCCGTGGGCAGCGAGCCCGGCACCTTGCCGCCCACATCGGTCATGTGGCCGAACATGGCCGACCAGGCGATGAGGCGCCCGGCGCGGTAGATGGGCATGAGCATGAGCCAGTCATTGGCGTGGCTGATGGAACCGCCGACCGAATAGGGGTCGTTGGTGAGAAAAATATCGCCTTCCTCGATGGTGCCGTCGTAGCCTTCCATGAAGCCCCAGATGAAGGAGCCGAACTGGCCGACGACCATCTTGCCCTCGACATTGGCGATCATCGGGAACTCATCGTGCTGCTCGCGGATGCCGGGGGACATCGCGGTGCGGAACAGCACCGTGTCCATTTCGAAGCGCGCGTTGCGCAGTGCGCTTTCGATGATGTCGATGCTGACGGTGTCGACCTTGACCTTTTTCAGGCGCTTCTTGTTGCGCTGTACGATGGTGGCTGGCATGGGTGCGCTCCTGAGCTTATTTCTTGTCCGGGTAGATGAGAATGTTGCCGTGCTTGTCGACCTTGCCGTGATGCTTGGGCAGGATCACGGTGGTGGAATCCATTTCCATGACGATGGCTGGCCCCTTCACCTTGTTGCCGGCTTTGAATTTTGCGCGGTCATAAACCAGCGCCGTAACCTTCTTTCCTTCCATGTAGGCGGCCTGCTTGCCGACGATCGCCGCCTTGGGATCCGGACCACCTTTGGCGATGGCCGGACGCTTGAACTTGATGCCGCGGCCCTGCACCGCTGCGCGCAACGTCACCAGCTCATGCTCCAGCTCAAGCGCGAAGGTGAACAGCCGCTTATGCTCGGCGTCGAACTGATCCGATATCGCCTTCAGGCCCTTTTTCTCGAGGTCCTTCAGCGCGATGCTGATGGCCAGCCGCAGACCCTGTCCGTGATAGCGCAGATCCACCTGGTAGGTGGTGGTGATCTCGGATTTGGGCACGCCTTCGCGCTCGAGCGACTTGGCCGCTTCGCCCGCCAGATCTTTGAGGATCTTGGCGATCTCCCCGGCATTGGTATCGGAAAACTTCTTCACGTAAGTGCGAGCGCGTTCATCGCGCACCGCAGTGGTCGCATCACCCAGCGCGCACAGCACACCGGGGCCGGGCGGAATGATCGCAGGCCAGGAGCCCAGCAGCCGCGACAATGCGTTCGCGTGCAGGGGACCCGCGCCGCCGAAGGCGATCAGCGCGTAGTCGCGCGGATCATAGCCCTGCTCCACCGACACCAGCCGCAATGCCCCCACCATGTTCTCGTTGACGATGTTGTAGATGCCCAGTGCCGCATCGTGCAGCGACAGTTTCAGCGCTGTGGCAACCTTCTGGACCGCAGTCGCCGACAAGTCCCGGATCAGGCTCATCTCGCCGCCGAGCTTTTGCATCTCTGGAAGATATCCCAGCACGACGTTGGCATCGGTCACCGTGGGCTCGGTGCCGCCCTTGCCGTAGGCTGCGGGACCTGGATCAGCCCCCGCGGATTGCGGGCCAACACGCAAGGCCTTGGTCAATTCCGGCACATGGGCGATCGAGCCGCCACCGGCCCCGACGGTGCGGATGTCCACCGAGGAGGCGCGCACCGTCACATCACCCACGGTGGTTTCGCGGCGCAGCCGCGGCTCGCCGTTTTGAATCAGCGCCACGTCGGTGGAGGTGCCGCCGACGTCCACCGTCAGCAGGTTCGGGAAGCCCGCTTGCACGGCGCCCCACAGCGCACCGGTGACGCCGCCCGCCGGACCGGACATGAGCAGGTTCACCGGATATTCTTCGGCCGATTCGGCGCCGGCCAGGCCACCGTCGGAGCGCAGGATGTGCAGCTTGACGTTCTTGGCCGTTTTCTCAATTTTGGTCTTGAGGTTGTAGATGTACTTGGACACGCGCGGCCGCACGTATGAATTGGCCACTGTCGTGACCGTGCGCTCGTATTCTTGCATCTCGGGCACCACATCCGAGGACAAGGACACGGGAATGCCGGGCAGCTCTTCAGCGGAGATAGCGCGCACGCGCTTTTCATGCGAGCTGTTGGCGAAGGAGTTGATGAGCGAGACGGTGAGCGCTTCGATCTTCTGCTGCTTGAGCTTGCGCAGATCCTGGCGCAGCTGCGCTTCATCCAGTGCATGCACGACTTCGCCCTTGGCGCTGACGCGCTCATGGGCCTCGATGGTGCAGGAAAGCGGCGCCATGGGCAGGGACTTGTTGTAGATCACCCAGCCGCCGAGTCCGCCCGGGACGTAGGAGCGCGCAATCTGCAGCACCTGCCGGTAACCCTTGGTCGTGACCAGGCCGCAGCGCGCACCGGTCCCGGTCAACACCGTGTTGGTGGCGACGGTCGTGCCGTGCATCACATGATCGATGGCCTCGGCGTTGATGCCCGCCTTGCGGCAGACGCGCTCGATGCCATTGAGCACGCCAACGGACTGGTCAGCCGGCGTACTGGGTACCTTCGCCGTGAAGATCTGCCCGGATTTTTCGTTGACCAGAAACAGGTCGGTGAAAGTACCGCCGACATCTACGCCCAATCTGTATGACATGCGCACACCTTCGAGGAAAAAATTAGGTTCTGGGAAATCGTCCGGCTTTCATCAGCATCCCCGGCACAGGCCGGCCGATCTGATTCTGCAGCCACTGGCCGGTTTCGATCAACGCATCAATATTCACGCCGGTGGACACTTTCATGCGATCCAGCATATATAGCAAATCTTCGGTCGGGATGTTTCCAGTCGCCGCCGGAGCGAACGGACATCCGCCCACGCCGCCGACGCTGGCGTCCAAGGTCTCCACGCCTGCGGCAAGCGCAGCATATGCATTGGCGATGCCGGTATTGCGGGTATTGTGAAAATGCGCCCGCAGCGGCATGCCCGGCAGTGCATCGCGCAGGCGTCCGGTGAGATCCGTGACCTGCGAGGGCACGCCTACGCCGATGGTGTCCGCGTAGGCCACCTCAACCGGCGCCCCTTCGGCACAGCGCCTGGCGAGTTCAACGACGCGCACTGGATCCACCTCGCCTTCGAAGGGGCAGCCGAACGCGGCGGAGATCATGATGTTGGGTTTGACGCCCGCCGCATGCGCGGCCTTGGCGATTTGCAGCCACTCGGCCACGGAATCCTCCGTGCTCATGCCCTGATTGCGCCGGCTGAAGGTGTCGCTCGCAACCACCGCCATGCCCACTTCGTGGCAACCCGCCGCGATCGCCCGCTCAAGGCCGCGCCGGTTCAGCACGAGCCCGATGAAGGACACCCCTGCGGTGCGCGGCAGCGCCGCAAGCACCGCCTCCGCGTCGGCCATCTGCGGAACCCTCGTGGGATGAACGAACGCGGTGACTTCGAGCCGCCGGATTCCGGCGGCCACCAGGCGATTGATCAGTTCGACCTTCGCGGCGGTAGGCAACACCGTGCCTTCGCTTTGCAATCCGTCGCGCGGCCCCACTTCCACGATGTTGATATGCATGATTTAAATTGTATACAACTAAAGCGCGCCGTTAAATCCGGACCGTGTGCGATCATAATGCACAATTGAGCCAAAAGAACAGTGAATTTGGGTACCATTCGCTGCAGCGGCGATTTCAAGAAGCCGGTAAACGGTCCGTTAATTGTATACAGCCTGCCGGGTTGATGCAGGCGCGAGGAAACCATGATCAGACCCGTCGAATTCAAGAATGGCGCATTGTCGGATCTTCGAGTGCTGGAGCTGGGCACCTTGCTGGCGGGGCCCTTCTGCGGCCAGTTGCTCGGCGACATGGGCGCCGAGGTCATCAAGATCGAGCCGCCGAATCAGGGCGATCCCATGCGCGTGTGGGGACGGCAGAAGCAGGGCGATCCGTCGCTATGGTGGCCGGTGATCGGGCGCAACAAGAAGGCGATCACGCTGGATCTGCGTCAGAGCGAGGGTCAGGAGATCCTCAAAGAACTGGTCGCGAAGGCGGATTTCCTGCTCGAGAACTTCCGGCCCGGAACGCTGGAAAAGTGGGGCTTGGGCTTCGATGTGCTCAGCGCCATCAACCCGCGATTGATCATGATCCGCGTGTCCGGCTACGGCCAGACGGGACCCTACTCCCACCAAGCCGGTTTTGGCGCCATCGGCGAGGCCATGGGTGGATTGCGGTACGTGGTGGGTGATCCGAGCACACCGCCTTCGCGCATGGGCATCAGCATCGGCGATTCACTCGCCGCGACGTTTGCCTGCGTGGGTGCGCTGTCGGCGCTTCACTACCGCGAGAAGACCGGTCGT
The DNA here is from genome assembly GCA_025357635.1 of Pseudomonadota bacterium. Lineage (GTDB taxonomy): Bacteria > Pseudomonadota > Gammaproteobacteria > Steroidobacterales > Steroidobacteraceae > TMP-86. Next base: position 9,976 of record JANXOV010000008.1, read on the forward strand.
GGCCAGGTTGTGGACTCGGCCATCTATGAAGCCGTTTTGAACATGATGGAATCGCTGATCACCGAATACGACAAGACCGGATTCGTCCGCGAGCGCACCGGCGCCATCCTGCCCAATGTGGCGCCCTCCAACGTCTATCCCACCGCAGACAGCCTGGTGCTGATCGCCGCCAATCAGGACACGGTTTTCGGCCGCCTGTGTGAGGCCATGGGCCGCCCCGACCTGGCCGACGATCCACGATATAACAGCCACCAATCCCGTGGCAGCAATCAACAGCAGCTGGATGACCTCGTGGGCCGCTGGACCGCGACGCTGTCAACCCGCGAGGTGTTGGACTTGATGGATAAACACGGTGTGCCGGCTGGCCTCATCTACCGTGCCCCCGACATGCTGAGCGATCCGCATTTCCAGGCGCGAAAGGCCATCGTCACAGTCAAGCATCCGCAATTTGGCGATCTTAAGATGCAAAATGTTGCGCCAAAACTCTCTGAAACTCCGGGCGGCATCCGATCGAACTCGCCTGACCTGGGGCAGCACAATGAAGAGATTTATATGAATCTGATGCAATACTCGCGCGAGAGATTGACGCAACTGAAGGCACGGAAGGTCATTTGAAACCGGAAAATAATATGACCACTTCACTTGAAGAAAACTATGCAAAGGGCGGATTTATAAAGAAACTTGAGCCAGGAAAACTGCCTGCGTTGCTCATGATCGACTTCGTCAATGCCTACCTGTTCGAGTCCTCACCGCTGTTCGCCAACGTCGAACCCGCGCGGGCCGCCAGCCAATCGCTGCTGGAAGCGGCGCGGTCCGCGCGCATTTCGGTCATTCACACCAATGTTGCATACCAGCGCGGGGGCCTCAATGGCGGGATTTTCTTTCGCAAGGTGCCCGCACTGGCAGCCTTCGAAGACGGTGCGGATCCGGCATTGGGCGCATTTGGCAAAGGATTGCACCCCATCGACGGCGAAACCGTCATCACCAAGCAGTACGCCAGCGCGTTCTTCGCCACGTCGCTGGCCTCGACCTTGACGGCCTTGCGCATCGACACGGTCTTGATTGCCGGCGTCAGCACTTCAGGCTGCGTGCGGGCCACGGCGGTGGATGCGTGTCAGCATGGGTTCATCCCCATCGTGGTCCGCGATGCCGTCGGAGACCGCGCGCCGGGTCCACACGAGGCCAATCTGTTCGATCTGCAGGCGAAGTACGCCGAGGTGCGCTCGCTCGCGCAGGTCCAGGCTTATCTGCAGTCCCTGGGCTGATCCGACCGGCGCCAGTCGCCGAGCCAAAAAAAACGGCGGCCTTTTATAGCCGCCGTTTTGGTCAATACCGGTGAGGGCCGGTCTAGATTCGTTTCTCTGCGTACAATTCCCACAGCTTCAACACGCGCGGACTCACGTTGGGAATTGTCTTGAGCGCGGCGAATGCCTTCTTGGCCTCGGCTTCATTTTTCAAGGCAGCCTGCGACAGCCCCAGGTAAACGTTTGCTTCGTCCAGATGCTTGATCTGGCCCTTGGTGAACGCGCGTTGAATGGCTTTGACCGCGTTCTGATAGTCGCCGAAACCATAGTAAACCTCGCCCAGCTTCACATCCGCCTCGCCGGCCTTGTTCTTGGCGGCTTCCGCCTCAAACTGGGCCAGCCCCTTTCGGTCCACATCCGCGCGTTGCTTGGCAGAATTCATCAAACGCGTGGTGCGCTCTTTCTGATCGTCTTTGATCATGTTCGAGGCAAAGGCCTTCTCCAGCACGGACTGCGCTTCTCCCGGTAGTGCGGCATCGAGCAACAGCTGCGACATTTCCACGTAGTAGTTGCCGGCGCTCATCGAATCCGTGTTGTACATCACGCGGTAGATCATCAACAGATTGCGGTCGTCTTTCTCATCCTGGCTCATGAGCCGGATCAGATTGTTCCAGTACTCAGTTTTGTTGGTCAGCTTGACCAGACTTTCAAGCGTGGTGACGATGGCGGCGTTGTCGCCGGCATTGGAGGCGCAGCTCAATTTGAATTGATACAGCTGCTCCTTTGGCGCCTCACCGGACTTGCGCGCCGCGGAAATCGCCTTGTCGGCCCAGACATTGGAGTTGTTGCAATCCTTGCTCACGTAATACAGCTGCGCCATGGCGCTCAGATCAGCGTTGGTGGCGGCGCCGGCCTCGGACAACTTCTTGCCGTATTCGATGGCCTTGCCGTACTGCTGTGAACTGGCGGCCAGCGTGAACAGTGTGCGCGTGGTCTTCAAGGACTCCTCCGGCCCATAAACGCCGGTCGCCATGGCGTCCTCATAGGCGTTCAGAGCGGCCTTGTAGTTGCCCTGCTTGATGTACGCGAAGCCTTTGAATTCGGCGATCTTGGAGCGATCGAACGGATTGATTCCCGGCTTGGCTTGTGCGGCATCCAGATTCTTGATGGCTTCAGCCCATTGGTTGGACTGCAGCGCCTTCTGGGCGGCCGTCATCTCCTTGGCGATGACGCGGCTGATCTGCTTTTCCTTTTCGGCAGCGTGGGAATTGCCGGCAAACGTCGCGAGCGCGGTCACCGCAAAAGCCACGACCGCCATTGTGCGCAGCGTTGTTCTAATTTGACTCATTCTAGATCCTCACTTAGAAGCGTAAATGCATTAGACATTTGGTGACCTGAATCGAACCTGAATCGAAGTGTTCTGCCGCCCGGCACGACAAGCGAAACAGCCAATCAACCATCAGTATCAGTTTGATGGAGCACGCAGCGCCGCCGGGTTTGACCGGAAGAAACGCCAAACGTGCCCGGCCGAACCGATTGCGCCTCGCGCAACCCAAGGTTCGAGCGAACCGAAGGAAAAACCCTTAAAACAACTCGTTGTTGACGAAACCGATTTTCTTCAGCCCGCGGCTTTGCAGGTCCGCCAGGGTCTGTGCAACTTTTTCGTATTTGGCGAATTTGTCGACTTTGATGTGCACTTCCGGCTGCGGCACGTTGGTCGATTCCTGTGCAATGTAACCCTGCATGGTCCTGCGGTCGACTGCAACGCCATTCCACATGAGAGTACCGTCGAAATCGATCGACACATTGATCACCACCGGCGGCTGCGCGGGTGGATTGGGGTTGGGTGGCGGGTTGTCGATCTTGACCGCATGCGTCATCACCGGAATCGTGATGATGAAGATGATCAACAGCACCAGCATGATGTCGATCAGCGGCGTCATGTTGATATCGGAATAGGAGCCGCCCTCGCCTCCACCTACATTCATTGCCATCTGCGAATACTCCTAGATCAACCGCCGCCACCCGGGCGGTCGGGTTCGGTCAAAAACCCCACTTTCCGGATGCCGATTCTTTGCGCTGCGACCAGAACAAGTCCCACGTGCATATAGCGGGCATTGGAATCGCCGCGAATATGCACTTCGGGCTGCGGATCCTGCCTCGCCACGCCGCGCAATTCGGTCAGCAGCGCCTCTTGGTTGGCCATCATCCTGCCATTCCAGTACACGTTGCCGTCCTTATCAACGGCGATCGTGATGTTCTCCGGCCGGGTCGTGGTGGGTACGTTGGTTGCCTTGGGCAACTGAACCGGCACCTGCTGAATGATGACCGGAATGGTGATGATGAAAATGATCAGCAACACCAACATCACGTCCACGAGGGGCGTGACGTTGATGTCGGACATCACCGTCCCTTCGTCCTTACCACCGATGTTCATCGACATGGATATTGATTCCTAACGCGTAGAAAGCCTAGCGGGCCGTCGCGGGCTTACCGGCTCCGGGGGGAAGCTTATCCATTCCCAGTCCCATCTTGGCGCCGGAGATCAGGTAGGCATGCAGCTCGTGCGCAAAGTGTGTGACGCGCTCCTGCACCATTTTGTTACGGCGCAGCAGAACGTTGTAGCCCAACACGGCCGGAACGGCGACGGCCAGACCGATCGCGGTCATGATCAAGGCTTCACCGACGGGGCCTGCCACCTTGTCGATGGATGCCTGTCCGGCCAAGCTGATGGCGATCAGCGCGTGATAAATGCCCCACACCGTGCCGAACAATCCCACGAAGGGCGCGGTGGAACCCACCGAGGCCAGCACCGGCAGACCGGACTGCATGTGCCCGATGACCGAGTCGCCGGTACGCTCCAGAGACTGCGTGATCCACGCGCTCGTATCAATAGCGCCGGCCAGACGGGCCTTATTGGCCTCGTGGTGCTCGAATGCATGCTTGCCGGTTTCCGCCAGTGAGCGGAATGGATTGCTTTTGCCTTTGAGCTTGCCGATCGCATCGGTGAGACTGGAAGAGGTCCAGAATTCTTTTTCAGCCTCGCCCGCCTGGGCGCGCATTTTGCGCTGATCGAAGGCCTTGGTGATCATGATGAACCAGGTAAGCAAGGACATGATCACCAGGATGATCAAAGTGCCTTTGGCTACGAAGTCACCCTGTGCCCACAAAGCACCAAGGCCGTATGGGTTATCAACAACAATATTGTCTGCCATGAACCGACTTCCTCTGCTATTCGATTAAAGAAATAATTTGATTAAGAAAAAATCAACGATCCGTTCTGAGCTTCCAGGTAATCGGAAGCACGGCCACGGTGTCGATGGGTTTGCCATCTTCGGTTGCCGGCAGCATTCGCTGGCCCTTCACTGCCTTCAGGCAGGCTTCATCCAAACGCGGAAACCCCGACGTTTGCTGAATGCTTGCATCCCCAATGCGCCCATCCGCGCCGACGTGCAATTGCACGCGGCAGGTGCCTTCTTCGTTGTTGCGCTTGGAGGCGTCCGGGTAATAATCCTCGCCGATTTTCAAAGGATGCCGCGGGTCCTGCTTGATGGAGGTTCGCGCAGTGGCTCTGGGAGCGGCGGCCACCGGCGTCGGCGCCTGCCTGACGGTGGTGGTCGAGGTGATCGCATTGGTCGGTGCGAGTTCGGCCTGGATGTCGACGATCTCCGGTGGTGGCACGAAGGGTTTGATTTCTTCGATCTTGGGCGGCGGCGGCGGCGGCTTGTCGTCCACCTTCGGCTTGTCGATCTGGGCGATCTCCACCGGCGGGATGATGACCTGGACGATTTTGGCGCCAAGTCCGTTGACCAGCGCATAGCCGAGCAAAATGTGGAAAAGAATGACCAGCAAGAACACGGCGCCGCGCTTGCCGGAGAATAGAGAAGGTTCTTCGTACCTGTACATAAACCGTTTTAATCCCCCCAATAGCTAAGAAGCGTGCCACACATGCCGCCATCACTGCAAGGGTGATGAGGACTAAAAAATGCCGTTGCCTGTCGAAAGTATGTGCCGAACAAACCTCGAAATGTTTGTAATCACGGCTGACTGTTTTGAACTCGGCTGACCGATTTACTTATGTCTCCAGATCCGTTACCGCGCCCAACGAGGCGCTGCTGACCGAGCGCGCATACTTTGCCAACGCACCGCGGCGCGCATAGGGTTTTTTAGGCTTCCAAGCGCTTGCGCGACGCTTGAGTTCCGCTGCGTTGATATGCAAGGTAATCTCCCGCAAGTTCGCATCGATACTGATGCGATCGCCGGTCTTGACCAGCGCGATCGGACCACCCAGTGCCGCCTCAGGAGACACATGTCCTACCACGAATCCGTGGCTGCCGCCGGAGAATCGTCCGTCGGTGATCAGCGCAACTTCATTGCCCAACCCCTTGCCCATGATGGCGCCGGTGGGACTTAACATCTCTCTCATCCCCGGACCGCCGCGCGGCCCCTCGTAGCGGATGACCACCACATCGCCCGCCTTGACCTTGCCACCGAGGATCCCCTGCAGCGACAGCTCTTCGGAATCGAACACGCGCGCGCGCCCGGTGAACTGCAAACCTTCCTTGCCCGTGATCTTGGCGACTGCACCTTCCGGCGCAAGATTCCCATATAGAACGACAAGATGGCTTTCTTTCTTGATGGGGTTTTGCAGACTGCGGATGATCTCCTGACCTTGCGGATAAGGAGTGACGTCTGCGAGATTGTCCGCCAGACTGAAGCCGGTGACGGTCATGCAATCGCCGTGCAGGTACCCCGCCTCGAGCAGCGTCTTCATCAACGGTTGGATGCCGCCGATCGCAACGAGCTCCGACATCGAAAAGCGACCGCTCGGACGCAGATCGGCCAGAACCGGAACCTTGCGGCCAATGCGTGTGAAATCATCCAGCTTGAGTTTGACCCGCATGGCGTGCGCAATTGCCAACAGATGCAGCACCGCATTGGTGGATCCGCCCAGCGCGATGGTCACGACGATCGCGTTTTCGAACGCTTTGCGGGTCATGATGTCGCTGGGCCGCACGCCCCGCCTCACCAGCTCGACCACCGCCGAGCCGGCGCGGGCGCAGTCATCGCGCTTTTGTTGCGAAACCGCCTCTTGTGCTGAGCTGTTGGGCAGGCTCATGCCCATGGCCTCGATGGCCGAGGCCATGGTATTTGCCGTATACATGCCGCTGCACGATCCGGGCCCCGGAATGGCCGTGCGTTCGACGAACTTGAGTTGTTGTTCGCTCACCACGCCGCTGGCATAGCCGCCCACGGCTTCGAATACGGACACGACATCGCGTTTGTCGGCGCCGGGTTTGATGGTGCCGCCATAGACGAACACCGCGGGCCGGTTCAGCCGCGCCAGAGCAATCAGACAGCCGGGCATGTTTTTGTCGCAGCCGCCGATGGCGACAACGCCGTCGAAACCCTGCGCCCCGACCACGGTCTCGATGGAATCCGCAATCACCTCGCGCGACACCAGGGAATACCGCATGCCCGGGGATCCCATCGAGATGCCATCCGACACCGTGATGGTGCCAAACGTAATGGCCTTGGCGCCGGCGGCCTCCACCCCGGCGGCCGCGCGCCTGGCCAACTCGTCGATATGCATGTTGCAGGGCGTCAGATTGCTCCAGGTGGAGGCGATGCCGATTTGCGGCTTCTCGAAATCCGCATCGTTGAAGCCCACGGCGCGAAGCATGGCGCGGCTGGGCGTTTGCTTGATTCCATCGACGACGAGGCGCGAATAACGGCGCGGATCCACAACAGGCTTTGGCTTCTTCATGACGGCTTTCTATGCAGCTCCCATTCAACTTCCGGTATCGACAATCTTTTGTTCGCGCAGTGCGACGATCAAGACGCCCAGCAAGGTCAGCAGGCCGCCGATGATCAGCCGCGGCGTCACCTGCGTGCCCAGCAAGGTGATGGAGAAAATCACCGAGAAAAGCGGCGACAGCACGGTGACAGGCGCCACGCTGCTGACCGGGTACCGCTGGATCAGGTAATAGTAACCGGTGTGCGCGACCAAACTCGACAAAAGCGCCACGTAACCCAATGCGAGCCACCCTGCCACGCTCGCATGACGCACTGAGTCAAGCTGCCCTTTCTCTAGCAGCAGCGACAAGGCCAGCAGCACCGGCCAGCTTGCCCATGCAAACCAGGCCTGCAACTCGATCGGCCGGACCCCGCGCACGCGCTTGATGGATATCAGGCCGAGCGCACCGACAAACGCCGACGCGATGACCAGCAACAGCGCCACTCCGTGGGAAAACGCGCCCGAATCGAAGCCCATGACCATCACGCCGGCGAACGACAGCGCGATGCCGAGCCATCGCCGCCAGCGCACCACTTCACCGAGCAGTGCGACCGACAGCAGCGTCGTAAACGGCAGTCCGAGCTGCGAGGCAATTGCGACCACCGCGACATTGTCGGTGAGCGACATGCCGTAGAAAAGCAATCCGAAGTTCACCCCGCCGCACAGCAAGGCGGCGATGATCAACGGTCCCATCTGCGCCCGATGCAGGCGCAGGATCGGCGCGAGCAGCGCGGCGAGCAATGCGAAACGCAGGCACGCAAAGAATACGGGCGGAAACTCCCGAAGTCCCACCTTGATCGCGACCAGGTTGTATCCCCAGATCAGACAAATCAGGACCAAAAACCCAAGGTCCTGCTTTCTGATGGACTTCATGGATCCATGCCGTAGCGCTGCGCAAGGTAATGGAAAAGTGCGCGCACGCCCTGCACCTCTGCACCGATCGGCCGGCCCGGCCGCTCCTTCGGGTTCCAGGCGAACAGATCGATGTGCAGCCAGCGCGGATTGGCGGTGACGAATCGCCTCAGGAACAGCGCACCGATAATGGCGCCGGCAAGCGGCGAGGCCGACACGTTGTTCAGATCGGCGATCTTGCTGGACAGCTCATCCTCATAGCCCATCCACAGCGGCATCGGCCAGAGCGGATCGGATTCCTCAATGCCGGATCGCGCCAGATCGCTCACCACCGTGTCGTCCGAGCCGAACAGGGCCGGCAGTTCGGGTCCCAATGCGACTCGCGCGGCGCCCGTGAGCGTGGCGAAGTCGATGATGAGATCGCAGCTCTCCTCATCCGCCGCTGCCAGCGCATCGCACAACACCAGGCGCCCTTCGGCATCCGTGTTGCCGACCTCAACGCTCAATCCCTTGCGGGTGTTCAACACATCGCCGGGACGGTAGGCATTGGCGCTGATGGAATTCTCCACCGCAGGAATCAGCACGCGAATCTGCGCCCGCAGTTTTGCGCTCATGAGCAAATGCGCCAGCGACAGCGCCGCCGCCGCCCCGCCCATGTCCTTCTTCATGAGCAGCATCCCGGAAGCAGGCTTGATATCCAAACCGCCGCTGTCGAAGCACACGCCCTTGCCCACCAGCACCAGGCGCGGCAGCGAGGCAGCTTCCGCGCGCGGCGACCAACGTATCTCGCCCAGCCGCGGCGGCGCCGCGCTGGCGCGGCCGACCGCGTGAATGGCGGGGAAATTGGCGGACAACAGCTCATCGCCCTGCCATTGCCGATAGGTGGCGCCGTGACGCGCGGCCAGATGGCGCATTTCATGCGTGAGTTCCGCCGGACCGAAATCCGCCGCCGGCGTGTTGATGAAATCGCGCCCCATGCGCAGCGCCTCGTCGATGCGCGCGACCAGTCGCTGGTCGGCGTTCGGCAGCGCAACCAGACTCGCCACGCGAGCGCTGCCGGTGCGTCGATAGCGCTCAAATCGGTAGCTGCCGTAGGCAAAGCCCTGTTGAATCCGGGTCGCGTCGCGATCGGACACGGCGTGCGCGAGTTGATAGCGGCGCGGCGGCAGCCGCTCCGGCAAACCCGCGCAATGCCACAGGGAAATCTCGCCCTGCCGTTTGCCCAGTCCGTACGCGGCCGCAGCCAATGCGCCATCGGCGCCGGGAATCAGCAGCGTGCGATTTTTTTCCGCCGCCCAGGATTGCTCGCGCATCCAGCGGCGCACCGGCTCGCTCTGCGATTCGCGCCAGGCGGGGAGTTCATCTTCGAACACCAAATGCAGAGGTATTACAGCGTTCTCATCAGTGCTCATCGAAGATTCCAGCGCCTTTGCTTGCGTGCCTGTCAGGTATTGCATCATAAGGGATTCTGTGGTGCCATTACCGGCTTCTTAACGCACGCCCATCAGGAGAGGTTCATGCGGTTGTACTCGCAGAAAGACGTCGATAAAAAAGCGCTGCAAGGCGCGCGCATCGCGGTGCTCGGCTATGGCAGCCAGGGCCGTGCGCATGCACTGAATCTGCGGGACAGCGGTTTCGACGTCGTGGTCGGCGTGCGGCGCGGCGACAGCTGGAAAAAGGCGAGCAAGGACGGACTGAAAGTCATGGAACCCGCCGCCGCCGTCAAGGGCGCGAAGCTGGTGGCCATGCTGGTGCCGGACCTGACGCAGAAATCCTTGTACCAGGAACTCAAGGGCGTCATCGAAAAAGGCGCCACGCTGCTGTTCGCTCACGGCTTCAACATTCATTTCAAGCAGATCAAACCGCGCAAGGACCTGGACGTCGTGCTGATCGCCCCCAAGGGCCCGGGCGACCTGGTTCGCCGCCAGTATCAGCAAGGACGCGGCGTCCCCAGCTTGCTCGCCGTCTGGCAGAACGCGTCACGCAAGGCCAAGGCGAAAGCGCTGGCCTACGCGCACGGCATCGGCGGAACGCGCGGCGGGGTTTTGGAAACCACCTTCGCTGAAGAAACCGAGACCGATCTGTTCGGCGAACAAGCTGTCCTGTGCGGTGGCGCGACCGAGCTCGTGGTCAAGGGCTATGAAACCCTGGTCGAAGCCGGCTACCAGCCCGCGGTGGCCTATTACGAGTGTCTGCACGAACTGAAACTCATCGTCGATCTGCTGCACGAAGGCGGCATCACCAAGATGCACCGCTTCATCAGCGAGACCGCCAAGTACGGCGATCTGACGCGCGGACCACGCATTGTGAACAAGGCCACCAAGAAGGAAATGCGCAAGATTCTCACCGAAATCCAGGAGGGCAAGTTCGCCCGCCAATGGATTGCGGAAAACAAATCCGGCCGGCGCAAGTACAACAAGCTGATGAAAGCCGACCTCACGCACTCCATCGAAAAAGTCGGTGCGCAATTGCGGGCACGCATGCCCTGGCTCGAGGCTGGCAAGAACTAGCAGGCGCGACGATGTCGGCGAGAACGTTGTTTGACAAGGTCTGGGCAGCGCACGAAGTCGTTCCTGAAACGGCGGAGACGCCGGCGGTGCTGTACATCGATCTGCACCTGACGCACGAGGTCACCTCGCCGCAGGCGTTCTCGCAGCTGAAGTCCCTGGGTCTGCCCGTGCGGCGGACGGATCGCACGCTCGCAACCCTGGACCATTCCACGCCGACCCGCACGGAGCAGGTGTTCGGCAGCACGCCCATCGTCATGGACGCCGCCGCCAAACAGGTTCGCGCCATGGAACAAAACTGCGCCGATTTCGGCGTCGAACTGTTCGGCATGCGCGATCCCAAGCGCGGCATCGTGCACATCATCGGGCCGGAGCTGGGAGCCTCCCAGCCCGGCTTCACCATCGTTTGCGGCGACAGCCACACCAGCACGCACGGTGCCTTCGGCGCGCTGGCGTTCGGCATCGGTTCCACCGAGGTCGGGCATGTGTTTGCGACGCAGTGTTTGCTGCAGCGCAAGCCCAAGAGTTTCGCGGTGAACGTCGGTGGCCACCTCAAGCCCGGCGTCACCGCCAAAGATCTCATCCTCGCCATCATCGGCAAGGTGGGCGTTTCTGGGGGCACCGGCCATGTGCTGGAGTACCGCGGCGCCGCCATCTCGGCCTTGTCGATGGAAGAGCGCATGACCATCTGCAACATGTCCATCGAAGCCGGCGCGCGCGCCGGCATGATTGCGCCAGACGAAACAACCTTCCAATACCTCAAAGGCCGCCCGCGCGCTCCCAGCGGCGGCGACTGGGAGCGGTCACTGGCGCGCTGGAAATCCCTGCCGACCGACCCGGGCGCGCGATTCGACGCGTCCCTCGACATCGACGCGGCGAGTCTTGCGCCCATGATCACGTACGGCACCAACCCCGGCATGGTGCTGCCCATCAATGGCGCCATTCCGCTCAAGAGCGGCGACGCAGTGTTTGACAAGGCGCTTGCCTACATGGGCTTCAAGGCCGGCGATGCGATGCTCGGCAAGCCCATCGACGTCGTGTTCATCGGCAGCTGCACCAACGGCCGGCTCGAAGACCTGCATGCCGCGGCACGGGTGCTCAGGGGCCGCAAAGTCGCCAAGGGCGTGCAGCTGCTGATCGTGCCGGGATCGCAAGCCGTCAAGCGCGAAGCCGAAGCCGCCGGTCTTGCGCAGATATTCCTCGACGCCGGCGCCGACTGGCGCGAATCAGGCTGCTCCATGTGCTTGGGGATGAACGGCGATCTGGTGGGCAAGGGCAAGTACTCCGTCAGCACCAGCAACCGCAATTTCGAAGGACGCCAGGGTGTCGGCGCCCGCACTCTGCTGGCCAGTCCTTACACCGCGGCGGCCAGTGCCGTCTGCGGCCGCATTGCCGATCCGCGTGAGCTGCTCTGATGCAACCCTTGCAAGTCATTCGTTCCAAAACCGTGGTGATGGCTTCGACCAATATCGACACGGATCAGATCATCCCGGCGCGTTTTCTGACCGTCACCACCAAGGAGGGTCTGGGCAAAGAGCTGTTCGCGGACTGGCGCTATGATGCCCAGGGCAACCCGAACCCGAACTTCGTCCTGAACCAGCCGCAATCGAAAGGTTCGCAGGTGCTCGTGGCCGGCAAGAATTTCGGCTGCGGGTCCTCGCGCGAGCATGCGCCCTGGGCGTTGCTGGACTTCGGCTTTCGCGCCGTGATCAGCTCGGAAATCGCCGACATATTCAAGAACAATTCCCTCAAGAACGGTTTGCTGCCCGTGGTGGTGGACGAGGCCACGCATGCCTGGCTCATCGGCAATCCCGGTGCGGATGTCACCATCGACCTGTCCACCAATACGCTCACCCTTCCCGGGGAGCGGCGCATTGCGTTCGCCATCGAAGCCTTCGCGCGCTACGGCCTGTTGAACGGAGTCGATGAACTGGGCTATCTGCGCAGCAAACTTGCGGATATCGAGCGCTACGAAGCCGCTCGCGGCTGGTAAGCGCATGCGCGCCCGCATTGCGGTGCTGCCGGGCGATGGCATCGGCGCCGAGGTGACGGCCGAGGCCGTGCGCGGCCTGCGCGCCATCGCCGCGCGCTACGGCCACGACTTCACCTTCGAGGAAGGATTGCTGGGCGGCGCGGCCATCGATGCCACCGGTCAGCCGCTGCCGGCAGCGACACTGGATCTGTGCACGCAGTCGGATGCCGTGCTCATGGGCGCGGTGGGCGGACCGAAGTGGTCGCATCCGGATGCCAGCGTGCGCCCCGAGCAGGGGTTACTGCAATTGCGCAAGGCGCTGGGTCTTTTTGCCAACCTGCGCCCGGTGGTGCCGCACCCGGCCGTGCTGGACGCCTCCCCCATCAAAGCGGAATTGCTGAATGGCGTCGACATCATGGTGGTGCGCGAACTCACCAGCGGCATTTATTTCGGCGAGAAGCATCGCACCGCGACCGAGGCAATGGATGTGTGCCGCTACACCGTCGGGGAGATCGAGCGCGTGGTCCGCCTCGCCGGCCGGCTGGCGCGCGAACGCCGCCGCAAGATCACCTCCATCGACAAAGCCAATGTGCTGGAAACCTCGCGCCTGTGGCGCAGCGTCGTGGATCGCATCTTGCCCGCCGAATTTCCCGATGTCGCCTTCGAACATATGCTGGTGGATTCGGCGGCGATGCATCTGATCCGTAAACCGCGCGACTTCGACGTCATCGTGACGGAGAACATGTTCGGCGACATTCTGACTGATGAGGCGTCGATGTTGGCCGGCTCGCTGGGATTGCTGCCCTCCGCCTCTCTCGGCGCAACGATGCGCGGCGGATTGTATGAGCCCATTCACGGTTCGGCGCCGGACATCGCCGGGCGCGGCATCGCCAATCCGTATGCGGCCCTGTTGAGCGCAGGCATGCTGCTGAAGTATTCGCTGCAGCTGCCGGCCGAGGCCGCTGCGCTGGAGGCCGCTGTCTCTGCGGCCATCGTGTCCGGCGTACGCCCAGCCGACATCGCCAAACCGGGCAGCGCTGGCGCCAGCACGCGCGCCGCCGGCGATGCGGTGCTCGCCGCCATCGAGCCCGCGAACCGGGACTGACGCGGGCGGCAGGCCGATGCAATCTCAGACCCGGCCGGCGCGCTCCAGTGCCGCCTGCAGATCCGCTTTGAGATCTTCCGCATCCTCGATGCCCACTGAAACCCGCAGCAGCCCTGCACCGATGCCCGCCCGTGCCTGCGCCTGCGGGTCCATCGCAGCGTGGGTCATGGTGCCCGGATGCGCAATCAGGCTCTCCACACCGCCGAGGGATTCAGCCAGCGTGAAGCATTCCAGTCCATCCAGAAACGCCGCCACCGCCCCTTCCCCACCCCTGAGCTCAAAACTCAGCATGGCGCCGAAACCACTTTGCTGACGGCGCGCGATGTCATGGCCCGGATGCCCTGGCAGTCCCGGGTAATAGACCGCGGCAACGCTGCGGTGCTCCTTCAAGGTATTCACGACGACCAACGCATTCTCTGCATGCACGCGCATGCGCGCATGCAAACTGCGCACCCCGCGCAGCGTCAGAAAACTGTCGAACGGTGCGCCGGTCAGGCCGAGCGCGTTGGCCCACCAGCCATAGGTCTTGTACTGTTCGTCGGTCTTGCAGATCAGCGCCCCGCCGACCACGTCGCTGTGGCCGT
>JANXOV010000038.1 GCA_025357635.1 Pseudomonadota bacterium
TCCAATCGATCACGCAGCCCGCGCAAACGATTCGTCGCGCATGATCGATTGCGCGTAGCCGCACACTTTCGCAACCTTGCGTCGGCAATCAGGATCAATTCAAAAGTTGGTGCCGACTCACGGAATCGAACCGTGGACCCCATCATTACGAATGATGTGCTCTACCAGCTGAGCTAAGTCGGCGTATCTAAGGCGTGCTTCCAGGCGAGCGCATTCTAACGCGCTCAATTCATGGACGAAAGGCTGCCGCGCTGTTTTGCGACGTTGCGCAGCTGTTTGGGAAGCGAAAACACCACATGTTCAGTGGTTCCGCCCACTTCCTGGGCCAGTTTGCCGCCCCAGGCCTGCAATTTTTCGATGACGCCGCGCACCAGAATCTCCGGTGCGGAGGCCCCGGCGGTGACACCGACGACCTTGACGCCCTCGAACCAGCTGCGGTCCAGGTACTCGGCGCCGTCGATCAGGTAGCCTCGCTTGCCGGATTTCTCCGCGATTTCCCGCAGGCGGTTGGAATTGGAACTGCTTTCCGAGCCCACCACGATCAACACCTCGCAGCGCTCGATCAATTGCTTCACCGCATCCTGGCGATTCTGTGTGGCGTAGCAGATGTCCTCGCGGCGCGGCGCCTGCAGGGCTGGGAAGCGATCGCGCAGCGCCTGCACCACCACGGCCGTGTCATCCACCGACAGCGTGGTTTGGGTGACGAAGGCAACGCGCTCGGGATTGCGCACCGGCAGTCGCAACACGTCCTCGGCTGTTTCGACCAGATAAATCTGCCCGCCATGAGCAGTGTTGAACTGCCCCATCGTGCCCTCCACTTCCGGATGCCCGGAGTGGCCGATCAAGAACACTTCGCGGGCCTCGCGCGCATAGCGCGCGACTTCCATGTGCACCTTGGTCACCAGCGGACAGGTGGCGTCGAATACGGTGAGCGCGCGGCGCCTCGCCTCTTCCTGCACAGCATGCGACACGCCGTGGGCACTGAATATCACCGTGCCACCGTCGGGCACGTCATCGAGCTCATCCACGAAGCGGGCGCCGATGTTGCGCAGCCGATCCACCACGTATTTGTTGTGCACGACTTCATGGCGCACATAGATGGGCGCGCCGAACAATTCGATGGCGCGCTCGACGATGTCGATGGCGCGGTCCACTCCCGCACAGAACCCGCGTGGATTGGCGAGCAGGATGTCCATCTACGCCTTGCGCCCCGAGGACGTACGTCCCGTATCCATCAACGCATCGAGCAGCAGGAACGCGGCGCCCACGGTGATGGCCGAGTCGGCGACATTGAACGCCGGAAAATAGGCGCTCTCCCAGTGCACGTGGATGAAGTCCACCACATACCCGAGCCGGATCCGGTCGATGACATTTCCCAGGGCACCGCCCAGCACCAGCGCAAGCCCGGGCGAGAGCAATCCGTTTCCCCGCCGCGGCAGCTGCAGTATCCAGATCAGAATTCCCAGGCTCACCGTGGTAGCAAGGACGATGAAGAACCAGCGCTGCCACCCCGATGCGTCCGCCAGGAAACTGAATGCCGCGCCCAGGTTGTGCATGCGCGTGATCTGCAGCACCGGCAGCACATTCATGAACTCGAACTCGGTGAAGTGGCGCGCGATGAAGGCCTTGCTCCATTGATCCAGGGCGATCACGGCCAGGCTCACGCCCAGCCAGCGCCATGCGCCGCCGCGATTGGTCAGTATGTTCATGCGAATCTGCGCTCCTCGCCCGGGCCCTCGACGTTTACCACGCAGCGCGCGCATAGCTGAGGATGCCGCGGATCGCTGCCCACATCGGCACGCAGGTGCCAGCAGCGCACGCATTTCGGCGCACTTGAGCGGGTCACCTCGATATCCAGCGGTTCATCCGCCAAACCGCTTCCGTTCGCCGTCGGCGTCAGCCTCGCCTGACTCGTGATCAGCACGAAGCGCAGCTCATCCTGCAGCGGTTCAAACTTTTTCTGCTGTGCCTCGTTCACGTGCACGGTGACCTCGGCCTCCAGCGGTGCGCCGATGGTGCCCGCGGCGCGCAGCTTCTCCAGCAAGCCGGCCACCTGTGTCTTGAGCGCAATCACCGCAGCCCAGTCGATCGCAGCCTCACGCTCGGCGCCGGCCGGAAACTGATGCCATTGATTCAAGAATACCGAGGCGTTTGGCTTGCCCGGCAGATGCTTCCAGGTTTCCTCCGCCGTGAAACTCAAGATGGGCGCCACCCAGCGCACCATGGCGTGTGCGATGTGATACACCGCCGTCTGCGCCGAACGCCGCGGCGTGCTATCCACGCGAGTGGTGTAGACCCGGTCCTTGAGGATGTCCAGATAGAACCCGCTCAGATCCACGACGCAGAAATTGTGAATCTTCTGGTAGATATCGTGCAGCTCGTAGTTGCGGTACGCCGTCATCACTTCGTTCTGCATCGCAAAGGCGCGCGACACCGCCCACTGATCCAGCGCGAGCAGGTCGTCCCAGACCAGCGAATGCCGCGCCGGGTCGAAGCCGTGCAGAATGCCGAGCAGGTACCGAAGCGTGTTGCGAATACGGCGATAAGAGTCCGCAATGCGTTTGAGAATCTCATCCGACACAGTGATTTCTTTGGAGTAGTCGGTGGCTGAGACCCACAGGCGCAGCACGTCCGCACCCAGGTTCTTCATCACGGCCTGCGGCAGGATGACGTTGCCCAACGACTTGGACATCTTGCGGCCCTTCTCATCCACCGTGAAGCCGTGGGTGAGCACGGCTCGGTACGGCGCGCGGCCGTGCAGCGCAATGGAGGTCAGGAGCGAGGAATGAAACCAGCCGCGATGCTGATCCGAGCCTTCCAGGTAAAGATCCGCCGGCACGGTCGCCTCGGGCCGGATCTGCGACAGACAGTGGTGCATGACGCCCGAGTCCATCCAAACGTCCATGACGTCGGAGACCTTGTCATACTCCGGCGCATCTGCGCCGATCAGGTCGGCCGCGTCCGCGTCGAACCAGGCATCGATGCCATCGCGCTGCACGCGCTTGGCCACGGCTTCGATGATTTCCTGCGTGCGCGGATGCAGCTCACCGCTGACCTTGTGCACGAACAGCGGAATCGGCACGCCCCAGGTGCGCTGCCGTGAGATGCACCAGTCGGGGCGGTTGGCGATCATGCTGCTGATGCGCTGCTCGCCCCAGTCGGGCATCCAGTCCACGTGCGCGATCGCTTCCAGCGCGCCCTTGCGAAGGCCGGCCTGCTCCATGCTGATGAACCACTGCGGCGTGGCGCGAAAAATCACCGGCGTCTTGTGGCGCCAGCAATGCGGATAGGAATGCTGGTAAGGCTCGGCCTTGAGCAGACGGCCGCGTTCCTTGAGCACCTCGACAACGTGTGCATTCGCATCGAACACCTGTTCGCCCGCAAACAGCGGCGTACCCGCAAGGAAGCGCCCGTCCCCACCCACGGGATTGTCAACCTCGAGGTTGTGCTTGCGTCCGACCACGTAGTCATCCAATCCATGGCCCGGCGCGGTGTGCACAGCGCCGGTGCCGGCATCCAGCGTCACATGTTCGCCGAGAACGACGGGCACGTTGCGATCGTAAAACGGATGCACCAGCTGCAGGGCTTCGAGCGAAGAGCCCTTGGCGGTGGCGATCAGCCTGACCACGGGAATCTCCAGCACCGCCGCCACTTTCGCGACCAATTCGCTGGCCAACACCAGCGCTTCGATGCCTGCGCCGGCGTCAAACTCGATTAATGAATAATCAAATTCGGGGTGCAATGCCACGGCGCGATTCGCCGGCAGTGTCCACGGCGTCGTGGTCCAGATGGCTATGGCTGCGGGCGCACCGCCGGCAGCAATGCCAAACCGCTGCGCCAGATCCGCCGCATCGGCCACCGCGAAGCGCACGTAAATGCTGGGCGAGGTCTTATCCTCATACTCCACTTCCGCCTCGGCCAGCGCCGAGCGGCAGTTCAGGCACCAATGCACGGGCTTGTAGCCCTTGTACAGATGGCCATTCTTGATGATGCCGGCGAAGGCGCGCAGTTGCTCGGCTTCGTAGCGCGGCTGCATGGTCATGTACGGATTGTCCCAATCGCCGAGCACGCCCAGGCGTTTGAAATCCGTGCGCTGCGCGTCGACCTGCTTCAGCGCATAGTCGCGGCACGCCGCCCTGAATGCTTTCGCATCCAGCTTCTGGCCCACCCGGCCGTGCGTCTTTTCCACCTGCATTTCGATGGGCAGGCCGTGGCAGTCCCAGCCGGGAATGTAGGGTGCATCGTAGCCATCGAGGGTGCGCGACTTGACGATCACGTCCTTCAAAATCTTGTTGACGGCGTGTCCCAGGTGGATGGAGCCATTCGCGTACGGCGGACCATCGGGCAGAATGAACGAGGGCCGGCCTTTGGCGGCGGCGCGAATCTTCGCGTACAAGCCATCCGCTTCCCAAGCCGCAATCATCGCCGGTTCGCGATTGGACAGATCCGCCTTCATCGGAAAATCGGTAACGGGTAAGTTGATCGTATTCTTGTAATCAGCCACGCAACACCTTTGCTCGTCGAACCAACATCAACATGAACGCGCCAATGCGGCGCGTGCCTGCGCGGCATCGACCTGCATCTGCGCCACCATCGCATCCAGCGTGGGAAATTTTTCCTCATCGCGCAGCTTCTGCACGAACTCCACTTCAATGGGCAGTCCGTACAGATCGCCGGCGAAATCAAACACGTGCACCTCAAGCAACGGCTCCACGCCATTCACCGTCGGCCGTGTGCCCAGACTCGCCACGGCCGGCAGCGCGCGTCCCTCGATGCCGTGCACGCGCACGGCCAGCACGCCCCACACCGGTGATTTCCTGCGCTTCAGGGGCAGATTGGCGGTGGGGAATCCCAACTCACGGCCGAGTTTCTTGCCATGCGCCACCCGGCCCATCATGTGGTAACGCCGGCCGAGCAGGCGCGCAGCGCCGTCGTAATCGGCCTGCGCCAGTTCCTCGCGCACGCGCGTGCTGCTGACGCGCGCGCCATCGCAGACGATGCCTTGAATCTGCTCCACGTCAATGCCATGCCGGCGGCCCATGGCGCGCAGGCTATCGTAGGTTCCCGCCGCGTGGCTGCCGTAACGGAAATCCGGACCCACCACGATATGGCGTGCGCCCAGCGCATCGATGAGCAGATGCTGCACGAAATCATCCGGTGCCATGTCGCGGACGCGCTCATCGAAATGCAGGCTGACGAAACGGTCCACGCCATTCGCCGCGAGGCTTACGAATTTTTCACGCCAGCGCGTCAGCCGCGGCGGCGCGTTGACCGGGTCCAGAAACTCCTTCGAACTGGGCTCGAACGCCAGCACCACGGCCGGAACGCCCAGCGCGGCGGCGCGCGCCTTCAGCACCTCGATCATCGCCTGATGACCCAGGTGCACGCCATCGTAATTGCCCACGGTCAGCGCGCAGCCGCGATGCCGGGGCAGGAGGTTGTGAATGCCGCGAACGAATTCCATGCTGGCCTTCAATGACGCACGTGATGCGGCCGCATGCCGGCCGCAAACAAGGCTACAAAATACACTGCCAGGCCCGCCGCTACACAGATACCGATGTGCGCCACCCGCTGCCAGGTGCGCATCGCAAACCAGGACTGCAGGTCACCGGCGAGCCACCACAGCAGCGCCGCCATGATGGCGCTGGCGCCCAGAACGCGCAGCAACAGCGCGGGCCAGCCGGCCGTGGGCTTGAGTACCTGCGCGCGGCGCAGGCCCCGGTACAGCAGAGCCGAGTTGACGCAGGCCGAAATGCCGGTGGAGAGCGCCAGAAAGGCATGCGGCGCGGGCAGTTTCTTGAAGTAGACCAGCGGCGCGACCACCGCGACGTTCAAGCCGATGTTGACGCCGAGGGACACGAGGCTCACCCGCACCGGCGTGCGCGTGTCCTGACGGGCGAAATACCCGGGTGCCAGTACCTTGACGAAGCTGAAGCCCAGCAGGCCGAAGGAATAGGCCATGAGCGCATAGGAACTCATGGTGACGTCGAAGTCGCTAAACCGGCCATGCCCGAAAAAGGTCGCCGTCAGCGGGCCGGCCAGGAAGAACAGCGCCACGGCGGCCGGCAGCACCATGATGACCACCAGCTTCAATGCCCAATCCAGCGTGTTGGAGAAGCGCTCCGGGGCTTCTGCGGCATGATGGCCGGACAAGCTGGGAAGGATCACCGTGGCCAGCGCAATGCTGAAAACCCCCAACGGGAACTCGACCAGCCGGTCGGCGAAATACATCCAGGTGACACTGCCGGTGACCAGGAAGGAGGCGATCTGCGTATCCAGCAGCAGGCTTACCTGCGCCATGGAGGAGCCCAGGATGCCCGGCACCATGAGCCTGCCGACCTTGCGCACGCCGGCGTGGTCCCAACGCCAGCGCGGCCAGCCCAGGAGCTTCAGCTTCAGAATGAAGGGCACTTGAAAGGCCACCTGCACGGCACCGCTCACGAACACCGCCACGGCCAGCACCAGACCCGGATTGTCGAAATGCGGCGCGATCCACACCGCCGCCACGATCATGATCAGATTCATCAGCACTTGCGTGAACGCCGGCGGTCCGAAGCTGCCGTAACTGTTGAGCACGCCGCTGCCCAAGGCCGTGAGGGAGATGAAAAACAGGTATGGGAAAGTCAGCCGCAGCATTTCCACGGCAAGGTCATAGCGCCCCCCATCGTGCGCAAAACCGGGGGCAAAGGCCCAGATGATGAGCGGTGCGCCGATAACCCCGGCCACCGTGATCACGAACAGCGCCAGCCCCAGGGTGCCGGCTGCGCCGCTGATCAGTTCTTTGACCTCTTCCTGCGTGTTCTGGTGCTTGTACTGCGACACCACCGGCACGAAGGACTGCGAAAACGCGCCTTCAGCGAACAGACGGCGCAGGAAATTGGGGATCTTGTAGGCGACCAGAAAGGCATCGGCGATGGGCCCGCCGCCAAACAGCTGCGCCTGCGCCACATCGCGCATCATCCCGGTGACCCGCGACAGCAATGTCGTCAAACCGACGACGGAAGTGGACTTGAAGATGGCGCGGCTCATGGGCGGCGCACACTATAGCAAGCCCGCAAGGCCTCTTTCGGACCTATCATTGACATACGCAGGTCCCCAACCCAAAATACGCGGCTGATTTTCCAGGAGCCCGCTTTGGCCAATACCAAATCTGCAGAAAAAGCCTCGCGCCAAGCGGTGGTTCATCGCCGCCGCAACGACGCGGCCACCTCCCAACTGCGCAGCGCCATCCGCAAAGCGACGTTGGCCCTGAAGTCCGGCAAGCATGACGATGCCGCCAAGGCCCTGAATGAAGCCACCCCGATCATCGACAGCATGGTCAACAAGGGCATCATTCACCGCAACAAGGCCGCCCGGCACAAGAGCCGCCTGACCAAGCAGGTTCGCGCACTCGCGAAGTAACGCAAGGCGTGGGCGTGTGCCAGCCGGCCACGCCCTGGGTCAATCCGTGGGTGTTGCACCCGTGCGCGGATGTTCATCCAGGTATCGCATCACTTCCATCTTCAGCTCATTCGTGCCGGCACCCGTGGCGCCGGAGATCTGAAACACCCGACCCTTCCAGCGCAAACGCCGAACGATGTCCTTGGTTCGTTTGGTGGCCTCGGCAGGGTCGAGCAGGTCGACCTTGTTGATCAACAGCCAGCGTTCCTTGGCAGCCAGGTCCTTGGCGAACTTCTTCAGTTCCGAAATGATGGTGCGCGCATCCTTGACCGGATCAGCCTCCGGATCCGGCGGGCTGATGTCGACGAGGTGCAGCAGCACGCGCGTGCGCTGCAGATGCTTAAGGAAGCGGATGCCAAGACCTGCGCCTTCGGCTGCGCCTTCAATGACACCGGGGATGTCGGCCATGACGAAGCTGCGGCCCGGTCCCACCGACACCACGCCCAGGTTCGGAAACAAGGTGGTGAACGGGTAGTCCGCTACCTTGGGACGCGCGGCGGACACCGCACGGATCAACGTTGATTTGCCGGCATTGGGCAGACCCAGCAACCCCACATCGGCAATGAGTTTGAGCTCCAACGCCAGCAGTCTCGTCTCGCCCGGCAGGCCCATGCCGGCCTTGCGCGGCGTGCGGTTGGTGCTGGACTTGAAGCGCGTATTGCCCCAACCGCCCTTCCCGCCTTTACCGACCAGCAATTCCTGGCCATCGGCCGTCAGATCACCCAGCTGTTCCTGGGTGTCGGTATCGGTGATCACCGTGCCGATGGGGACCGGGACATGGATATCCGCGCCGCCATGACCCGTGCAATCGTTGCCGCTGCCGCTTTCGCCGTTCTTGGCTTTGTAAGTGCGCTGAATCCGGAAATCCGCCAGCGTATTCAAGCCTTCGACCGCCTTGAGATACACGCTGCCGCCCATGCCGCCATCGCCCCCGTCCGGACCACCGAAGGGCATGAACTTTTCACGGCGAAAACTCACGCAGCCGCGCCCGCCGTTGCCGGCTTGGATTTTCAGTTTGGCTTCGTCGATGAACTTCATAATCGGGTAGGGGGTGAGCTTACGCTCACCGCCCTACCACACCACCGGACGTGCGGTTCCGCATCCGGCGGTTCAACGTAAACTCTGGAGCCGCTGATGGGTGCCCATCAGCGAGACCAGCCCCTTGTGTGTGAAGTAAGCTGCTGGCAATGCCTGATTCAGGTGGGACGCGCCGGCGTTCCACCACGAACCCCGACCGTTACCCGCACTGGTGCGGGCACGCTCCTCATCCAGCCCCAAGCCGCGCAACTTGCGCGCTCGGGTGGCCGGACGTTTCCATTGCTTCCACAGCAGACATCGCAGTCGCTGTCGCACCCAGCCATCCAAGTCCTCCAAGATCCCTTTGCCCTCGCTGAACTGGAAGTAATTGATCCAGCCCCGCAATAGCGGATTGAGTTCATTGATGGTGTGGACCAACGATCGGCCACGCCCGATACGCTGTAAGTCGCGTACCTTCTGCATCAGCCGCTGCACGCTCTGCGCTGCTATCCGTAGACGACTCTGGCGCTGCACGGTAACACTGTACCCGAGGAAGGTTCGCTCCCACGGCCGCGCCACCGCACTTTTCTTGGTGTTGATACGCAGCTTCAAGACATCCTCGAGGAACACCCTGACGCCCCGCATCACCCGCTCCCCCGCCACGCGACTGCGCACATAGATGTTGCAGTCATCGGCGTAGCGGCAGAACGCCAGTTGCCGTCGTTCCAATTCCTGGTCCAGGTCATTGAGTAAAATGTTCGACAGAAGCGGCGAGAGCGGCCCGCCTTGCGGCGTGCCTTGCCTGCGCGCCTCCACCAACCCCTCACTCATCATCCCGGCCTCCAAGAACCGCCGGATCAGCTTCAGTACCCGTGCATCGCTGACCTGCCTGGCCACCCGCGCCATCAGCACATCATGGTTGACTCGATCAAAGAACTTCTCCAAATTGATATCCACCACCCAGCGCTTGCCTTCGAAGATGTACTCTCGTGCTTTGCGCACCGCTTGCTGCGCCCCGCGTCCCGGACGAAAGCCGAAACTGCCTTCCGAGAACGTGGGCTCATACAGCGGCTGCAGCACTTGGTGCAGAGCCTGCTGGATCAGTCGGTCCACCAGTGTCGGCACGCCCAAGGTTCGTATCCCGCCAGAAGGCTTCGGGATATCCACTCGGCGTACCGGTCGTGGCATATAGCGACCTTCCAATAACGCTGTCTTCACACTGGGCCAATGCATCTTCAGCCAGTCTTTGAACTCCGGTATCCGCACGTCATCCACGCCCGGCGCACCTTCGTTATTGACCACCCGTTGATACGCCGCCTGCAAGTTGCCGCGTTCCACCACCGCCTCCATCAGCGTGTGGTCCTCCGATTTGGTTCGCCCAGATGCCGCCGTGCAACGCTCCGCACCGCTGCGCTTCGTGCTCAGCTTCCGGCCTGCACCCCCCGCCTCGGCCACCCTTGCGAGTGCTTCTGCTTCATCGCGTTGCATCGAGATCATCCGTCCTACTCTCGGTCTTCGCTGTTCGGCCCTTCGGTGCAAGGCTTGCAGCCTAAGCGCCTACTATGGCCTGAAGCTGACTTCTGCATACGCCTCTGGGAATCTCTCGATCCCCATAGCCTCATCGGCACGCTTGCAGATCTCCCCGGGTATTGCACACTCACCTTCACGCTTATGTCCGTCGGATATACGTCGTATCGTTCCGTGTAAGCATTGGACTTTGACGATAATTGCCGCCTCATCCCAATACGCCGCCTCTATCCGCTTCGTGTTCCTCGAACCAGCGCTTTGCCTGCGGCTTCCTCCGGATTCCCAGTCGCCCGAGACACCCTTGCCGTCCGGCTAACATTTCCCCTTACCGGGCATGTAGAGGACTTTCACCTCCCAGTGAGTGCGCCCTGCCGGGCGCACAATTAAAAAGGGGACGGGTGTTGGCCCGTCCCCTTGCAGTGGAATTGCGAGCGCTGAAGCCCGCGGGCGACATCTCTAGCCGGAGATGACGTTGACGTACATTTTCTTCTCAGCGCCTTTGATCTTGAACTCCACCTTGCCGTGCGCAGTGGCAAACAAGGTGTGATCCGTGCCGATGCCGACGTTGACGCCGGGGCGATACTGCGTTCCGCGCTGACGGATGAGGATGTTTCCGGAAGCAACCTGCTCACCACCGAACTTCTTCACACCCAATCGCTTGGAATGCGAATCGCGGCCGTTGCGGGTACTGCCGCCTGCTTTCTTATGCGCCATGGATGATCTCCTTGATCTTCACGTCGGTATAGGGCTGACGATGCGAGCCTTCACGCTTGTAGTGCTTGCGGCGGCGGAACTTCACGATGCGCACCTTATCGCCCTTGCCGTGCTTCTCCACCGTGGCCGTGACGGTCGCACTGGTAATGTACGGGGTGCCCAGCTTAACCTCGGCGCCCGCACCCACCAGCAGCACTTGCTTGAACTCGACGTTTGAACCTTGTTCGGCTTCGAGCTTCTCGATGCGAACCACGGCGCCTTCTTTGACGCGGTATTGCTTACCGCCAGTGGCGATCACGGCATACATAATAGGGACTCCAGCTACCGGGCCGGTCGGCCCGAAAAATAGCCGCGAATTGTACTTCGGGACGGGGTTTGGGTCAATTCCGACCCCGGAACGGTGGCTTCAAGGGAGCTGCTGGCTCCCGCTCCGTTTTGGTGAAAAACGCAGGGACGGCTTCGGCGACGCGTTTTCTTCGGTAACATGTCGTCTTGCCATGAGTCTTTCATGAAATTAGAAAAAATACGCGCGCTCGTTGCCACTGATTTTCAAGAGGTCGACCGCGTCATACAGCAGCGCCTGCACAGCC
>JANXOV010000042.1 GCA_025357635.1 Pseudomonadota bacterium
CGCTGCACCAGGTGTAGGCGCCCATCACGTTGCCCACCACCAGATCGCCCGCCTGCAGCATGGGCAGGTCGATGTTGTCATCGATTACATCGATGCTGTCGCAGGTGGGTCCTGCGAGGACCGACGGATACAGCGGTCCCGGCTCCACCAACGCGGTGATCGGGTACTTGACGTGATCGAAGAGTTGCCCGTTGAAACAGCCGTAAAGGCCATCGTCAAGGTAGTACCACCAGCGTCCGTCGCGCTGCGCGCGGCCCATGACCGAGGTCACATCAATCGCAGCGGGCGCAACGATGAACCGCCCCGGTTCGGCGATGAGGCGGATGCCGCGCGGCCATGCCGCCAGCGCCTGGCGGATGGGCGCACAAAACCCATCGAGGTCCACCGCGCCCTTGCCGTAGTCGACCGGAAATCCGCCGCCGATGTCGAGCACGGACAACTCGAACCCGCGCTCGCTGGCCACGGGCAGCAGGCCGCGGCATACGTCGATGGCTTGCACGTGCATGCCCGGATCCAGCGCCTGCGAGCCCGCATGAAACGACAGTCCGCACACGTCGAGTTCCAAACGCGAGGCCAGTTCCAGCAACTCGGCCACGGCCTGCGGATCGCAACCGAACTTGCGCGACAGATCGCACAGCGCATCGGGGCTGCGGAAGGAGACCCGGATCAGCAGCGAACAGTGGTTGCGGTGGCGGACGAATTTACGCAGCTCATCGGCATTGTCGACCACGAAGTGCCGCACACCGAAGGCCAGGGCGTTGCGGATGTCGATGTCGCGCTTGATCGGATGCGTATGAATGCAGCGTTCGGGCGCGATGCCCAGCTTGCGCACCAGGTCCACCTCGCCGGTGGTGGCCAGATCAAAATATGCGCCGGCGTCGCGCAGCGCGGCCACGACCGACGGATGCGGCAGGGGCTTGAGTGCGTAATGCAGATCGACGCCGGGCAACGCGGCGGCCAGGGCCGCGTATTGCCGCCGCACGCGCTCGGCATCGATGATGAACAGCGGCGAGCCGAAGCGCTCGACCAGGCAACGCACCGCGGCGGCGGAAAACGGGTCCTGCTCGGCGGGCAGCAAGGGCTCGATGTCCGGCTCCCAGGCGCTCGCGAGGGTATCAGGCAGCACTGATTTCCAATGCCTCCCCACCAGCTCCACACGCGCGGCGCAAGCGGTCGCGGATGGCCGCCCACCGTTCATCGCCCGGCACTTCCTGCACGAGGATTTTCACGCAGCCGGCGCGGTCCAGGGTGCGCAGGTGATTGTACAAATTGTGCGCATACGTGTCGGCCTTCTTGCCGGCGTTGATCCAGGTCATGTTGCGCTGGGTCTGCAGCGGCGGACGCAGCGCGAGCACGGCAACTTTTTCGCGACGCGCGGTGATCTCGCCGGCACGCCGCTCGAGTTGCTCGATGGGCACGATTTCCAGCGGTGTCAGCGGCGCATAATGCAGCGTGCGGTCCCCCGGAACGCGAGGCGACGCGTCCAACCCTGGATTTTCTCCCGTTTCAGCGCGTACCGCCACTGAACCGACCACCCTTTCCAGCTGCGAGCGGGTGATAAAGCCGGGCCGCAGCATGCGCGGTTCGTTGTTCAGGCAGGACACAATGGTGGATTCCAGTCCGATGAGCGATTCACCGCCGTCGAGGATCATATCCAGTGCATCGCCAAACTCTTCCTTCACATGCTCGGGACGAGTCGGACTGAGGCGGCCGTAGCGGTTGGCGGACGGCGCGGCAATGCCGCCGCCGAAGGCCGTCAGCAATTGCTGCGCCATGGGGTGCGAGGGCACGCGGATTCCGATGCTGCTCTGCCCGCCGGTGACGATGTCGTTGACGTTCTCCGCTTTGGGCAATATCAAGGTCAGCGGGCCCGGCCAGAATTCATCCGCCAGCGCTTTGGCCATCGGCGGCATGTCGCTGACCCAGCGGTGCAGATAGCGGGGGTTGTCCAGGTGCACGATCACCGGGTGATCCGGCGGACGGCCCTTGAGGTCGAAGATTTTACGCACCGCCGCCGGATCGGAGGCATTGGCGCCCAGACCGTAGACGGTTTCGGTCGGAAATGCCACGAGGTTGCCGGCGCGCAACGTCTCGACGGCTTCTTCAATCAATGTCTGGGGAGCTCGTACCACGGGCGTCATCATAACAAGACTCGCGCAACCCTACCGCTGCAGGTTGAAGCGATACCGCACGCTGAGTTGAATCTGTGTCTCGTTGATCGACTCCGGTACGCCAAAGTAGATTCGCGGCGGAAAGCGGCTGTGAACCTGTTGCCATTCTCCGACAGCTTGCCAGTGCCGGTCGAAGTCATGCAGATAGGCAAATGCCAGCGCATTGCCCTGGTCATCGGCCGGCGGGCCGTAGAATCCGGCGTACTGCCGTGTCGAAAAATGATCACGGCGCAGCGTCAGCCGTTCGGCGCCGAACTGTGCGCTGCCCAGTACAAACCAGGATCGAAAACGCTGCGCAAACTGATAATCCGGATTGCCGTCTGGCCCCACATAGGTGCGGCCGTGCAAAGACTGCACGATCAGCGTCCAGCGATCATCCGGTTCCCAGCGTGCGCCCAGACTCGTGAACTGCGTGCGCCAGGCGATGTCATCGGAATTGGTCGCGGCCGGATCGGCGCGATTGTCATAGCGCAGCGCGCGCAACTCGAAACGCTCGTGATGCCTCCATGACAAGCCGGCGTAGTAACCGGGCCGCCCGTCCATCTCTCGGTAAAACGCCTGCGGTGGCCGCCCCAGCGTGCCGAACAGCGTGGACTGCCGATCGCCCGAGGCCCAGCCACGGCTGGCGATAAGAACGCCGGCCGGATCGTTCCACCCGTAGATGCCCGCCGTGAACGCCACCTCGCCGTAGTAGCCGCGGCTCGCGCCCAGCCACTTCGCTTCGAACTCGGTGCCGATGATGCGGATCTCCTCCCCCAGCCAGGTATTGATGGCCGAAGAAGACAGGGAATACGGCGTGGTCCATCCCACCGAACGGTTTTCCAGCGACGCCGGCAATTGAAATGCGCCGATGCGCACTTTGTAGCGCACCGCACCGCTGGGGAAAGGCCGGGCCTCAAACCAGGCTTCGGTCAGATCCACCGCGTGCTTGTCGTGATCCCCGTAACTGCCGCCGACGGCGTTGAACGTCCACGTGTCATCGAGCCGGTAGCGAGCGGCCAGCATCACCCGCCCGATACGGATGCCCTGATGATCCGGATCGAATCGCAGGCGGCCCGAACCACCATCCAGAAATGAGGTGGTCCCGTCGGCATAAACGGCGCGCACGTCGATCAAGCCCTGCAGGTCCAGCCGATCGCCGGCCGAGGCTGCCGCCGGGATCATGAGCAGCGCTACGCTCAGCCGCTGTGCAAGTCTTGCAGGCTGCGGCGGCATCAGTAGGCATCCCACCCTTCGGGGTGCGGCCGCGGTTGCGGCACGGAACGCAGCGGCTTCCGCAGCCGGAAACTCACGGCGCTCTCGCCGCTCTCTTCCACCTCCAAATCCTTGCTCATCGAACCAGGCTCATCGGCAATGCTCGGACTCCACACCTGGATGCGATAGCGCCCGCGCGGCACCTGATCCAGCCGCAAGATCCCGGCCCGGTCCGTCTTGCCGAAATACGGCGTATCGGCGACGTAGATGTAGCCGACCATGCTGTCGTGGATATTGCATCCCAGGACCACCAGTCCCGGTGTGTCGAACTGCACGGGCGCATGCAGTTCACCTTTGTAGAGGGAGAGTTGAAACTTCCTGGCCGGTGAAAAGGAATAGACCTGGTGACTGACCGAATCGTTGTTCGGAAAATCCACTGACGTGCCCGACTCGACCACCAGCACCTGCGGCACGAAGGCCTTGTTCAACTGGTCCATGGCGGTGCTCTTGCGTTCGCGCGGCCGCTTGGGCACGGCGCCGATGGGCGTCGCGGTGGCCACCGCGTCGGCTACGGGCCGGCCATCGGCTGCGATGAGGTTGATTTGAACCCCGGCGGCCAGCGCGGGCGATACATGCCCGCAAGCAAAGAATGCAGACCAAAGGAGCCCTATCAGAGCATGGCGAGGCGCCGCCTTGTGCATGCGCTCAGTATAGCAGCGCGTCGCCCGGCGAATCGAATGCAGTTCTCAACCAGCCACCCTCAGGCTGCCGCGTAAGCTCGTACGCAGGCCAATAATGCTTGTCCAGCTTCAGCGTGATGACATCGACCTGCCCGTTCCAGGCGATGGTCTTCAGCCGCACCGAGGAGCGGTCCGCTTTGCCGCGCACGGCGGCGATGAAGGCATCCAGATCGTGAGTGGGCTGCCCGTCGACTTCGGTGATGCGCCGTCCGGCGTACAATCCATAGCGAGTGGAAGGCGAGCCATAATAAAAATACGCGACGAATACGCCGTCCAGATCGATGCCGCGCTGTGCCGCCATCGCACGGTGCGGCGCCTGCAGCGTGGCGCCCGCCCACACCAGCACGCGGCCCAGATCCCCGCCGCTCAAGGCCACTGTGCGCACCGTCACGGTTTTTTCGGCGCCGTCGCGCCACAGCGTGACGCTCACGCTGGGGCTTTGCACCGCGTGCTCGACTTCCCGGAAGCGCGTCACGATGTTGCCATCGACGGCGAGGATCAGGTCGCCGGCCTGCAGCAGCGAGGACGCCGGCGACCCGGCCACCGGGCGATTCACGCTCAATGCCTGGCGGCGTTCGGGATCATGATCTTCGATTCGATGCACCCAGGAATCCGGCAATCCCAATTTGCGCGCGCTGGCGAGCGGCATCAGCTCGAACTCGGCTTCGAGCGAATACAGCGGCCGTCCTTGCGTCACCACCGCAATCATTTCGGTGACCAGATCCACCGGAATGCCGCGATTGACCTGCTGTAGTGTGCGCTGGGACTCGAATGCGAAGCTCGACCACAGAGCCTGGACCTCGCCCTTGTCGTTGGCCAGCACGCCGTCGTAGTCGCGCGGAGCGTTCACCAGGCTGACGACCTCCAGATTGCTGTCGGTGAACCGCAGCGTGCTGGACAAGGGAAACGAGGCAGCATCGACGCTGGAAACCTGGGTCTTCTGCGACATGAGCTTCAGGTCATCGCGCAGGCCGACCGCCCAGACGTCATCGCCGGGGCGCAATTCCTTGCTCGAGAGCGTAGCGGCGCGCACCGGCGTGTCGCCAATCGCCTTCGGATCGTAGGAAATCACCGCCAGGTTGTGCAGTGGGTGCACGAACACCACCTTGCCGGGCACCTCGACCGTACCGCCGAAGGTCACGTGGATGTCGCCCATGGAAACCGGCACGGTGTTGCGATCGAGCACGACCAGTCCGCGTTTGGTGTCCACGATGACGCCGGTGCCGTGATAATGCTTTTCGGTGACGCCGGACACCGAGTACGGCATGTCGAAGCCGACCATCACCAGCGAAGGCGCGAGGCGGTCCAGGCGCGCATCGCCGGATCTGGAAAAATGCGTGCTTGCCGGCGCTGGCGCGGCAGCGACCTTCCCGTCCGGGATATCCACGCAGCGCCACAGCCCAAGTCTGTCGTCGCGTTTGCATTTGTGCGCCGGAAACCAGCGCCGGTCGATGCGCACCACCTTCAGTTGCACCGAACGCGGGTCTTCAAGGGTCACAAAGCGCACGGTCGCACGAGCGCCGTCCGCCAACCCGGACAATGCCTTCTCGAAATCCGCCAGCTTATCGACGCTCTGGCCGTTGAATGCGCTGATCAGCGCCGCGCGCGGAACGCCGGCGCTGGCGAAGACGTAGCCGGGATTGGCCACGTAAACGCCCTTGATGGGCAGGTTGAAATGCCGCGCCTGTTGATACGACAGCGTGTGCACGACGGCTTCGCCGAACTCCAGATATTCGTCCGCAGTGATGGCGTGCAGATCCTCAACGCTGAGCGCGCGCGTGAGCGTCTGGCCGCCGCGCTGCACCTCCACTTGCAAGCTCTTGCCCACGTTGCTGTCGATCAGATCCTCGAGCGCGAAGAACTCCGGCACCGGCCGATCGCCGATGCGCGTAAGGATATCCCCAGGCACCAGCACGCCGTCGGCCGCCGATCCAGGCTGGACTTCGGCCACCACCAGCATGCCGGTAAGTTTGGGGTAGTCTTTGCGCATCTGCGCTTCCAGATCGGCTGACAATCCGAGGCGCCGCAATTCATCGTAAGGCGTGTAATGGAACACGGTCTGCAGCGTGCCGCGCGGCACCGCCTGACCCGCATCAATGTAGCGGATGGCGCGCACCACGGCGTGCAGCGGCAGATAGAAGCTGGAGGCGGCATCGGTGGCGCCGCCGGCGTTCAGCGCCACGACACGACCCTCGACGTCGATGACCGGAGAGCCGGAGGATCCGCCGGAGGTGCCTGAGGCTGCCTGATAATAGAACGTGTTAAAATCGTTGTACTTGCCGTAGCCGTATTCGGGCGCTTCACGATCCAGCCGCGCCAGCGTTCCGGACAGGATGGAGAGCTGTTCGCCGGCATCATTGCCGACAACGCGAATCTCGCGGCCGATCACCGCGCCTTGCGGGTAGAGCGGCAACTGCGCCGGCGAGATGAACTTGAGTTTCTTGGGATCGTAGCGATAAATGCCGAAGTCGTGCACCGGATCGAAGTACACCGGGAACAGCTGCACTTCTTCGCGATTCTGAAACGTGGCCTGCGCCGTCACCGGGCCGGGCGTGACGACATGCCGATTGGTCAGAATCAACCCGCGCTCGGCGTCAATGACGAAGCCCGTGGCCTGTGCCGTGGTGTTCCACTCGGTATCGAAGGCGCGGGTGCTGTCGATCTGGATCGTGACCACCGCGCTGGAAATGTTCTCGATGGTCTGCGCCCAGGTGGCGGTCGAGGCGGCAGGGACGGGCCGGACGGCAGCAGCCTGCGCAGCGCCACCCCCACACAGCGCAAGCAACAGCGCACAACGAGCAATGACTGGCATTGAGGGCACTCTAGTGATCCGACAGAATGAGCAGCCATATGGCGCCCAGCAGCACGAAGCTGAGCATCACGGCCGCGGATCCCATGTCTTTGGCCATGCCGGCGAGCGGATGACGCTCCATTCCGGCCCGGTCGACCACGGCTTCCACGGCGCTGTTCAATATTTCGACCACCAGGATGAACAGCATGGGCGCAACCAGCAGTGCGCGCTCCACCCCCGAATTTCCCAGGTACAAACCGGCCGGAATCACCGCCAATGACAACGATACTTCCTGTCGAAACGCGGCTTCTTCACGCCATGCATGCATGAAACCCTGCAGCGAGTAGCCGAATGCACGCGCAATGCGCAGCAGCCCGGTGGGCTTTTGTCGGTCGATCATTGTAGGCGGAATTCTCTAAAGTGAGGGTTAAGCGGCGGGTTTCCATGTCAGGTCGAGCTGTCTCGCGGCGCGCACATCATCCAGTCGCCGCAGCGGCATTGTATGCGGAGCGGTGCGCAGTTTCTCGGGATCGTGCTCGGCTTCACGCAAAATATCGATCATCGCCTCGACGAAACCGTCCAGGTCCTCCTTCGCCTCGGTTTCAGTCGGCTCGATTAGCAGGCATTCGGGCACCAGCAATGGGAAATAGGTAGTTGGCGCGTGAAAGCCATGGTCCAGCAGCCGCTTGGCGACGTCCATGGCGGTGATCTGATACTCGCGATTCTGGCGCTTCAAGGTGATGATGAATTCATGGCTGGCGCGACGCTCAGGGTAGGCCGGATCGTAGCCCGCATCGCGCAGGCGCGCGAGCAGATAGTTTGCATTCAGCGCGGCGAATTCCGCCACGCGCACCATGCCCTCGCGGCCCAGCATGCGCATGTACACGTACGCGCGCAGATTCACGCCCGCATTGCCCATGAAACCCGACAGCCGCCCGATGGATTGCGGCAGATCGGCTTCGGCGGCCCAGCGATAGCGCCCGCCTTCCTTGTATACGACCGGTATGGGCATGAACGGCGCCAGGCGCTTGGAAACGCCAACGGCGCCGGAGCCCGGCCCGCCGCCGCCGTGTGGCGTGGAAAAGGTTTTGTGCAGGTTCATGTGAATGACATCGAAGCCCATGTCGCCGGGCCGCACCTTGCCAAGGATCGCGTTCAGGTTGGCGCCGTCGTAATACAGCAGGCCGCCCGCGTCCTGAACGATCTGCCGGACCTGCAGAATCTTGCGCTCGAACACTCCCAGCGTGGATGGGTTGGTGAGCATGATGCCGGCGGTCTGCGGCCCGACCGCCGCTTTCAGCGCGTCGATATCCACATCGCCGTTCGCATCGCAGGGAACTTCACGAACCTTGCAGCCGCACATCGTCGCCGTCGCCGGATTGGTGCCGTGCGCCGCCTCGGGCACGATGATCTCGTTGCGCGCCAGATCGCCCTGCGCGCGATGATAGGCGCGGATCATGGCGACGCCCGCGAACTCTCCCTGCGCGCCGGCCATGGGCGTCAGGCTCACCGCCTGCATGCCCGTGACTTCCTTGAGCATGTCCTGCAGCTCATACATGCACGCCAGAAACCCTTGCCCATGCGTTTCCGGCCCCAGGGGATGCCGCCCCAGGAATTCCGGCAGCATCGCCAGCGAATTGCAGGCCTTCGGGTTGTACTTCATGGTGCAGGAGCCAAGCGGATAGAAATGCGTGTCGATGGAGAAATTCAGCTGCGACAGCCGCGTGAAATGACGCACGGCCTGCAGCTCGGAGACCTGTGGCAACAGCGGCGGGCTGCCTCGCCGCAGGCTTTGCGGAATTTGCGCATCGCCGGGCACCGACGCAACCATTTGCGCGGCTGCGTTGCGGCCAGGCTGGCTGAGGTCGAATATGACGGGTTCGCGTGCTTTGAGTTCGTTCATGTTGGCCTTGTTGAAATCTTAAGCCGCGCCGCGCACATCGCGCAGCAGGTTCGCGTAAGCATCGATGTCGTCCTGCGATTTGGTCTCGGTTGCACAGACCAGCAGCGCGTGGCCAAGTTCCGGAAACTGCGCGGAGATGTCCAATCCGCCGATGACGCCGCGCTGCGCCAGTTCCGCAAGCACAGGCGCGACAGGGCGGTCCAGCTGCAGCACGGCCTCGTGAAATCGCGGTGAATTGAACGCCGCGCGCACGCCCTTGATCCGGGTCAGTGCCGTCACCAGATCCTGCGTTCGCTGCAGGCTTGCGGCCGCGACACGCGCCAATCCTTCGGCGCCCATCAACGTCATGTAGATCGTGGCGGCGGTGACCAGCAATCCCTGATTGGTGCAGATATTGGAGGTGGCCTTGGTGCGCCGGATATGCTGCTCGCGCGCCTGCAGCGTCAGCGTGAAACCCGGCCGGCCCTCGGCATCCAGGGTGCGCCCGACGACGCGCCCGGGCATCTGCCGCACCAGCTGCATGCGCGTGGTCATGAAACCGAAGTACGGCCCGCCTGAGGACAGCGGCACGCCCAACGGCTGCCCTTCACCGCAAACGATGTCCGCGCCGCTCTCACCCCAGCGTCCCGGCGCCTCGAGCAGCGCCAGCGAGGTCGGGTTGACCACCGCGATCACCAGCATGTTCTGCCGGTGAGCCCAGTCGGTAAGCGCGCGGACATCTTCGAGATTGCCGAAAAAATTCGGCTGCTGCAGCACCAGCGCGGCGAAATCCTGTCCCTCATGCGTCTGCAGCGATTGCGGCATCATGCAGCCCGTGGCGCGATCGAAATCCGCCTCGACGAACACGATGTTCTGATTGCCCGCGATCGCTCGCGCCACTTTCAGATAGGTCGGATTCAGCGTGCGCGGCACCAGGATACGCTTCGACTGGGAGTTGCGATGCGCCCGCACCGCCATAAGAGAGGCTTCCGCAAGCGCCGACGCGCCATCGTACATGGAGGCATTGGACACCTCCATGCCG
The DNA here is from genome assembly GCA_025357635.1 of Pseudomonadota bacterium. Classification (GTDB taxonomy): domain Bacteria; phylum Pseudomonadota; class Gammaproteobacteria; order Steroidobacterales; family Steroidobacteraceae; genus TMP-86. The sequence continues at coordinate 9,821 of JANXOV010000042.1, forward strand.
GTGAGGGCCGCCATCATGGTCTGAAACTCGTAAATGAGCTGCAGCGTGCCCTGACTGGCCTCAGCCTGATAGGGCGTGTAAGCGGAATAAAACTCCCCGCGCGTTGCGATCGCCCAGACCGGCGCCGGGATGTAGTGTTCATAAGCGCCTGCACCAATGAAGTTCAAGGCACGGCCGTCGGCGCAGGCGCGCTCGTTCATCAGACGCGTGATCTGCATCTCGGACAATGCCGCCGGCACACCCTCCAGCGCCTTGATTTTCAGGTGCGCGGGAATCTCGTCGAACAGTTCTTCGGTGCTGCGCGCGCCGATCACGTCCAGCATGGCGCGGATGTCAGCGTCCGTATGGGGAATGTAGGCCATGGGTAACCTTCAGGTGCTCTCTTCGTCCAGGAACTTTGCGTACCCGGCGGCATCGAGCAATCCTGCGAGCTGGCCAGGCGAGGACAGCGTCAGGCGCGTCAGCCAGCCGGCGCCATACGGGTCCTGGTTCAGCAGTTCGGGCGTATCGGCCAGCCGCGGATTGCTTTCGCTGACCTCGCCGCTGACCGGACTGTAAACATCAGAAGCAGCTTTCACCGATTCCACCACCGCGCATGCCTCGCCCGAGGCAAGCGTGCGCTTGGCGGCAGGCACGTCGATGAACACCAGATCGCCCAATGCCGACTGCGCGTGATCGGTGATCCCGATTTCGACGCGCCCGTCCGGTAGTGGGCGCACCCATTCGTGGCTCGTGGTGTATTTCAAATCGCTTGGCACATTGCTCATCGGATCTTCCTTTTGAGGATCAAAGTGAAATGAGGGCTTTGCCGTTGCGCACGAACGGCGGCTTGACGATACGGGCGGCGAGGAGCTTGCCGCGGACGTCCACGTGCACGGGTGAGGCGGCGCCGATGGGCACACGCGCCAGCGCGATGGATCGATTCAAGGTGGGAGCAAACCCCCCGCTGGTGATTTCACCCGGACCTGCACCGGTCTGCACGCTCTGGTGGCTGCGCAGCACGCCGCGATCCTCGAGCAGCAGTCCGACTATGTGCCGCGACGGCGCGGCGCGGATTTTTTCCAGCGCGGCACGGCCGATGAAATCCCGATCTGCCGGCTCGAAAGCCACGGTCCAAGCCAGCCCGGATTCCAGCGGATTGTGTGACTCGTCCATGTCATTGCCGTACAAGCTCATGCCGGCCTCCAGACGCAGTGTATCGCGCGCGCCGAGCCCGGCCGGCGCCACGCCCTGCGCTTGCAGCCCCGCCCAGAGACGTGGCGCATCGGCGGCCGGGATCATGATCTCGAATCCGTCCTCGCCGGTGTAGCCGGTGCGTGCGATGAACCAGTTGCCGATCTGCGCGCCACTGAATACTCCCAGCGCCAGCGCCTCGGCGCGCAGCGCCTCAGGCAGCAGCCGCGCAGTCAGTTCACGCGCCCTGGGGCCCTGCACCGCGAGCATCGCAAGGTCGGTGCGCTCGATGATCTGCAGCGATTCAGGCGCGGACTGCGCCCGTATCCACGCCAGGTCCTTGCCGCGCGTCCCGGCATTGACCACGAGCCTGAAGCACTGCTCGTCGAGAAAATACACGATCAAGTCATCGATGATGCCGGCGGCGGGGTTAAGCATGCACGTGTACAGCGCCTTGCCCGGATTGCGCAGCCGGGCGACGTCGTTGGCCAGCAGATGGCGCAGGAAGGGGCGTGCGCGCCCGCCGCGGATATCGATGACGCACATGTGCGAAACATCGAACATGCCGGCGCCATCGCGCACGGCGCGATGTTCTTCCAGCTGCGAGCCGTAATGCAAAGGCATGTCGAAACCGCCGAAATCGACGATCTTTGCGCCGGCGCCCGCATGCGTGTCGAACAGAGGTGTTTTCAGGCCCATAGGTCTTCTCAAGTGCGAACCAAGCGACGGCAAGAAATTCCTGCCGCCCCTCTGTCCTTTCAACCTGAGAGATCGAGCGAGACGGCGGCATCAAGCCTGCGGCTCACTGTTCCCCTTCGGTGGGTACGGCCTGTGCCGTACCGCTCTCCAGAGATCGCGAGAGACTGCCGTTCATGTGCCTGAGCGTTTGTCGGGCGTTTGCGCCTTCGGCGGTCTTTGAGTGAACAAAGACTCTCTCCGGACAGCTCTTGTCGCGATGCGGACATGATACCTCATCTGCGCACGGCTCAAACAACAGGATTTCAATGCGTGGATCGGCCGGCCGATGAAATCTTGTCAGTCCAGGCCATCATAAAGGCCGACAGCACAAAGGTCAGATGAATGACCACCTGCGCACCGATCACCGGCATGGTCTTGTTCTCCGCATTGATGAAAGTCTGCAGCAGGTGAATGGAGGAAATGCCGATCAACGCGGTGGCAAGTTTGACCTTGAGCACACCGGCATTCACGTGCGACAGCCACTCCGGCTCGTCCGGATGCGACTGCAGATTCAGCCGCGACACAAAGGTTTCGTAGCCGCCAACGATGACCATGATCAGGAGATTTGCGATCATGACCACGTCGATCAAGCCCAGCACGATCAGCATCAATTCGTTTTCAGTGAGCTTGGAGGCGGTGGTCACCAGGTGCCACAGTTCCACCATGAACTGATACACGTAGACGCCTTGGGCGGCTATCAAGCCCACGTAAAGGGGCGCCTGCAGCCAACGGCTGAAGAAAATGACATTGCCCAGCATCTTGCGCACGGGATTGGATACGGGTTCATTCATGGATTCTTCTAGCCTCCGGACTTTTTCGCCTCGATCCCCTGCTTGCCCAGGGCGGCGACTATGGTATCGCGATGATCGCCCTGAATTTCAATGATCCCCTCGCGCACCGTGCCGCCCGATCCACATTGCTTTTTCAGGCTCTTGGCCAGCAGCTCGATCTGCGCTACGGGCAACCCCAGGCCGGTGACCACGGTGACGCCCTTCCCTGCCCGGCCCTTGGTTTCGCGCCCCACCCTCACAGGACCGGCGCGCGCCACGCCAGGCGCGTTCTTGGGGCAGAGGCACTCCTTCACCGGACGGCGGCAGTTGGGGCATAGCTGGCCCAGCGCCGTGGAATAGACGATTCGTGAATCCTTGAAACCCATGCGCGTTAGAATAGGGCCTTTCCCGGTAGTTCAAGCTCGAATGATACAAAGCAATGGCTGTGCGTCGTAAGTCTACAACGGTAAAAATCGGATCAATCCGAGTCGGTTCCGCCGCACCCATCGTGGTGCAGTCAATGACCAACACCGACACGGGCGATATCGAGGCCACCGTGGCCCAGGTGCGAGCGCTGGCGCGGGCCGGTTCAGAACTGGTGCGCGTCACCGTCAACAACGATGCCGCCGCCGCCGCGCTGCCCCACATCCGCGAGCGTCTGGATGCTCAGGGTATCGCCGTGCCCCTGGTGGGCGACTTCCATTTCAACGGCCACAAATTGCTCAAGGATCACCCCGCCTGCGCCGACGCCTTGGCGAAACTACGCATCAATCCCGGCAATGTCGGCCGCGGAACCAAGCGCGATCCCCAGTTCGCGGACATGATCGAGATCGCCTGCCGGCACGCCAAGCCCGTCCGTATCGGGGTGAACTGGGGCAGTCTGGATCAGGACTTGCTGACGCGCCTCATGGATGAGAATTCGCGTGCCGCCCAGCCCCTGCCCGCTCTGGAGGTGACGCGCGAGGCCATCGTGGTCTCGGCCCTTGAAAGCGCACGCCGCGCCGAGGAGCTCGGGCTCGGACACGACATGATCATCATCAGCGCCAAAGTCAGCGGCGTGCAGGACCTGATTTCGGTCTACCGCAACCTGGCCGCCCGCTGCGAGTACCCGCTGCATCTGGGCCTGACCGAGGCTGGCATGGGCAGCAAGGGCATCGTCGCCTCCACCGCCGCCATGAGCGTGCTGTTGCAGGAGGGCATCGGCGACACCATCCGCGTCTCGCTTACACCCGAGCCCAACGGCGATCGCACACAGGAGGTCATCGTCGCGCAGGAAATTCTGCAGACCATGGGGCTGCGCTCCTTCACCCCCATGGTCATCGCCTGCCCGGGATGCGGACGCACCACGAGCACCTATTTTCAAGAGCTGGCACAGAAAATTCAAACCTATCTGCGCCATCGCATGCCCGAGTGGCGCAAGCATCGCGTCGGTGTCGAGGAGATGACGGTGGCCGTCATGGGTTGCGTGGTGAATGGACCGGGCGAGAGCAAACACGCCAACCTCGGCATCAGCCTCCCCGGGACGGGCGAGCGGCCGGTGGCGCCGGTGTATGAGGACGGGGAAAAGACCGTCACCCTCAAGGGCGAGCATATTGCAGAAGAATTCCAGGAGCTGGTGGAGCGCTACGTGCAGCGAACCTACTCGAGCATTGCCTCATGACTGACCTGACCGAGAAGAAATGCGCGCCCTGCGAGGGCGGCGTCGCGCCGCTGCAGGCGGCAGCCGCCACCGCGCTGCTGAAGCAGCTGCATCCGGACTGGACGCTGAGCGCGGATGCGAAAGGTCTTCAACGCGCCTATAAGTTTCGCGATTTCTTTCGCACCATGAGCTTCGTCAATGCGCTGGCGCATATCGCCAATGTCGAAGACCATCACCCGGACCTGCAGGTCGGCTACAACTATTGCCGCATCACCTACGCCACGCACAGCATCGGCGGGCTGTCGGAAAACGACTTCATCTGCGCGGCGAAGATCGACCGGCTTTGAGGTCCGGATCAGCCGCATCCTTCAGTCATACGGAGCATTGCGTGAGCATTCACAACGGCGGCTGCCACTGCGGCCGCGTACGATTTCAGATCGAAGCACCGGTCCACCTGCGGGTGGATGAGTGCAATTGTTCCATCTGCAGCAAATCCGGCTACCTGCATTTGATCCTGCCACAATCGCAATTCACCCTGTTGCAGGGCAGGGAGTCCCTGACCACCTATACCTTCAACACGGCGACGGCCAAGCATCTGTTCTGTTCAGTGTGCGGCGTCAAGTCCTTTTACATTCCCCGGTCGCACCCGAATGGGGTCAGCGTCAATGCGCGCTGTCTGGACACTGACACCATCGAGGCAATGAGCATCACCCCCATCGACGGTCGCAACTGGGAGTCGCAGTACCCGGACGGACGCGGCGAGTTTTACTAGCGGCTCAGATCCCCAACGCGTTGCGGGCGAAAAAATGCCGTAAGCCGGGAACGCGCCCCACCGACCCCAAACCGGCCGAGCGCAGGCCGGTCAGCAGCGGATGAGAATTGGAAAACAACCGGTTCAGTCCATCGAACGCTGTCGCGGCCAGCAGGTTCGCGCTCTTGCGCTCGCGCTCGTAGCGCCGCAATACGCGCAGTTCACCGAATTGCACCGGCTTCACACTGCTCAGCAGATCCGCCAGCGCCGAACAATCCAGCAGTCCCAGATTCAGGCCCTGCCCGGCCAAGGGGTGTACCGAGTGCGCCGCATCGCCAAGGAGCGCGAATCGTGGCCGCACGTACTGCGACGCCACTTTGAGCTGAAGGGGAAACCTTGCCCGCGGCGTCGACAAGGTGCAGCGACCGAGAACCGCGCCGCTCGCCCCGGTCAGTTCGGTGTCGAAGTCTTCCGGCGTCAGCGCCATCAGCGCATCGGCACGCGCGCTGTCCATGCTCCACACGAGGGAACTGCGTCCATCACCCAGTGGCAGCAAGGCCAGCGGACCGGTGGGCAGAAAGCGCTGCCAGGCGGTGCGTCGATGCGGCTGGGCAGTGCGCACGTGCGCCACGAGGGCCTGCTGATGGTACGAGTGCCCCACCGCATCGATCTGCAGCAATGCCCGCAAGGCCGAATCGGCGCCGTCCGCGGCGACAATCAAGCCCGCCTGCAGTTGTCGCGAGTCGCTCAAGGTCAGCGTTGCGGCAGCGTCGGAGATGCTCACCGAGCCGACGCTGGCCTGGATCAACGCCACACCGGCGCGTCTCGCAGCCTCCTGCGCCAGCCATTGCAGCGCGCGACCCTCGACGATATGCCCCAGGTCCGGTTCGCCGAGCTCGGCGCAATCAAAGCGCAGCGCCGCCGCCGAGTCCGGCGCATCCCGGGCGTCCCACACACACATGCGCTCGTAGGCGCTGAGGCGGTCCTGCGGCAACTGCTGCCACACGCTCAACCCTTCCAGAAGTCGCTGCGAGGCGCGGCTCATCGCATACACGCGCAGGTCCAGCTCAAGATCCGCCGCCGGCCGGATCGCGAAGCGATCCGCCACCAGCGCAATGCGCTCAGGCAAGACGGCCTTGCGCAACACCAGCGATGCCGCCAGCGCTGAACCGGCGACGCCGGCGCCCACGATGAGGATGTCGAAGTCGCGGCTCATATCAATGGCACGCCGCGAGCCAGCTTGGAGGCGCGCGCGGTACCGGTCGACAGTCGAGACAGCGCTGCCTTGGCCGGTGGCAGCAGATCGAAGGCCAGCAGCCCGGCATTGCGAAAGTGGCGCACAACGCCGAGCGGATTGGCGAACACACGCACCAGCGTATCGGTGAAGCCGATGATGCCGCTGCGATCCTGTGCCCGCCATGCGTCGTATTGCGCAAGCAATGCCGGCGCACCGCAGTCGCGCGCCTCGCGCGCCGCATCGGCCAGCAATTGAGCCAGGCACGCCGCGTCACGCAATCCGAGATTGAACCCCATGCCGGCCACCGGGTGCAGACCTTGCGCTGCGTTGCCGATGATGACGCAACGCCCCACGCTGGTCTGCGCCGATTGCGTCAGGAACAGCGGATAGGCAGAACGGCGCCCGGCCTGCAAAAACCGGCCGAGACGAAATCCGAATCGAGCCTGCACTTCGGCCAGGAATTGCGCGTCGGATTCGTGCATCGCTGCTTGTGCACGCCCCGGCGTCAGGGTCAGAACCAGCGTGCAACGGCCATCCGACATGGGCAGCAGCGCCAATGGACCGTCGGAGGTGAATCGTTCGTAAGCCGTGTATTGATGAAACTGCTGCGGCAGAACCGTGGTGATGACCGCCGTCTGGTGATAGTCGGCGACCGTCGCCTGCACGCCAAAGGCAGTGCGGACCATCGACTGGGCACCGTCGGCCGCGACGATGAGGCGGGTGCTCAGCGTGTGGCGATCGTCCCCGACGGCGACCGTCAACTCCACCTGATCCGTCGCCATCGACAGCGATTCGACCCTGGCGGGGCAGAATACGTTCACGGCCGGCTGGTCCGCGATGCGCGCCCACAGTGCACGGCCGAGCACGCGGTTGGGCATGACATAGCCGATGGCCGCAAGGCCAAGTTCCTGCGCATCGATGCGCGCAAATCCAAAGCGGCCGCGGTCCGAGACATGGATCTTGCGGATGGGGGTCGCCTGCTCGTGGATGGCGCTCCAGATGCCCAGCGTCTCGAGCACACGGCGCGAGCCGTTGGACAACGCGGTGGTGCGCTCATCGAAGCTCGGCTGATCGGCGGACGTATGCGCAATCGACTCGATCAACGCCACGCGCAATCCCAGCGGCGCCAAGGCCACCGCCAGACTGGCGCCGACCATTCCGCCGCCCACGATGGTGACATCGACCTCGTGTTTCACGCGGACTGCACCCAGGCTTCAACCTCGTCGGGGTCCTTCACCAGTGCCGCGGACAGCACCTCCGGCGCGCCATCAGTGACCAGCACATCGTCTTCGATGCGCACGCCGATGTTCCAGAAGGCGCTGGGAACCTTGGGGCTGGGCCGGATGTAGATGCCCGGCTCAACGGTCATTGTCATTCCCGGTTCCAGCACGCGCCATTCGCCGCCCACCCGGTAATCCCCGACATCGTGCACGTCCAGACCCAGCCAATGGCCGGTGCGATGATTAAAAAACCGCCGGTACGCCTCCTCCTTGATCAAGGTCGGCAGCCGGCCCTTCAACAGACCCAGTTTCATCAGACCCTGCGTGGTCACCTTGACGGCGGCCTCGTGCGGATCATTCCAATGATTCCCCGGACGCACCTGCTCGATGGCCGCGAGCTGCGCGGCCAGCACCACCTCGTATACCGCGCGCTGTTCCGCAGAGAACCGCCCATTGACCGGGAATGTGCGGGTGATGTCTGAGGCGTAATACCGGTACTCGCATCCGGCATCCACCAGCAGCAAGTCCCCGTCCACCAGCCGCGCCGCGTTCTGACGATAATGCATGACGCAGGCGTTGGCGCCCCCGCCCACGATGGGCTGATAGGCGATGTCGGCATTGTGGACACGAAACTCATGCAGCAACTCGGCCATCACTTCGTATTCCATGCGGCCGGGTTTCGCGAAGCGCATCACCCGCTGATGCGCGGCGACGCCGATGGCCGCCGCCTTGCGCAGGTTGGCCTGTTCGGCGCGGCTCTTGTACAGACGCAGATCGTCCAGGACATGGTCCAGCGCGACGAACTCCTGCGGCACCCTTGCGCCCTGCCCGGCGTGGGAGCGCAGGCCGTTGACCCACCCGACCACGCGCGGATCGAAATCCGTGTGCACCCCCATGGAGTAGTAGATGCGCGACCGGTCCTCCATCAGGCCGGGCAGGATCTCGTCGATGTCGCTGATGGGGAAGGCATCATTGGCGCCAAAGCGCTCCACCGCCCCTTCGGGTCCGGCCCAGTCGCCGTCCCAGGACTCGCGCAGCGTATCGCGTTCGCGCACGAACAGAAGGTACTCGGCCTGCGCCCGCCCGGGCACCAGCACAGCCACCGCCTCCGGTTCGGTAAAGCCGGTGACATAATAAAAGTGACTGTCCTGCCGGTACGCGTACTCGACATTGCCGTTGCGATAGCGCACCGGCGCCGCCGGCAGGATGGCGATGGCATCCTTGCCGATGATGCGCATGAGCTGGCGGCGGCGGCGGGAAAACTCGTCCCGGCCCATGGGAGCTTGCCGCGTCAATGCAGTCGCGGCGATTCGGGATACGCCTGCTGGCGCAGCGGCAGCAGCTCTTCGAACACCACCTGCGCGCCGACCCGGATGAACTCGACCAGCTCGGTATAGGCCTGTTCATTGGATTCATCGGACTCGGAGTCATCGCCGGCGGCGCGCGAAATCTCGGAAAAATCTCGCACGATCTCCCCGACATCGCCCGGCAAGGCGCCAAGATCAGAGACCTTGCCGGCGCCCAGGCCGTACAGAAATCCGGTGCACCATAATCCGAGCGCGCTGGCGCGGCCGTTCAACGGCTGCTCGTCGTCCGGCAGCAAGGGCTCGAACTGCATCCCCTGCTCGCCGAAGGAGGCCGTGGTGGCCTCAAAGACGCGTTCGAGAACCGCCGCGGACTCCGGTGACAGGGATCTGGCGTCGGGGAGAACCTCATTGATCCAGTCCTGCATGCGATAAGCAGACATGGAACACAGGGCCCCGCACAGACATCCGTGCGCTTCGGCGGCGTCCGCGTGACTCCCCGCAGCGGCCAGCACGTCCTCGAAGTCACTGAACAAAATCTCCGACATCATGGGAATGGGATTCTACCGCAGAGGGCCTTGAGCTCGAGACTTTGCATTGAGGGTAAAGCAGCACTATATTGGCACCATTATGAATGAAGCCCAAGCCAAGACTGCAATCGAACTGGAACTAAAACGCCTCGAGAAGCGACTGGACGATCTGGTCGCCACGGTCGGGCACCTCAAGGAAGAAAACCGCGCGCTGCGTCAACGGCAGGACACCCTGAGTTCCGAACGCGCCAGCCTGTTGCAGAAGAACGAACAGGTTCGCGGGCGGGTGGAGGCCATGATCGGCCGATTGAAATCCATGGAGCAAGCATGAGCGACAATCAGGCGCGGGTGAGCGTGCGCATTCTGGAAAAGGAATATCACATCACCTGCCCGATGGAGGAGCGCTCCGATCTGCTGGACTCTGCTGAGTTCCTCAACAACAAGATGCGCGAGATCCGCGACAGCGGCAAGGTGGTCGGGCTTGATCGCATCGCGGTCATCGCGGCCTTGAACATGGCCAATGAATTGCTGCGTGTCCGCAACCGTGACAACAGTCTCGAAACTGACATGGGCAACCGCTTGCGAATCCTGCGTGAGCGCGTAGAGTCGGCATTGGAGAGAGGCCAGCAGCTCGAGCTTTGAGCAACTGGGCTCCCCTCTTCGCGAGAAGTCGATCAAGTTTGGCGTCATCTGCGGTGTTCGAAGCGGGCTGGGTAACCTCCTGACCCTAATTTGTAAACCCCAGGGGCTATTGCTTGCTGGCAACATTGTGCAAGTCCGCCTTGAGCGGAAAGCCTTAAATGCCGCAGTGGGCCCCACCTGTTGCTCAGGTCGGGAGCAACGGTCCAACACGGCACAGGCGGATGGCGCCATCTCCACATGAGTGGACTCAAATCCAACCTGCGAGGATCGCTGATCGCGCGCCGGCGCGCGATCCCGCGCGCCGATCGAGTGCGCGCCTCGCGGCGCATCGCAGCCGTGGTCAACGGCCTTCGACAGTTCAAGCCCGGCGCGCGCGTGGCCATCTACGCCTCCTTCGGCAGCGAATTCGATCCGGCGCCGGTAGTGCGTGAAGCCAGACGACGCGGCATCTGTCTGTACGTGCCGGTGGTCGTCGATCTGCCCCGCCGTCGCATGCGCTTCATCGCCCTGAGCCCGGGAATCAAACCCGGCATCGAGCGCACACCCGGCAATGTCGGCGCCATGCGATTCGTTCCCGCGCGCTGGTTCAACCTCATCCTGTTGCCCATCGTCGGCATCGACACGCGTGGTCATCGCCTCGGGATGGGCGCAGGCTTCTACGATCGCGCGCTGGCCTTTCGCCGGTTGCGCCGGCGATGGATGGGGCCGCGCCTGATCGCCCTGGGTTTCGATTGCCAGCGGGTGGACTGCGTCCATGCCCAGGCGTGGGATGCGCGGCTCGACGCCCTCATCACCGAATCCGGTCTTCACCTTTTTCACACGGGCGATTCATGAACCATTGGCTATTCAAGTCCGAGCCGGACACCTTCGGCATCCAGGACCTGGCGAAGGCGCCGAAGCAGCGCACCGCCTGGGACGGCGTGCGCAACTACCAGGCGCGCAACATGCTTCGCGACAGCATAAAACAAGGTGATTTAGGGCTTTTTTACCATTCCAGCTGCGCCGTGCCCGGCATCGCCGGCATCGTCGAGATCGTGAAGGAGGGATACCCCGACGCGACCGCGTTCGATCCGAAGCATCATCACTACGACCCCGACAGCATGCGAGGGGAGCCGCGCTGGTATGTCGTGGATATGAAGCTGGTGAGGTCGACCCGGCGCATCATCGAGCTTTCGGAACTGCGCGCGCATGAGAACAAATCATTGCAGGATCTGATCCTCCTGCGTCGCGGAAATCGTTTGTCGGTGATGCCGGTGACGAAGAAAGAATGGGACTTCATTGTCTCGCTCGAGTGAGCGCCTATCACATTCAAACAACAGAAGCGCTATGTATCGCTTGTAATTTGATGATTCGTGTATATACTCGGTCCCCGGACTAACCCGACTACGGAGTTTTATATCATGGCAGCAAAAGCAAAGAAGGCTAAGAAGAAGGTCGCTAAGAAAAAGGCCGCGAAGAAAAAGTAAGCCTTCGTCGAGTAATCAACTGTGCCCGCGTAAGCGGGCACAGTTGTTTCTGGGGGTCGAAAAAATGACGAGTCAGGATGAAAAGAAACGCAATGTCGCCGAAGCCGCTGTCGCCTTCGTCGATGAATCAATGATCCTGGGAGTGGGCACCGGCTCCACCGTCAACTTCTTTCTCGCCGCGCTCAATGCCCATAAAATAAGGCCTTTAGGCGCGGTCTCGAGCTCTTCCGCCAGCAGTGCGCTGCTGCGTGAAGCGCGCATCGAGGAGATCGATCTGAACAGCGCCGGCGACCTGGAGGTGTACATCGACGGGGCCGACGAGGCGACGCGCAGCGGTGCGCTGATCAAGGGCGGCGGCGGCGCCCTGACCCGGGAGAAGATCGTCGCCGCCGCATCGAAGCGGTTCATCTGCATGGTCGACGACAGCAAGATCGTAAGGACCCTCGGCCGGTTCCCGCTCCCCATCGAAGTGATCCCCATGGCACGGTCCTACGTTGCGCGCAAACTCGTGGCACTCGGCGGCCAGCCGGTGTGGCGTGAAGACATGATCACCGACAACGGCAATCAGATCCTGGACGTGCACAACCTCGCAATTGTCGACCCGGTCACACTCGAGTCCACCATCGGCGCCATCGCCGGCGTGGTCAGCGTCGGGTTGTTTGCGCGGCGCGGCGCCGATGTCCTGCTGGTGGGATCCGCTTCCGGGGTGGAAACGATCCGCTTGTAGCGCGCGCCGGCGACGTGCTACTGGCCGGATTTTCCCGACAGTGCGAAATGATCCACGGCCGGCGGCGCCGCGAAGAATGGCCCGACGATGACGCGCCACTGCGCAAACAGCGGCCCCTGCCGGAATCCGACGGTGTGATCTTCAAGAGTGTCCCAGAAGATCATCAGCAGATAACGGTCCGGATTTTCGATGCCCTTGTTGAGCTTCCAGCCGCGAAACCCTTTGGCTTGACAGACCACGCTGCCCAGGCCACGGTGGACCGCTTCTTCGAAGGCCGCATGCCGACCGGCCACGATGCGAATATCGGCAATCTCGAGAATCATCCGGTCTCTCCCCACAAAAAGCGTCAGATCTCGACGCGCGTCCCGATTTCCACGACCCGCCCTGAGGGGACGCCGAAATATGCGGTCGCCACCTGTGCGTTGCGCGACATCTGGATGAAGGCCTTGCGCCGCAGCGGCGGCAGGTCGGAGCGCTGACCCGGAATGAGCTCTTCGCGGCTGACGAAGAACGTGGTCTCCTCCGGATCATAGGCAATGCCCAGCGAGGCTGCGTCGCGCAGGATTTGCACGATGTTGGGTTTTTCCAGGAATCCGACGTCAGCGACCAGCCGCACGATGCCCTCGCCCAGCTGCGACATGTGCAGGCGTTTGCCCGGCGGCACGCGGGGTTGTTCGCGCGTAACCACGCTGAGCAGCACCACTTTTTCGTGCAGCACCCGGTTGAACTTGATGTTGCTCAGCAGCGCACGCGGCATGCCCGTGGCTTTGGGATCCAGGAACACGGCCATGCCCGGCACGCGTACCGGAGGATCCTTCTTGATCTCATCAAGCAGCTCGCGCACCGGCTTCTGCTCACGCATCAATCGCGCCAGCACCGACGCGCGGCCCCGGCGCCAGGTCTGCATCAACCAATAGATCACCAAGCCGGAGACAAGGGGCAGCCAGCCGCCGTCTTGCACCTTGGTGAAGTTGGCCAGCAAAAAGGCGATGTCGATGACGAACAGGAAGGACAGGCCCACGCGCAGCGCGAGACTCCCATGACCGCTGCGCGATTTGATCAAGCTTAAGGTGAGCGGCGTCACGATTGTCATCGCACCCGAGACAGCCAGTCCATAGGCTCCCGCAAGCCCGGCCGAGCTGCCGAATCCCAGCACCAGGGCGATCGAAGCGATCATCAGTACCCAGTTGGTCGAAGGCACATAGATCTGCCCCTCGTTTTCAGCCGAGGAGTGTTCGACTCGAACCCTCGGCAGCAGACCCAAGCTCACGGCCGAGCGGGTGACCGAAAAGACGCCGGATATGACGGCCTGCGAGGCGATGACGGTTGCGGCGGTCGCGATCGCCACCAGCGGCAGCAAGCCCCACTGCGGCGCCATCAGATAAAACGGATTCGAAATCGCCTCGGGCTTGTGTATGAGCAGCGCGCCCTGGCCGAAATAATTCAGCAGGAGCGCAGGCATGACCACCACTATCCACGCCAGCCGGATCGGCGCCTTGCCGAAATGGCCCATGTCCGCATACAGAGCCTCGCCGCCGGTCACGGTGAGGAATACGCCCGCGAGGATGGCGAGCGCGCTGATCTGGTGATCGGTAAGAAATTGAAACGCATAAACCGGATTGACCGCATACAGCACCTGCGGCTGCTGCGCGATCCAACCGATGCCCATCACGCCAAGGATGGAAAACCAGCCCAGCATTACCGGACCGAAAATCCGGCCCATCGATGCGGTGCCGTGCTTTTGAATCATGAACAAACCGACCAGCAAACCGATCGTGATCGGCACGATGGGAATCTGCGCATCAGGCGCGACCACATGCAGACCTTCCATCGCGCTCAGCACCGAGATGGCGGGTGTGATCGCGCCGTCGGAGAAGAACAACGCTGCCCCGAGAATCCCCAGTGCTCCATAGAGTTTCTTGCGGGGACTTTCCCGTTCTGTGTTCACCACCAGCGCGGTCAGCGCCAGCACGCCGCCCTCCCCCTTGTTGTCCGCATTGAGCACGACGGCGACGTACTTCAGCGAGATGACCAGCATCAAGGACCAGAAGATGAGCGAAAGCATGCCGAAGACATGCGGCGCAGTGACAGCGATGCGTGAATAGGTGAAGCAGGCCGAGATGGCGTAAAGAGGACTGGTGCCGATGTCGCCAAACACGACTCCGAGCGCTGCCACGCTCAGGGGGAGCAGTTTGCCGTTCGATCCGCGCTCCGCTGACATGCTCGACTGCCTTACAAACAAACGAAGGGCCCACTTTGGAAGTGGGCCCTTACTCTGGCTGGGGGACTAGGATTCGAACCTAGGTAAACGGAGTCAGAGTCCGTTGTCCTACCGCTAGACGATCCCCCAAAACCGATCGCGTGCGGAAGGCTCGCCTACCGTTTCGAGAACTGCGTACCGCGGCGCGCCTTGCGGCGACCGACCTTCTTGCGCTCCACCTCACGCGCATCGCGCGTGACGAAGCCGGCCTTTCTCAACGGCGAACGCAGGGTCTCGTCATAGGACATCAGCGCACGCGTAATGCCGTGGCGGATAGCGCCGGCCTGACCGGTGATGCCGCCGCCTTCAACATGCGCGTCCACGTCGAACTTGCCGCCCATCTGCACCGCATCGAAGGGCTGGCGCACGATCATGCGGCCGGTTTCACGACCGAAGAACTCTTCGATCGGTCGTCCGTTGATGGTGGTCTTGCCCGATCCGGCGCTCAAGTAGACGCGCGCGGTGGAGGTCTTGCGCCGACCCGTGCCGTAATAAGTGCTCTTGCTGCTGCTCAGTGCCATCTTAAACTTCCCAGGCTTTCGGCTGTTGTGCTTGGTGCGGATGCTCGGCGCCGCCGAACACATGCAATTTACGGTACATCTTCCGGCCCAGCGGACCCTTGGGCAGCATGCCCTTGATCGCAAACTCAACCGCACGCTCAGGGTGCTCCTTGAGCAGTTTACCCAGTGCGATGGACTTCAGGTTGCCGATATAGCCGGTGTGCTGATGATAAAACTTGTCGGTCAGCTTGGCGCCGGTGACTTTCACGTTGCCTGCATTGATGACGACGATGTGATCGCCCAGATCCTGATGCGGCGCATAATTAGGCTTGTGCTTGCCCTTCAAACGATGCGCAATCTGGGAGGCCAGGCGGCCCAGTGTCTTTCCTGCCGCATCGACGATGAACCAGTCACCGCGCATTGCATCAGGCTTGGAGAATTCAGTGTACATTCTTGACTACCCGCGAAAATCGATTGGCTGAGGCCCGAAAAGCGCGAAAGTGTACAGAACCCGGCAGGCCCTGACCAGTCCCGATTCACTGTCCGCGGCCGCGTACTATATAAGGTATCCATGGAACCCAGATATTTCACGCCCGGCGACCGCTTCATCGCTGAAATATCCAAAGCAATCAGTGTCTTAGCCGCTCCCGCCCACTCCTTGCGCGAGTACCCCGGGAACGTGCCCGCCGCTGTTGAGCTCGATCCTGCGCAGCGGCTCAACTCGGCCAGACTGATGCGGGTCAATCATTCGGGCGAAGTCGCCGCGCAGGCACTGTATCAGGGACAGGCCGTCTGGGCTCGCAAACCCGAAATCGCCGCCGCCATGCAATCCGCTGCGGCCGAAGAGATGGACCATCTGGCCTGGTGTGAACGGCGGATCCGCGAACTGGGCGGTCGCACCAGCCTGCTCAACCCGTTGTGGTACGCAGGCTCATTTGTTATCGGCGCATGCGCGGCCGTTTTCGGCGATGCATCGAGCCTGGGTTTCATCACGGAAACCGAAAAACAAGTGGAGGCGCACCTGCACGAGCACTTGCAGCGCATGCCCGCCGAGGATTTGCCGAGCCGGAAAGTCATCGAAGCCATGCAGGCCGATGAAGCGGCGCATGGTGCAAAAGCCACCCAGATCGGCGGCAAACCACTCCCCGAGTTTATCCGATCGGCCATGCAACTGACCTCGCGGCTGATGACTCGAGGCAGTTTCTGGCTGTAAAGATCACGTTATGGCTTGCGATTCCGGTACTTATGTAATAAAACGTCCGCAACCGGATGGGTTGCGGTCCGATCAATAACGAAGGGAGATACCATGGAAGAAGGCGCGAAGGCCTTAAGCGAGATACCAGCGATCAATCGCTTCTTGAGCTACTGCCGGATACGGACCGTCCCCTCGAAGACCGTGATCATCCACGCCGGCGACCTTCCGGACATTCTCTACTACATCATAAGCGGCTCCGTCGAAGTCATGATCGAAGACGAAGACGGCAACGAGATGGTGTTGGCCTATCTCAATAAAGGTCAGTTTTTCGGCGAAATGGGCCTGTTCTATGAACAGCCCACGCGCAGCGCCTGGGTGCGCACGCGGCAGCAGTGTGAACTGGCCGAAATGACCTATCCGCGCTTCCGGCAGATTGCCGCCGAAAGCCCCGGCCTCGTGTTCGAATTGGCGACACAGCTGGCCACTCGCCTGGATCGCACCAATCGCAAACTCGGCGATCTGGCTTTTGTCGATGTAACCGGTCGCGTCGCACACGCCATCATGGATCTGTGCGGCGAACCGGATGCGATGACGCACCCTGAAGGCATGCAGATCAAGGTCAGTCGTCAGGAACTGTCGAGACTCGTCGGCTGTTCGCGCGAAATGGCCGGACGCGTCCTGAAGGTTCTCGAAGAACAAGGGCTGTTGCGCGCGACCGGCAAGACCATCGTGGTCTACAACGCGCGGCCAAAAGTTAAAACACGGCCACTGGTCGTTCCCGTCAGGAGCACCGGCGCCGCCGCGCCGAGCAAGGCACGCATCGTAGAAGACGATGAAGACGAAGACGATGAGGATTGACGCGGGCCGCCTAGGTCCGGGCGGAGCTGGGCCCGCCTAGCGGGCCGCCCGCACCGGATGGCGCTCTGCTGCCCCGCGAGCGATCTGCTCGCGCATCGTGGCGATCGTCTTTGCATAGTCGGCACTGCCGAAGATCGCGGACCCTGAAACGAACGCATCGGCGCCTGCCCGAGCGATCTGCGCGGCGTTATCGACCTTCACGCCGCCATCGATTTCCAGACGAACGTCACGCCCGCATTCATCGATGCGCGCTCGCGCCTCGGACAGTTTAGACAGCGCCTCCGGAATGAATTGTTGTCCGCCGAAACCGGGGTTCACCGACATGATGAGCACCAGATCGATTTTATCCAGAACATAGTCCAGCCAGTTCAACGGCGTCGCCGGATTGAATACCAGTCCCGGTTTGCACCCCGAATCGCGAATCAACTGAATGGTGCGGTCCACATGATGCGTAGCCTCCGGATGAAAGCTGATATAGCTCGCCCCTGCCTTGGCGAAATCCGGCACCAGGCGATCCACCGGTGTGACCATCAAATGCACGTCGATGGGCGCTGTCACGCCGGCCTTGCGCAGCGCCTCGCACACCAGCGGTCCGATGGTGAGATTGGGCACATAGTGATTATCCATGACGTCGAAGTGAACCCAGTCGGCGCCGGCGGACAGCACGTTTTTCACCTCTTCACCGAGGCGGGCGAAATCGGCGGACAGAATTGACGGAGCAATGATTGCGGCCATGGTCGAGCAGTATCACCGCAGGCCGCGTGCGGCGCAAATGGCCTCGTAGGCTTCCTGGATGCGCTGGGTCTTTTCTTTCGCAACCTCCGCCATGGATTCGGGCAACCCATTGGCCACCAGCTTGTCCGGATGATGCCGGCTCATCTGCCGCCGGTAGGCCTTCTTGACTTCCGGATCGGTGGCGCTCGCCGGCACGTCGAGTTCCTGATACGCATCGGCCAGCGCGGAGGGTCGCGCATAGGTTGCGCCGGATTGGGATTGCGAGCGTGAACGCGCCTGGTACTGCGCCCGCAGAGTCGCCTCCATGTGCACGAATTCCAGAGCCGACAAGCCGAGCTTCTCGGCGGTGCGCGCCAGAATCGTGTGCGCCGCTCCGGAGGCGCCGTTGCCGAGAATGGCGGCGCGCAACTGCAACTCCAAAAACACCCGCATCAAGTCCTGGCGCGTACCGCAGGCGACGCGCAATTCCTCGACGGCGCGATCGGCATCGAAACCCGGCGACTTACCCTGCCGGAAGAAATCGATGGCGAAGCCGACCTGCTCGGGCCCGAGCTTCAGTTCCTGCATCAAATGCCGGGCCGCTTGAATCTCCGACTCCGAGATGCGGCCGTCCGACTTTGCGATGTGGCCCATGAGCGTGAAGGTGGCGCGGAAAAACACTTCCGGCACCGCAGCTGAGCTCGCGCGCTTGCCCCCGGCGCCTTTGCTCAACATCTGCCCGATCAACGCGCCCAGCAGCAAACCCACGACATTGTGGGTCAGCAGAAGCCCGAGCACCGCACCGAAAAAGGCGCCCTGCCATGTCATTCGCGTTGACCTGGGTAGCCGGTACGCCCACAATTGTTCGCTTTCATCGCGGCAATGTTAGCAAGTTAACGGTAATCAACGCATGTCACAGGTTCGCACTGTCGCGCCGCTGTTCGAGTCGAACCTGCGCTCCTTGAAGAAAATCCATCAGGGCAAGGTCCGCGACATCTACGACGTCGACGAACATCACCTGCTCATCGTCACCACCGACCGGCTCTCCGCCTTCGATGTGATCATGCGCGAGCCCATTCCATTCAAGGGCGCGGTGCTGACCGAGATATCCCTGTTCTGGTTCGAGAAAACCCGTCACATTGTTCCCAATCACCTGTCCTCGCTGCGCCTCGAAGACATCATCACGGACCCCGGCGAACTGACGCAGCTGCAGGGGCGCGCGATGGTGGTGAAAAAATTGCGCGCGCTGCCGGTGGAAGCCGTGGTGCGAGGCTATCTCATCGGATCCGGCTGGAAGGACTATCAGCACAGCGGGGCGATTTGCGGCGTCCGGTTGCCGCAGGGACTGCGCCTCGCCGACCGCCTGCCCGAGCCCCTGTTCACGCCCGCCTCCAAGGCGCCCGCCGGCCATCACGATGAAAACATCGATTTCGCCGCAGTCGAAGCCGCCATCGGCACGATCCACGCGGCACGCATGCGCGATGTGTCGCTCGAGCTGTACGATTTCGCCGCCCGCTACGCGCTTGCGCACGGCATCATCATCGCGGATACGAAATTCGAATTCGGTCTCGACACGGCAGGCACGCTCACGCTCATCGACGAGGCGCTGACACCGGACTCTTCGCGCTTCTGGCCCATGGAATCCTACCGGCCCGGGATGAGCCCGCCGAGTTTCGACAAGCAGTTCGTGCGCGACTATCTGGAATCCTTGCATTGGAACAAACAACCGCCGCCGCCACCGCTGCCGGCCGACATCGTCGCGCGCACCAGCGAGAACTACCGCAAAGGCCTGGCGCTACTGACCGCGTAAAGACCATGCGGCGATGTGAGCGTGCAGGGCCTGCACGCCGTCGGTGAGCGCAGCCGGTCCCGGTTGCAGAATGATCGGCGACTTGATTTCATGCAGCTCCCCGCCGCGAACGGCCGGCACATTCTGCCAGCCGGCGCGGGTGGCGACGGAGGCGGGCTGAAACTTCTTGCCGCACCAGGAGCCGAAAATGATGTCCGGCGCCCGCCGCGGCACTTCCATCGCATCGGCAATGATGCGGTTTTTTCCCAGCGATTCGCGCGCAAGCTCCGGAAAGCAATCCGTCCCGCCGGCGATTTCCACCAGTTCCGACACCCAGCGGATGGCGGAGATCTGCGGTTCGTCCCATTCCTCGAAATACACCCGCGGCCGGCGCGGCAGCGCCGCTCCGGCCGCCGCAATGGCATTCAACCCGCGCTGCAACTCATCAGCCAGCACGGCGGCCTTGGATTCACAGCCGATCAAACCGCCGAGCGTGCGGATCATGCGCAATATCTGTGCGACGCTGCGGTGGTTGAAGACGTACACATCAAGCCCAGCGCGCACCAGCGCCGCGGCAATGTCGGCCTGCAGATCGGAGAACCCCAGCACCAGGTCCGGCTGCAGAGCCAGGATTTTGTCGATCTTCGCGCTCGTGAAGGCGCAAATGCGCGGCTTTTCCTTGCGCGCGCGTGCCGGGCGCACTGTAAACCCGGAGATTCCCACGATGCGCCAATCCTCCCCCAGAAGGTACAAGGTTTCGGTGGTTTCTTCAGTCAGGCAAACGATTCGGCTGGCGTATTTCACGCGCTGATCTTGCCATAGGCCGGTGCGCGTGTAAGCTTGCCGCGAATGTCATCATGGCTGCATCGAATCGAGCGTGCCCTGTTCATCGACTCGCGCTCGATGCACGGACCGGCAGGGGTGGCCGTGCGGCTACTGCGCTTTCCGGCCGCGTTGCTGCGCGACTGGTTCAGCGGCGAGCTCAACCTGCGCGCCATGAGCCTGGTCTACACCACCCTGCTCTCGCTCGTTCCGCTGATGGCGTTCAGCTTCTCCATCCTCAAAGGCATGGGCGCGCACGGCGATCTGGAATTGATCGTGTTCGAGTTCTTCCGCCCCATGGGCGCAGCGGCGGCGCAACTGACCACCCGGGTCATGGGGTTCGTCGAAAACGTTCGCGGCGGCGTGCTCGGCTCGATTGGACTGGCGTTCCTGCTCTACACCGTCATCACCACCATTCAAAAGGTCGAGGAAAGCTTCAATTTCGTGTGGCGCGTGGAGCGGCCGCGCAGCTGGGCCCGTCGCTTGAGCGAATATATCAGCGTGATGATCATCGGCCCCATTTTCATGGTGACCGCGCTCGGTCTGCTGGCCTCGGCGGAAAACTCCACGCTGGCGCAATGGCTGCAAAGCCGCGCCGGCATCGGCCCGGCCATCGATGTCCTGTCCCGGATGGGCCCCTACCTGCTGGTGGCCGTCGTCTTCACCTTCCTGTATTCCTTCATACCCAACACGCGCGTCAAATTTCTGCCTGCCCTGACCGGCGGTGTGACGGCAGGCGTGCTGTGGGCGCTGGTGGGCAAGATTTTTGCTGCGTTCATCGCCTATTCGACACAGATGGTCGCCATCTACACCGGATTTGCGATAGTGCTCACGGCGCTGATATGGATCTATTTGAACTGGCTGATCCTGCTGATCGGCGTGCAGCTGTCCTTCTACGTGCAGTACCCGCAGTACCTGCCGCACGGTCACGAGCCGGTGGAATTGACCGGCAGCATGTTCGAGCACATGGGGCTGTCAGTGATGCAATTGATCGGCCGCGACTACGCCGACGGCAAAAGATACTGGACCGGAAATCGTCTGGCGCAGGCTCTGGAAGTGCCTAGCGCGGCGCTGGCGCCGGTGCTGACAGCCTTGGAGCGCGCACAACTCGTGGTCGCCACCGAGAACGAGCATTGGCTGCCGGCACGCTCGATGGACAGCATCCAGCTGGCCGACATCCTGTCGGCGGTGCGCTCCACGCGCACCGGGCGCATCGCCGTATCAGCGACCGCGACACCGGCGGCGGATGCGCTGATGCAGGAACTGGAGGATGCCATGCGCGACCGTCTGCGCTCGCGCACGCTCAAGGATCTGATCGACTCTTCGCAGTAAACCCGCGCGAAGGCGCACCTCATTCGCCGGCGATGGTCATCTCCTCAAGCAGAATCGAGCCGCAGCGAATGCCGCCGCGCAAATCCACATCGTCCCCGACGCTTACGATATTGCGCAGCATTGGCTTCAGATTGCCGGCGATGGTCACCTCGGCGACCGGAAATTGCAGCTCGCCGTTCTCGACCCAAAAACCGGCGGCGCCGCGCGAGTAGTCGCCGGTGATCGGATTCACCCCCTGTCCCATCAGCTCACCCACCAGCATTCCCGTGCCCAGCCGTTTCAATTGCGCTTCCAGCCCGCCGCCATCGGTGCTGGCGAGGATGAGGTTGTGGGCACCGCCGGCATTGCCCGTAGTGGTAAGGCCAAGCTTGCGCGCCGAGTAGCTGGACAAGATGTATTGCTGCAACACCCCGTCGGCCACGAGTTCACGGTCGGCGGTCGCGACGCCTTCATCGTCGAAGGGCGCGCTCGCCAACGCCTTTTTGATATGCGGGCGCTCGCTGATGCGAATGTTCTGCGGGAACACCTGTTGACCGGCGGCATGCAGCAGGAAGGAGGACTCGCGATACTGGCTGCTGCCGCGGATGGCGGCGACGAAATGCGCGATCAGTCCGCGCGCGATTTCCGCAACGAACAGGACGGGCGCACGCCGGGTCGAGAGTTTCCTCGGCGCCAGTCGCGCGATCGTGCGCCGGGCCGCCGTCTCGCCGATGGATCGCGCACTTTGCAGATCGCGCCAGTCGCGCGTGCTGCTATACCAATAGTCGCGCTGCATGTCATCGCCGCTGCCGGCGAGCACAACGCAGCTCAATGAATGCGACGTGGTCGGATAGCCGCCGACGAACCCGTGTGTGTTGCCGTAGACATGCAGGCCGCGATGCGTGGACAGCGATGCGCCTTCAGAATTGTTGATGCGCTTGTCGAACCCCAGGGCGGCCGCTTCGCATTCGCGGGCGAGCTCGATGGCATCCTGCGCCTGAATGTCCCAGGGATGAGACAGCTCCAGATCCAGCTGCCGCGTCTGCATGAGATGCGCATCCGCAAGCCCGGCACACGCGTCTTCGGCCGTGAAACGGGCGATGCTGCAGGCCTTGGCCACGGTGGCACTCACCGCCGGCAGGGAGAAGTCCGCCGTGCTGGCCGAGGCTTTGCGCTGTCCGAAGTACACGGTCACGCCTAGGCTGCGGTCGCGTTGATGCTCCAGGGTCTCGATCTGCCCGAGCCGGACGCCAACGGAAAGGCCTGAATTCTGGCTTACGGCGGCCTCCGCCTGGCTTGCCCCGCGGGTACGCGCCTCCCCCAGAGCCTGTTCGATGATGTTTTCCAGGTCTGATTCGCTCAGACGCGAAGGGGTTTGCGGCACGACGGCCATCGATTTCTCCAAAATCCCGATTCTACCGACCCCAGTGTTAGGATGGGGACAATGACGAGCGAAGAATCCCCCGAACAACAGCTGATCAGCAAAAGCGCGCGCAAACGTGAGGCCACCTCGCTGCAGGAGCTGGGCGTGCAGCTGGCGGGGCTCCCCGATGCCGAAATGGGGCAGCTGGACCTGCCGGAGAACCTGGTCACGGCGCTGAAGGCGCTGCGGCGGCTGTCCTCGCGTGGAGCGCAGGTGCGTCAGCGGCAATACATCGGCAAGCTCATGCGCACGATCGACGCCGAGCCGGTGCTCGCCAAGCTGTCCGAGCGCAAGCGCAAACACGATATGGAGATAAGGCACTTCCAGCGCATCGAGCAATGGCGCGACCGGCTGCTTGCCGAACCCGCCGGCACGCTGCAGGAGTTGCTGCGCGAGCACCCGCGCGCCGATAGCGCCCATTTGACCAAGCTTCTGGCCAAGATCGACCGTGAGCGCACCGAACAGCGGTCTCCGGCCGGCACGCGCGAACTGTTCGCCTACCTACGACAGCTTATGGCCTGACCGGCCATTTGATACGATGCGTCGATGAAACCGCTTGTTGGCATCATCATGGGCTCCTCATCGGACTGGGACACGATGCAGGCGGCGGATGGCATGCTGACTCAGCTGGGGGTGGCCCATGAGGTCAAGGTCGTTTCTGCCCACCGCACACCGGATCTGCTGTTCGAGTACGCAGCCGGCGCGCGTGCGCGAGGCCTGAAGGTGATCATCGCCGGCGCCGGCGGCGCCGCGCATCTGCCTGGCATGACCGCCGCCAAGACCTCGCTCCCGGTGCTCGGCGTCCCCGTGCAATCCAAGGCGCTCAACGGGATGGATTCTCTGCTATCCATCACGCAGATGCCCGCCGGTGTTCCGGTTGCGACATTTGCCATCGGCGTGGCCGGCGCCAAGAATGCGGCGCTGTTCGCCGCCGCGATTCTGGCGCTCGAGCATGCCGAGGTGCGCGCGAAACTCGACGAATTCCGGCATTCGCAAACGCAGGCCGTCCTCGCAAAACCAGATCCGCGTCAGTCTTGAGCGCAAGAGTCTTGTCACGCGTCGGCATCGTCGGGGCGGGCCAGCTGGGCCGCATGATGGCGCTTGCGGGCTACCCGCTGAACATCCGTTGCCACTTCCTGGATCGTAGCGCGGATGCGCCGGCTGCGCAGGTTGCACCGATCCTGCTCGGCGGACTGGAAGACCCGGCCAAGCTGCGCCAGCTCGCCCACGGCAGCGATGTACTCACCTTCGACTGGGAAAACGTTCCTGCCGCCGCATTGAAGAAGTTACGCGGCCAGGTGACCATCCGCCCCTCGGTGCGCTCACTGTCGGTTTCGCAGGACCGGCTGCTGGAGAAGCGGCTGTTCTCGCAATTGCGCATCCCTGTGGCGCCGCATGCGGCCATCAACAGCCTGGCGGACCTGGTGCGAGCGGGCCGGGAGCTGGGCCCGCATGGGGTGCTCAAGACCCGGCGGCTGGGCTACGATGGCAAGGGCCAGGCCGTCATCCGCACCGTGCGTGAGCAGAGCCCGGCGTGGGAAACACTGCGCGGCACGCCGCTGATCTACGAGCGCTTCATGCCGTTTTCCCACGAGGTGTCGCTGGTGGCGGTTCGCGCGCCGCGCGGTGAGATCCGGTTCTATCCACTGACGCGCAACACGCACCAAGGCGGCATTCTGCGCCTCAGCATCGCTCCTCACATCGACCCAGGATTGGAAGGGCGCGCGCGGACGTACATGCGCCGCGTGCTCAAGGCGCTGGGTTATGTCGGGGTGATGGCCATCGAATTCTTCGTCGTCGACGGAAAGCTCATCGCCAACGAAATGGCGCCGCGTGTGCACAATTCCGGCCATTGGACCATCGAGGGCTGCCCGTCCAGCCAGTTCGAAAATCATCTGCGCGCGATCTGCGCACTGCCGCTGGGCGCAACCCACGCGCTGGGCCATGCCGCGATGATCAATTTCATCGGCAAGATGCCCGACCCGAAACGGCTGCTGCAGATCGAAGGATTGGCCTTTCACGACTACGGCAAGCAACCCCGCCCCGCCCGCAAACTCGGGCATTGCACGATTCTCTCCGCCACGGCGGCGCTGCGCGACCGCGCCCTCAAACGGGCACTGAAACAGATTCAATGGGCATGAAATGCCGACGTAAATTCACCCTGGTGCGCGAATCTTTGTAAAATGACAGGGCTTCCAAAGCCTGGGACGAACGCATGTACTTAGAACAATTCAAACTTCATGAACTGCCGTTCCGGCTCAGTCCGGACCCGCAGTTCCTGTATTTGAGCAAACACCATGCGCGCGCCAAAGCCTACATGGAATCCACCATCTGGTTCACCGATGGATTCGTGATCATCACGGGGGAAATCGGCGCCGGCAAAACCACGCTGATCGAGACCTTCCTGCGCGAGTTGCAACAAGATGTCGTGGTCGCGCAGATCAATCAGACGCAATTGTCGCCGACGGCCTTCCTGCAGTCCGTGCTGGTGCAGTTTGGCTTCTCGCCGTTCAAGATGAAAAAGCCCGAGGTGCTCGCGACCTTGAATCAATTCCTGATCGAGCAATACGCCAGCGGCAAAAAGGTGCTGCTCATCGTCGACGAGGCGCAGAACCTGAACCACAAGGTGCTCGAGGAAATCCGCATGCTCTCGGGCATCGAGACCACCAAGGACAAGGTGCTTCGGATCATTCTGGCCGGCCAGCCGGAACTCAACGAAAAGCTGGATTCGCCCGAACTCGTGCAGCTGGTGCAGCGGGTCCGCCTGCGGTTCCATCTGTCGGCGTTGTCGATCTCCGACACCAGCGCATACATCGAGCATCGGCTGGAAGTCGCCGGCTCGCAGGGGCGGCGCATTTTCCACGAGGACACCTATCCGCTGATCTTCCGCTACACCGGCGGTGTGCCGCGGCTCATCAACACGCTGTGCGACACGGCGATGATGTCGGCCTTCGGCGGCGAACACGATCATGTCGGCGTGGCCGACGTGCAATCGGCAATCGCAGAACTGCAGTGGAGCGAGTTCTCATCGCGCACCAGTCGCGTGCCCGTCGCCAACTTCGAGTCGACGCAACCCACGCTGCTCAACGAACAGCCGGTGGCGCGGATCCTGGTGGGACATGAAGCCAAGACCGTCGATGAGCGCGAGCTGCGCCCGGGCCGAATGATCATCGGCCGCACGCCGGACAACGACTTGCAGATCGACAGCAAATTCGTCAGCCGCCATCACTGCCAGATCATCACCACGCTCGATAGCTGCGTGATCGAGGACTTGAACAGCACGAACGGCATCTACGTAAAGTCCAAGCGCGTGCGCAAACACAACTTCAATGACGGCGATGTGGTGGTCGTGGGTCAGCACGAGATCATGTACATGGATGAGCGGATGCCGCGCCTGCGCGCAAGTGCCGAACATCCGGAAACCCAGGTTCTCAAAGAGGACGCGGCCTCGTAGCGTCGCGCTGGCTCAATAGCCGCCGCGCGCTTCAGGGCTCTTCGATGATCTCGCAGGGATACTGAGAGCGGCGCGAGCGGCAATCCCGCCGGTGCAGATAGATCGTCAGGCCCGCGACTTGCGCAAACAGACTCAAAATGAACGCGATGACTCCGCCGCCGGAACCGGCGTTGAAGTAAGACACGAGCATCGCCAGCCAGCCCAGCCCAACGTAGGCATAAGGCAGACTTTCATAAACTGGACGTGCAAGGCGCATGGTTTCCCCTCATCGAAGGCAAACCATGCTACGCCCGCCGCGGGACCCGCGCCGCGGCGATTTAACCTAACCCGTAATTTCTTAATCTTGGCCGATCAGCTTCTCCACCAGCCGCGACAGCCAGGAGCCGCGCCATCCCTCAACCTTCAACTCCCTGCGTTTGCCTGTCTGCACGCGCCTGGCATGCGCAACCAGGTCCTTGGGAAGCTGAATTTCGAAAGTTCCGGTCATCGTGGGGTCGATCATGGAGGCTCCAGACGGATTATGAACGCCGCTGCAGACTACCGAGCCCGTGATCGGCCCGCTGCGACGCGGCGCACGAAGGCGCGATGCCGCGGCGTTATGCAAAATGACTGGCACCGGCGCTTGTGATCCGAACCGCGGGGAGTATGGATGTGGGAACCAAGCGCCGGTGCGAGCCGCGGCGAGCGTCATGCCCTATGAAGAAGCCACCCCGTCCTTGGGGACCGCAGGCGCAGTGTGCCAAGCCTGCGCAAGCAATGGCCGGGCAATACTTGCGCGTCCGTGCAATTTCCCGACTGCTCGATTGACGCGGCGGTCAGCCTCGTCAGCCGGTGCCGCCCACGGTGAGTCCATCGATGCGCAGCGTGGGCTGACCGACGCCCACGGGCACTGACTGGCCTTCCTTGCCGCAGGTGCCGACGCCGGAGTCCAGTTTCAGGTCGTTGCCGACAAGGCTGACGCGCGTGAGCACGTCGGGACCGTTGCCGATCAGCGTCGCCCCCTTGACTGCGGCGCCGACCTTTCCGTTCTGGATCAGGTACGCCTCGCTCGCCGAAAACACGAACTTGCCTGAAGTGATGTCGACCTGCCCGCCGCCAAAATTCACCGCATACAGGCCATTTTGCACCGAAGCGATGATCTCCTCAGGGGGCGTCTTGCCGGCGCGCATGTAGGTGTTGGTCATGCGCGGCAGGGTCATGTGAGCGAATGACTCGCGCCGGCCGTTGCCGGTGGGCTGCATGCCCATCAGGCGCGCATTCATCTTGTCCTGGATGTAGCCGCACAGGATGCCCTTGTCGATCAGCACCGTGCACTGCGTCGGCGTGCCCTCGTCATCGACGTTGAGCGAGCCACGGCGGGCATCGAGGGTGCCGTCGTCCACCACAGTGATGGTGTCGCTGGCCACCTTCTGCCCGATGCGGTTGGAAAAGGCCGAAGTGCCCTTGCGATTGAAGTCACCCTCCAGACCGTGGCCGATGGCTTCGTGCAGCAGGATGCCGGGCCAGCCCGGACCCAGCACCACGGTCATGGAGCCGGCCGGCGCTGCGATGGCCTCCAGGTTGACCAGCGCCTGACGCACAGCCTCGGCCGCATGCCGGAACGGCGCGTCGCCGCTGAGCAGCTGATGCAGCCCGATGCGTCCGCCCCCACCGCTGTAGCCCTGCTCGCGCCGGCCATTGTGCTCGACGATGACCGAGACGTTCATGCGCACCAGCGGCCGCACATCCGCCGCCAGCGTGCCATCGCTCGCCGCGATCAGGATCACCTCGTGCACGGCGGCCAGCGAAGCCATGACCTGCTTGACGCGCGAATCCAGCCGTCGCGTATGCGCATCGATTTTCATCAGCCATTCGACCTTGTCCTCATCGCCAATGGTATCGAGCGGATCAATGGGCAGATACAGCCTGTGTTCGCTGGCGCGCGACCAGGTCTTGACCGCTTGACTGGCGCCGCTGCGGGCAATGGCGCGGGCATTGTCGGAGGCCTCCTGCAGCGCCGGCAGCAGCACCTCGTCCGTATACGCAAAGCCGGTTTTTTCTGCGCTCATCGCGCGCACGCCAACGCCCTGCTCGATGCTGTGCGAGGCGTCTTTGACGATGCCATCCTCAAGCGACCAGGACTCCTCGCGCGAAAGCTGAAAATACAGATCGGCGTGATCGATGCCGCGGCTCATCACCGAGTCGAGCACCTGTTGCAGCCGGTTCTCGTCCAGACCGGAGGGGCGCAGGATCGCATCCTTGGCGATGTCGAAGCTGGCGGCGCTCATGCCGGCATGTCCACGCCGCTGCGCTGCAGCCGGCGATTGTCCAGGGCCGGGAAGCGCGCGCGCGTTCCAGCCTGCTCCTGCAGATCGATGGGCGCGGTGATGACGCCGGCGTCATGCGCCAGCCGTTCCAGCACCTTGCCCCAATAGTCCACGATCATGCTGTCGCCGTAAGTATCGCGGCCGTTGCTGTGGGTCCCGACCTGCGCCGGCGCAACCACATAGCATAGATTTTCGATGGCGCGCGCGCGCAGCAGCGTTTCCCAATGTGCGCGCCCCGTCGGCACGGTGAAGGCTGCCGGCATGCACAGCCATTGCGCGCCACGATCCACGAGCGCCCGATACAATTCCGGAAAGCGCATGTCATAGCACACCGACAAACCCAGACGGCCCACCGGCGTATCGGCCACCACCGGCACCTGCCCCGGTTCGACATGCGTCGACTCGCGATACTCCTCGTTGCGCCCTGGGATGGCCACGTCGAACAGATGAATCTTGTCATAGCGCGCCACGCGCGCTCCCTTTGCATCGAACAGCAGCGATGTATTGGCGACGCGGCTTTCGGCATTGCGCGCGATGCCGATGGTGCCGCCGAGAATCCACAGACCCAGGGAACGCGCCGTGGCGGCGAGAAACTCCTGAATGGGCCCGGACCCGTCGGACTCCGCCACGCCGCGTTTGTCCGCGTCGCGAATGCCCATGAAGGCAAAATTCTCCGGCAGGCACGCCACATCCGCGCCGGCATCCTTGGCCTGGCGCAGCAGTTGCGCGGCGGTGCTCAGGTTGTCGGCCACCACATGACTCGAATTCATCTGGATCGCTGCCACTATTCCCATATCACTTGTCACCTTTGCGTTTCTTTGGAGTCGCGCCGAGTTGCCGCAGCCGCCTCGTCACTCTTGATCCGTTCGACCAGCGGATTTTCCCAACTGCCCGTGATGCGATAATACCCGCGCGCCAGACCCTTCAAGGGTTGTTTGAAGACTTGCGAAAACACCAGCACCGCTGCGCCGACCACCGGGCCTGCAGCAAGCGTACTCGCCAGGGGCAGTGAATTGCCGAAACTGCCCGCCACGACTGCAGTTTGGTCGAAATCGTGCTTTGCAAGACCTACCCGGCCGATCAGCCCGATTTCCGCAGCCGGTCCGTCCAGCAGCATATTGGTGGTGTAGGCATCTCCGTCGCGCAGTTCGAAATCGCCGCGAACGGTGTCAAAGGCCAGGCCCTTGTCGGTCAGATCGCTGAAATCCAACGCGATGCGCCGCGGCAAGGTGGCCACGCTGGCAAGACCCAGCAACCGCCCCGCGCCGGGGTGCAGATCCACGACCTGACCCTTGCTGACCTCCAGTTTCAGATGACCATTCAGGCTGGCCACGGCCTGCGCCGACGGCGCGCCTTGCCAGCTCAGATCGAAATCCAGCCGGCCCGCCTTGGCCTGCAGCACATCGGCGTAGCCGAATTGCGCCAGCGTCTTTTGCACATCGTTGCTGACCAGAAGACCCTCCAGCTTTGCCACCCCGCCATCCGCGCCGCGCCAGCTGCCCTCAGCCTGCAGATTGAAACTCGGGCTGCGCACCCGCATCTGACTCAGCTCAACGCCATCATCGACTCGGGACAGCGCCGCATCGACGGATCCGATCGGGCGGTCCTGCCAGATGAGCTGCTCACATTGCAGATGCAGCGAGGGGAGGCTTTTCGGATTCGCCGCCGCAGCCGCGGCGGGCGCCTCACCACCGGAGTCAGCCGCGTCCTGAATTTTCAGACGGGAAAACCTCAGCTCCCAAGGATCAGACGCCGCGCTGCCGCGCGGAAAGGACAGCGAGCCCTGCGCGTTCGGACCCTCCACCTCGACCTGCCACGCGGCTTCAGAGGCCCTCAACCGAAGCCCAAGGCCTGGGAAAGACAGCCCCGCGAACCGCAGTTCATCGACCTGCAGCGAGGCCGTGCGCAACGCCTCCGCTGCCGGCGCGGCCATGCCGCCGCCCAGACGCCGCAGCCACCCGGACAAATCGAGCTGCCCGATATGGCCGCCGATGGCCAGGCGCTCGCCGCCGCTCAATACGGGATTGTCACCGCCGAACAGGACGGCGGCGCGAGACCCGCGCAGCGATTCGTCATTGGAATCCATTTCCAAAACGCCGCTAACCAGTGGAGGCAGATTCACGCGGACGAGCAGGCCGGCGTTCTCGGGCCATTCCATCTGCATCGAGGCCGGCAACGGTCGCGCGGCCGGCTTCAAGAATGGCTGCGGCAGGTTGATCTCCAGACCCGCCAGATTGCTGCTCATGTGAACCCACCGCTCGCGCGCCGGCGCCGGCGCCAGTCGTACCGTGCCGCGCCAGTCGGCGCGGCCCGCGTTGAAAACATCCGCCGGCAGATGAAAGGCCGCACGCAAGCCGTCTGCGGTCATCACCCCGCGCAGCTCCAGCTGCGTGGCCAGATCGGACTTGTCGCGCGGTGCGCGTGCCCGCACCTGCAGCGCCCCGCCGAACGCGACGCCGCGCACCTGCGCGCGCGGCACCTGAGCGCCGTCGACGAGCACGCTGCCGTGCAGCGCAGTGGCCGCCACGCTGGAGCCTTTGTATGCCAGGGATACGCCATCGAGCTGCGCCTCCACCAGCACCCGCCGCTGATCGAATTCCTTGAAGGGCAGGAACAGATCGATCTTCGCATCCACCGGACCGGCCGCATCCACCCTGGAGAATGCATGGCCGGCCATCGCATCCAGGGGACTGGCCACGAGGAATCCAAGGGCCGCTGCGGCATCCGAATGTGTGTTTGCATGAATCTTGAGTTCGCCGGTCTTGAAATCAGCGAACGATCCCTGCGCATCCTGCACGATCACATCGCCCGCGGCGGCATGCCGGACCCAGACCGTCAGACCCTGATTGCGAAACTCGGCATCCAGGTCAATGTCCTGGATGCGCGGCCAGGACTCGCGGTAGTCCAAAATCATGTGCTCGGCGGGAAAGCGCACCAGGAAAAGCCCGCTATTGTCGCGGAAAGGAAAGTTGCGCAGCGGGCCGCGCAGGACCAGATCGGCGTGCGGAATACGCCCGGCAATGAATGCGCGGTTCAACCAGTTCAAGGCGTTCGGTGCGATGCGCTGGCGCGGCAGATAGCGAGGCGCGGCCGTCGCATCGACATTCGACACCTCGCTCGCCAGCGTGATCTGCGCCGGGCGCCCGTCACCGAAGCGCTGCAGCGCGAATTTCGCGCTGGCGCGAAAATCCTGGTTGGCAACCAGCAGAGTCTGACTCGCCAACAACATCCCCGCCGGCATGCGTTTCCAGAAAACAGAGCCCTGCAGGGCATCCAATGAGATCGGTCCGGGCCATTCGTCCGGCCACAGCACGCGCGCGCCGGGCGAGTTGATCTGCAGCTGGCCGCTGCGCTCGTCACCGCGCAGATAGCCGGACAGGGAGGCGAATCCCGGCGCCTTGCCCAGTGGGGCGAAGCCCGCGCCGGCAAATCGTGCGCTGACGTTCCAGCGCGCCGGCACGCCGCCGGAATAGCGCAGACGCGCATCGAACCACTCCCCCGACAAATCGTAGGAATTGATGCGATCGCGCAATTCCTTTTGCGGCAACACCTCGATTATGGGCCGCAGCGCGGCGAGTCCCAGGTAATCGACCTGCGCATCGAGCTGCGCGAGCGCTCCGGCTTCGGATCGCCAGCGGGCGCTGAAGCGCGATTCGCGTTCTGATTCGCCGGCGGCGGTGCGCGCACGCACACGCCGTCCGTTCAGACTCCAGCGATTCTGATTGCGCGACAAATCGAACAGCCCCCCCGCCTCGCGCAGCGCCAGCGGCGCAGCGCCAGGGCGAGCCACGGTGATGTCGCTGGCGGTGAACTCGAGGCTGGACCGAATCTCCTGACCGCCGCCGGTAGCCGTGATATCGACCCGCGCAAGACCCGAGGTCAACTCGTTGGAATACTCCGGCAGCAGCTGGTGCCAGCCCGGCAGCGACACATCGCGGGCGCGCAGCTCCGCGCTCCAGCGCATCTCGCCGCCGCGCGCGGCGATGTCGGATGCGCCCAGTCGCAATCGCACCGACCCGCGCAGCTGCGCCGGCATCGCCACCGCCAGGTCAAGATCGATGCGATCGCCGCTGCGCGCCAGGTCGAGGTTCAATCCCTTGAACTGCAGCGCCGGCAGCGCCGTATTCCATTGCCGCAAGGTCACTTCGGCCTCGCGCACGACCAGTTTGCCGCGCGGAAACCCGCGCAAGAGATCGCGGAAATCTCCGCCGCTTGCGCCGAATTCAAGGCCCTGCCCCAGGCTGAAGCGGCTCGGGCCGATGCGCGAGATCTGCAATTGCGGTTGATCCAGGCGGATGCGTCCCGCGAGCAGACGTGCGTTCGCGATCAGCTGCCAGACATCGACGGCGATGCTGCCGCCGCGGGCCATGGCCAGACTCTGGCGATCGTCCCTGGAGCGCAACTCCAGCCGGTCGAAATACAGTTCGGGCCCGTACCAGCGCAGGCTTGGGTACACATGCGCAAAACGGATGTAGTAGCCCGTTTGCTCATGCACCCAGGCTTTGATCTGCGTCTGATACTGCGGGGTGCGGTCCAACGCCATCTTCAGCCCGAGCGTGAGCACGAGAATCAGGCCCAGAATGACGGCCGCGGTGATCAGCAGCCATTTGCCAAGCTTGCGCACGCTCATCGAAGCGCCCCGGCCTACATCACCACGACATCGTATTGGTCGACGCAATACAAGGCCTCGGTTTGCAGGCGGATCGGCTTGCCGGTCACCAGCTCCAGTTCCGCAAGCGCCGCGGACTCCTCGTCCAGCAAGCGCTCGATGACG
Source organism: Pseudomonadota bacterium (assembly GCA_025357635.1). Lineage (GTDB taxonomy): Bacteria > Pseudomonadota > Gammaproteobacteria > Steroidobacterales > Steroidobacteraceae > TMP-86. Next base: position 43,424 of record JANXOV010000042.1, read on the forward strand.
TCTTGATGTGCAAGCACCATCAATTGCTCGAACTCGAACTGGCGCGATTGGCGCAAAATTTCGCGGAACACTTCATGACACACCGTTTCGGCGGTCTTGACGAATCCCCGCCCCTCACAGGTGGGACAAGGCTGGCACAACAGATGTTCCAAACTTTCGCGCGTCCGCTTGCGCGTCATCTCGACCAGTCCGAGCGGGGAGACCGAGGAGATGCTGGTCTTGGCATGATCGGTGGCCATCGCCTTTTCAAGGGATTGCAGCACCTGGCGCCGGTGTTCGGCCTCGGTCATGTCGATGAAATCGATGATGATGATGCCGCCCAGATTGCGCAGCCGCAGCTGGCGCGCGATCGCCACCGAGGCCTCCAGGTTGGTTCTGAAGATGGTTTCCTCCAGATTCCGGTGGCCGACGAAGGCGCCGGTGTTCACATCGATGGTGGTCATGGCTTCGGTCTGATCGATGATGACGTGACCGCCGGACTTGAGCGCCACCTTGCGATCGAGGGATTTTTGAATTTCCTCCTCGACATGATGCAGTTCGAACACGGGGCGGACTTCGTCGTACAGCTCGATCCGAGGCAGGGCTTCGGGCATGAAGGTGCGGGCGAATTCCTGCATTTCCTGAAAAGCCGCCGGCTGATCGACCAGGACCCGGTCGACATCGCCGGTCATCAGATCGCGCAGCGCCCGCAGCCGCAACGGCAGGTCGGCGTGAACCAGCACACCGGCGCGGGCCAGCAGTCCGTCGGTGCGGATCACTTCCCAGAGCTTGCGCAGATACAGCATGTCGGCGCGCAGCGCCTCGATCGGCGCATCCTCGGCTGCCGTGCGCACGATGAATCCCTCGCTATCCTGACCCAGCGAATAGGACTGCAGAGTCTCGCGCAGCCGCGTGCGTTCCGCCTCGTTTTCGATGCGGGCGGAAATGCCGATGCCATGCCCATGGGGCATGTACACAAGATAGCGTGAGGGCAGGGTGATGTAGGTGGTCAGGCGCGCGCCCTTGCTGCCCAGGGGGTCCTTGAGAACCTGCACGAGAATCTCGCTGCCCTCGCAGACGAGCGTACGGATGTTCTCGCTGCGCGGCGGCTCGATGCCGGTGTCGGCGTGGCGCGGATCGATGATGTCCGAAGCGTGCAGAAAGGCGGTGCGCTCGAGGCCGATCTCGATGAACGCTGCCTGCATCCCGGGCAGCACCCGTGACACCTTGCCCTTGTAAACATTGCCGATCAGTCCGCGGCCGCTGCCCCGCTCAAGGAAAACCTCCTGCAGAACGCCGTTCTCGAGCACGGCCACCCGCGCTTCGTGAGAGCCGGCGTTGATCAGAATCTCTATGCTCATTCTCTTCGCCATTGAGGCACGCGCGCCTCGGTCAAAATTTCGGCCGTCTCGTACAAAGGCAAACCCATGACGCCGGAGAAGCTCCCCGACAAATGCTTCACGAAGCGGGCGCCGAAGCCTTGAATGGCGTACCCGCCGGCCTTGTCGGCCGGTTCGCCAGTATCCCAATAAGCGGCCGCCGTTGCCGGCTCAATCACCTGAAACGTGACTTCGCTGCGGCTGCAGCGCTGCGCCAACCCTGCCGAAGAACACAGTGCGACCGCCGTCAAAACGACATGGGTCCGGCCACTCAGGCGCAGCAGCATGTCGATGGCATCGTCGCGATCGGCCGGCTTTCCCAGGATCTGCGTTCCCAGCACGACCGTGGTATCCGCGCCGAGCACCGGCGCCTGACGCGGCGGCGGCAACTGCGACCAGCCCGCCTGCGCCTTGAGCGCCGCCAGCCGCTGCACGTACGACGAAGCATCCTCCCCTGGAAGCGGCGACTCATCCACCGCAGGCTTCAGGATTTCAAAGCAAACCCCCAGCTGCTGCAGCAGCTCGCGCCGGCGCGGCGAAGTCGAGGCGAGATACAGGCAGTGCGGATCGTGCGCCGTCATGCGTCAGGCACGGTGATAGGGATGGCCGGCGATCAGGCTGGCCGCCCGGTACAACTGCTCGGCCAGCATGACCCGCGCCAGCCCGTGCGGAAATGTCAGCGCCGAGAGTGACCAGCTCATGCTGGCTCGCTCCCGGCACGCGGGCAACAGTCCATCGGGTCCGCCGATCAGAAAGGCAATGTTGCCGCCGCTGCGCATGCGCACCTGCAGCCACTGTGCCAGGCCTTGCGTCGACATGGACTTGCCGGAAACCTCGAGCGCGACCACGTAATCATCCTTGGCGATCGCCGCCAGCATGGCCTGTCCTTCGCGTTCGATTGCACGCGCCGTGCTCGTCGCGCCGCCGCGCGCGGCGACGGGGATTTCATGCAATTCGATGTCAATCGGTTTTTTCAGCCGCTTTTGGTAGTCGTTGAAGCCGGCCTCGATCCAAGCCGGCATGCGGGTGCCCGCGGCGATGACGCGGCACTTCACGCCGGCGCACCGTTGTTCAGGCGCGCGCCGCCGCGCGCTTTGCCGCCGTCAGATCCCAAAGCTTTTCGAGCCCGTAGAATTCGCGCGTGCGCGGCAGCATCACGTGCACAATGATGTCGGACAGATCGATCAGCACCCAGTCCGAGTCCTGCCGCCCTTCGACCCCGTGCGGGCGGAAGCCGGCGGCCTTGGTTTTTTCGACCACGCGTTCGGCGACCGAACGCACGTGACGATCGGACGTGCCGCTCGCGATGATCATGAAATCTGCCACATCCGTCAGTCCCCGGACATCGAGTAACTTGATGTCCTGGGCCTTCATGCCTTCCAGTGCGTCAACGATCACATTCTTGAGAGTCGGGGCTGGCGTTGTTTTGGCGGGCTTGCGGGCTGCGGGCTTGCGGACCGCCGTTTTTCGCGGGGCGGCTTTGCGTTTGGTGCGCTTGGGAGCGGATGTCATGCGTCGGTATTGCTCACTTTGGCGTGGGTTGATCTAGGTAGCAGCCGGTGTCCATGATGATTTTACGCACCGAATCCGGCATGAGAAAGCGTGGGTCGCGCTGCGAGGCGATCAGCAGACGCAATTCGGTTGAGGATATCTCCAGTTGCGTGACGGCGTGGATGAATATCTTTCCAGAGGTGGCATCGTGCAGGTCAGCGATGCGGCCCGTGCCGTGATCCACCAACAGCTCACCCAGCGGCCCGCTGGCCGGCGCCCGCCAACCCGGCCGGTGAGCCACGACCAGATGCGACAATTGCAGCAGTTCCTGCCACTGATGCCATTTCGGCAGACTCAAGAACGCATCCATGCCCACGATCAGACACACACTGCGGTCGGGAAATTCCTTGCGAAGCTCCGCCAGCGTCTCGATCGAGTACGAGGGGCTGGCCTTGCGGACCTCGCGGTCATCGACCACGAACCCGCGATGACCTTCGGTGGCGGCGCGAACCATCTGCAATCGCAGCTGCGCATCGGCCAGGGGCTGCTGCCGGTGGGGCGGGTTGCCGGCCGGTAAAAACCGGATTTCCTGCAAACGCAGTGCCTGCTGCAACTCGAAAGCCGTGCGCAAATGCCCGTAATGGATCGGGTCGAAGGTTCCGCCGAAGATGCCCATGGGATTCATGGGGCTACCCTGCCTGAAAGCATGGAATGATGCAAAGCGCCCGCCAGCCCCGCCGTCAGTGCCCGCAAGGCCGTCCAGGCATCGCCGCGCGCCTGTCCTTTAATGATCCGGTCGACGTTGCCCGCCTCGCTGAGCAGCCGCGCCAGGGGCAGTCGGGGTATCCGAGCCAGCGCGGCCGCACTGGGTTGGCTCGCCAGATTCCAGGCACTGCTGCGCTCATTGGAGCGCAACCGGTTGCGCTCGCCCGCCTGCCACAGGCCCCGCAATTCGCGGCTCAATGCCCACAAGATGAGCGTCGGCTCGACGCCCTCGCCCTTCAGTCCCGCCAGCACGTGCAACGCACGGCCGGCATGGCCGGCGGCGGCGGCGCCAGAAAGCGCAAAGACGTCGTAGCGGGCATTCGCGCCCACCGAATCGCGCACCAGCTGCAGCGGTATGCGTCCGTCGGTGCTCAGCAGCGCCAGTTTGTCGATTTCCTGGGCGGCGGCCAGCAGATTGCCCTCGGCACTCGCCGCGATCAGTTGCGCAGCATCGGCGTCCAATTGCAGCTTCACCCGGGCCGCGCGTTCTCGCAGCCAGCCCGGCAGGGCTTCAAGGCCAACCGGCAAGATCGGCACATACACACCCTGCCGCTCCAGGGCGCGCACCCACGCAGCCCCCATCGCTTTACTGTCGAGCTTGTCGGTCAGGATGAGCAACAGCGTGTCGGGCGGGGGCTTGCCAATCAGTTCGGCCAGAAAATCGGCGCCGCGGTCCGGTTTGCCGGTGGGCATTCGCAACTCCAGCATGCGCCGCTCCGAGAACAGCGACAGCGACTGCGCGGCCGTGCGCACCTCGTCCCAATCAAAGCCCCTTTCGATGAAGAACACCTGCCGATCCTGGTAGCCGGCCGCGCGCGCGCAGGCGCGAATGGCATCAGCCGCTTCCCCGACCAGCAGGGTTTCGTCGCCGGACACCAGATAGGCGCTCGCGATTCCGGTCGCCAACACCGAGGGGAGATGATCGAATGTTGTCTTCACCTGCACAGCCTAACCGACCGGACCGGTCAGTGGCCAATCGGCAAGCGCGGCCGCTATACTCGCCGCAATCATTTTTCCCTTGGAATGGAGGACTCGACATGGAACTGGGATTGCGCGGCAAGAAGGCCATCGTAACCGGCGGCACCAAGGGCATCGGACGCTCCATCGTGGAACTGCTGGCGCATGAGGGCGTCGACATCGGTCTGTGCGCGCGCAGCGCCGACGAAGTCGAGGAGACAGTGCGCGCCCTGAAAGTCCGCGGCGTCAACGCCGTCGGCGATTCCGTCAACGTGCGCAACGGCGAAGCCTATGGCGCATGGCTGCAGCACGCGGTCGACGCATTGGGCGGTTGTGACATCTTCATCCCCAACGTCAGCGCCGCAGGCGGCATGGACAGCGAAAAGAACTGGGTCAAGAATTTTGAGGTCGACGTCATGCATACGGTGCGAGGCTGCGATCTGCTGATGCCGGCCCTGGCCAAGTCCGGACACGGCTCGATCGTGTTTCTCGCCTCCACCAATGCGCTGGAAACCTTCGCCGCGCCCATGGCCTTCAACGCCATGAAAGCAACGCTCATTCAATACTCCAAAGATCTGGCGGCCTCGGTCGCGGCGCGCGGCGTGCGCGTCAATTCGGTGGCGCCGGGACCGATTTTCTTCGAAGGCGGCGCGTGGGAATTGATTCAAGGCACACAGCCGAAGTTCTACGATTGGGCGTTGAAACAGATTCCAAGCCGGCGCATGGGCACGCCGGATGAGGTGGCCCGGGTGGTGACGTTCCTGGCAAGCCCCGCCGCGGGCTGGCTGAGCGGCACAAACCTGCTCGCCGATAACGGCTTCACCAAAGGCGTGCTGCACTAGACTCGCAGGCGTTATCGAAAAGCCGTGGATGCGGCGAGTTCTTCAGCGTGCCGTGGCGCCGCCGTCAATGGGAATCTCCGCACCGTTGATGAACGACGCCCCGTCGGTGGCCAGAAACACCACCGCGGCGGCCACTTCTTCGGGTCTTCCCATGCGGTTCATCGGGCTGACCCGGTTGACGATCGACAGCGTGCGCTGGGGATCGGGCGATTCGGCAATGAATGTGCGCACCATCGGCGTGTCGACATACGACGGATGCAAGGAGTTGCAGCGGATGCTGTAGTTTTGTTCGGCGCAATGCAGCGCGATCGACTTGGTCAGCAGACGCACCGCCCCCTTCGCCGAATTGTAGGCGGCGAGCTTTGCGACGCCGCGCAGGCCGGCGATGGAGGACAGATTCACGATGCTGCCGCCGCCGCCCGCGCGCATCGGCGCCAGCACCGCCTTGCAGCCCAGAAACACGCCGTCGACATTCACCGCATGGGTGCGATGAAACTGCTCGAGCGTGGTCTGTTCGATGTCGGCACTGATGGCGATCCCGGCGGCGTTCACCAGCACGTCGATCCGCCGCCACAGCCGCATCAAGGCATCGATGGTCTCGCGCCATGCCGCTTCCGAGGCCACATCGAGGCGGTGAAACACAGCGCGTTCACCCGATTGCGCCGCGGCCGCCGCGCCCTGCTGTTCGTTGATGTCGGCGATCATGACTTTCGCGCCGCGCTGCAGGAATTGCCGCACGCATTCGCGGCCGATCCCCGAGGCCCCGCCCGTGATGAGCGCCACCTTTCCCTCGAAATCCTGCGGGACATTCACGGCAGTGTTCATCCAAGACCCCCTGCGAGGCGCGCGCGCGCCGCCTCATACTCGCCGCGCATTCGCGCCACCAGATCGCCCACTCCGAGGATGTCATCGATGCCGGTGACGCTCTGCCCGGCGCTCCAGATATCCTTCCACACCTTCAACTCGTTTCCGCCGCTGGTGGAGAAGTTCATCTTGGACTTGTCGGCAACCGGCAGATTCGCCGGATCCAATCCCGCACGCACGATGCTGCCGCGCAGATAGTTGCCCGACACGCCGCTGAACAACGGCGTGTAGATGATGTCCTCGGCGCCGCTGTCGACCAGCATTTTCTTGTATTCCGGCGTTGCGTTGGCCTCGGTCGTGGCGATGAATCGCGTTCCCAGATAGGCAAGATCGGCACCCATCGCCTGGGCGGCCAGCACGTCTGCGCCGGCGCTCATGGCGCCGGAGAGAATCACGGCACCGGGAAAGAAGCCGCGGATTTCCTTGAGCAAGGCGAACGGACTCATCAGTCCGGCATGCCCGCCGGCGCCCGCGCAGACCGCTATGAGGCCGTCCACGCCCTGCTCCGCCGCCTTTTGCGCATGGCGCAGGTTGATGACATCGTGAAAAACCAGTCCGCCGTATGAATGCACGGCGCTGACCACCTCGGCCGGCGGCCGCAGGCTGGTGATCACGATGGGCACCTTGTACTTTACGCACAATCCCACATCGTGTTCCAGCCGCTGATTGCTCGCGTGCACGATCTGGTTCACCGCAAATGGCGCCACCGGCAGCCGCGGATTCGCCGCCTGGAACTGCGCCAGTTCCTTGGTGATTTGATCCAGCCATTCGTCCAGCTGCGATTCAGGACGCGCATTGAGCGCCGGAAAGGAACCGACCACACCGGCCTTGCACTGGGCCAGCACCAGCGGCGGGGTGGACACGATGAACATCGGCGCACCGATGACCGGCAAACTCAGCCGGCCAGCCAGCGCTTTCGGAAGTGTCATGGATAATCCTTCAAGTATTGCTCCTCAAGAAACACGGCGTGCCGCCGCGGCAGTGAACACATGCGCAAGCTCGTCCGTGCAGCGCGCCAGCAGATCGGATGCACCCTCCGCGCCCGCATGCACCGCGCAAGCGCAGCGTTCCAGCGCGGTGGTGAGCGTATGGCGCGCGATCCGATCGGACCCCAGATCACGATAGAAGGCTGTCACCTGTGGCGGATAGGCGAGCGAGCGCTCCTCCACGGACAGCACAGCATGCACCCACACGTTGGAAACTCCCACCCGCGCACGGCGCCGCTGGGCGATGCCGCCGACTTTAAGCCCATTCCAGCCCAAATCGAAGCGGCCGTCGCAATAGGCGGCAGGCACCTGGCCGACGCGCAGCACGATGCCCAATCTGGCCGTGGCGGCGATCAGCCTGGCCGCGAAATCGCGGTAGGAGCGATCGATGTCGCTCATCGCCGAGCAGTAAAGATGGCTTATAACCAGCGTGCCGGGGCCCAGGCAGACGCAGCCGCCGCCACTCCTGCGCACTTGTACCGGGAACCCGCGGCGCGCGGCCGCATCCGCCGCCGCAGAGAAATTGGGCATGGCGGCTTCCAGGGCGGTGACGGCAAGCGCGCGCTGCGGCTGCCAGATGCTCAGGATACTGGCGGTTTCGCTCAAGCGATGGAACCAATCCAGCTCCAACTCCAACCGCTGCGCCGTTGCTTGAAGTTCAGGGGGTGCATCTACAATCAATGGGAAGGGCGGCGATCCGGCTTGGGGTTCGCCAGCGGCCAGCGCCCCGGCTGCACTCATTTGACGCCACCGCTGACCTGATCATCATTTTGGATCACGCGTTCGCCATTCGCATTCCACATGAGCTCAGGAATTTTGATATCAGTCATCTTTCATCGCAAAAATTGATCGCGAACGATGGTATCCGCGCCGCAAAAAACAAGCAATCCGGCGGTTTCTTGAGGCTGTTGCCGTCTGCGTCGCTGTGGTAGGTTGGCTCACGAGCGTCAATCTCGTGGCGGACGGCAAATTCACCGAGCGTATTCAGTCCTGGAGGCAGCGCGGCGCCATGCAAAAGATATTCGGACCGGTCATGCAGAATGCGTTCGTGGTCGATGACCTCGATGCGGCCATGGATCATTGGATCAACAAAATGGGCGTCGGCCCATTCTTCGTGTTTCAGCATGTCCAGTTCAAGGAGATCTATTTCCGCGGCAAGCCCAGCGACACGGATATGACCGCAGCCATCGCCTATTGGGGCGACATGCAGATAGAACTCATCAAACAGCACAACGCCTCGCCCTCCATTTACAGCGAATTCCAGAACAAGGGGCTGCGCGGCCTGCAGCACATGGGCGTGATCACCGCGGACCTGGACTCGGACCTTGCCCAACTCAAACCTCTGGGCATCACACCCGTTCAATACGGCACTGTTGCCTCCGGCATGCGCTTTGCCTACGTGAGCAGCGACTATCATCCCGGCGCGATGATCGAACTCATCGAATCCAACCCCGCCATGACGGGATTCTTCAAGATGATGCAAGACACGGCGGCCGGTTGGGATGGCAAGGATCCCGTGCGCAGGTTTTAGATCTATTGCGACTGACGACCAAGAAGGACCCCACTGATGAGCTACCAGACCCTGTTGTTCGACGCTCGTGACGGCGTTGCGCATGTGACCATGAACCGGCCGGACAAGCTCAATGCATTCAACCGCGAACTGCTGGAAGATCTTACCGCGGCGGCACGCCGCATCGGCGAGGACCCCACGATCCGGGCGGTGCTGCTGAGCGCGGCGGGGCGCGCCTTCTGCGCCGGCGCCGACATTGCCGGCGGCGGCCTGCTCGATGATCCCGCGATCAGCGTTGGCCTCAATGTCGGCAACCGCCTGCGTTCGCATTTCAATCCGATGATCAAAGCCTGGTACCACCTGCCGGTGCCCGTGGTGGTCGCGGTGAACGGAGTAGCCGCCGGCGCGGGCGCCAGTTTGGCGCTGGCCGGAGATATCGTGCTGGCTGGGCGATCGGCAACCTTCATGCAATTGTTCGCTCCCAAGCTCGGCCTGATTCCGGACCTGGGCAGCACCTATTATCTGCCGCGCGCGGTGGGCACGGCGCGCGCCAAGGGACTGGCCCTGCTGGGCGAGGCGCTCAGCGCACAGGATGCCGTCTCATGGGGACTCATCTGGGGCATGACCGAGGATGCCGACCTGCAGGCCAAGGCTGCACAACTGGTGCAGCGATTTGCCACCGGACCGACACAGGCATTTGGTCATATCAAGCGCCTGTTCAATGATGAACCGCCCGCATCCTTGGATGAGCAGCTTGAGCGGGAAACCGCGGCGCAGCAGGAACTGGGCGACAGCGCGGATTTTTCCGAAGGCGTGCGGGCGTTCAAGGAAAAGCGCGCGCCGCAGTTTCGCGGCCGCTAAACACCGCGCGCGGCGAGCGCCGCAACCATGCTGGTCAATAATGCGGGGGGCGCTCGTCCTGGCTCGTCCAGGGTGCATCGTCGCTCCTGGCTGTCTCGAGACGCGCGGTCAAGGCGCCCAGCGCGGCGCGCAGTTCCTCGATGACGCGCTGTTGATGCAACAACTCATCACTCAGTTCTGAATTGGCGCGCTCGAGAAACGCGATCTTGCTTTCCAGGTTCTCCAGCCGGGCCACGCTCATTGCCGACCCGGATCGTACGGCAGGCGGGTCAGCAGCTGCAGTTGCTCGTCTTCGACGCAATCCGCGAGCACTTTCGCGATCTGCGGATACTCCGAGCGCTGCATGAGGCCCAGAAAGCCGCTCACCACGGCATTGGCGTCCGGAACCGACCACAAATCGTAAACCACGTTCAATCGGCCGAGCAAGGTAGTCCAGGCGCCCGCCAATATCCAGTCGTGCTGCGCCATGATCGGAACGACGCGGTTCATGACCTCGTTGAACTCAGGCATCGTCCCTGGCCGAAGTTTGAGGATGGCAAGCAACTGCAGTCGGGGGCCGGGCGCATTCATTTTTCACACCTTGAATTCTTCAAACCGCCCGACATCGGGCACGTGCGCAGCGCAGGGTAGAAGCTATGCAAATTCGGGTCAAGCAGGCAATATCTGCCCGTGTCCACCGACCGCGCCACGCGTGACTGGACGCGGCAAGCATATCGTCAAGATCGCAGACCACCGTTCGTACTCGAAAGCAGGACCGCCATGACCGCCACGCTGTCTCAATTCAATTTCATGTCTCCGGAAGTCGTCGAGGATCCGATCCAGGCGAACGCCGTCGCGCGCCGTGAAGCGCCGGTCTATCAGCTGCCTGGAACGCCGATCTTCATGATCTCCACCTACGATCTGATCGCCGAGGCCTGCGCGCAGCCCGCCGTCTTCTCGAACGACTTCAGCGGCGCCTTGCAAGGCAACGCGCGCGAGGATGAACAGATCAAGGCGGTGATCGCGACAGGGTGGCCGCAGGTCAACACGTTGTTGACCGCCGACCCGCCGGTGCACACGCGCTTTCGCAAGCTGGTGAATCTGGCGTTCAGCCCGGCGCGCGTCAACAAGGTTGAAGCGCATGTCGAGAAAATCGTCGATGACCTGATCGACCGGTTCATCGACACCGGACGTTGTGAGTTTGTGAAGGAGTTCGGCGTGGGGCTGCCGCTCACCGTGATTTCCGACCAACTCGGCGCACCGCGCGCCGATATTGCATTGTTCAAGCAATGGTCCGACGCGTTCGCCGACCGCCTCGGCGGCATGCTGACGCGCGATCAGGAATTGGCCTGCGCGCACCAGGTGGTGGCGTTTCAGCATTACATGAAGGCGCGCTTGGAGGAGCGACGCGAGTCACCGAAGGACGATCTGCTGTCGGATCTCGTGAACGCGCGCATCGAGGACGAGCGCCCGCTGGACACCGCCGAACTGCTGAGCATCGTGCAGCAACTGCTGGTGGCTGGAAATGAGACCACAACCAACAGCCTGGCGGCGGGCGTCTTGTATCTGATCCAAAACCCGGCCGAAGAAGCCAAGGTGCGCGCCAATCCGGACTTGATCAAAAACATGGTCGAGGAAGTGCTGCGGCTGGAAACGCCGACCAACAGCATGTGGCGCGTCGTGAAGCAGGACGCCGTGCTCGGCGGCGTCAAGATTCCGGCGGGCTCCACGGCGCTCCTGCGCTTCGGTTCGGGCAATCGTGATGAATCGCGCTTTGCGCAACCCGATAAGTTCGATGTCGAGCGCAGGAATGTGCACATGCATCTGGCGTTCGGGCGCGGCATTCACTCCTGCGTCGGCGCCATGCTGTCGCGCAAGGAGATGCAGGTCGCCTTCCGCCGCATCCTGGCGCGCATGAAAAATCTGCGTCTCGGTGCCGACAATGATCTCAAGCACCATACCAATCTGCTGCTGCGCGGCTTGAAGAAGTTGAACATCGAATTCGACAAGGCCTGAAGGGGCGCGCTCAGTGCCTTCGCCCCGGCAATCTGACATAACGCAATTCGAAGGGCACAGTACCTCAACGCCATTGGCATCGAGTTCCTCTATGCTTGACTCTGACGCCCGGCAGCATGGATGTGACCGTCAGGGCGCCCTTTGTCGATCAAAGACGCGCGCACGGATTGCGCGCGCAATTACTGCATTTTGCGCTCATCCAACCCCATGCCGCGCGCAATGATCTCCTTCATGATCTCCGAGGTGCCCGCATAGATCCTCGAGACGCGCGCATCGGCGAACATCCGGCAGATGCGGTACTCCTCCATGTAGCCGGCGCCGCCATGCAATTGCAGGCACTCATCCATCACGCGCCCTTCCAGCTCGCTCGCGACCAGTTTCGCAGCGGCAGCGGTCTCCGCGCTTAGCCGGCCGGCATTGTGCTCCAGCACGCACTGATCGACGAAAACCTGCACCGCGTCAATCTGCGCGCGCATTTCAGCCATTTTGAAGCGCGCGTTCTGATAGGCGCCCAGCGCCTTGCCGAAGACGCGCCGCTCTTTGATGAAATCCAGCGTCAGATCGAAGGCCGCCTGTGAATGCGAGATGTACTGACAGGCGCCGATCAATCGCTCTTCGACCAGAAACTGCGCCAGATAATAAAATCCGCGCGTCGCATCCCCCAGCACATTGGCCTTCGGCACCTTCACGTTGTCGAAAAACAGTTCCGAGGTGTCCTGCGCCTTCAAACCGAGCTTCTGCAGATTTCGGCCGCGCCGGAAACCCGCCATTCCCCGCTCCACGACAAACAGTCCCAGGCCATGCCGCTTCTCTGGAACCGTGCGTGCCGCGACGATGATCAAATCGCCGAGCTGGCCATTGGAGATGTAGGTCTTGGAGCCATTGAGCAGCCAGTGATCGCCCTGATCCTCGGCACGGGTCTTCATTCCCGCCAGGTCGCTGCCCGCGGACGGCTCGGTCATGGCGATGGCGAGGATGGCCTTGCCGCTGGCGCAGGCGGGCAGGAAGCGGCTCTTCTGCTCCTCGGATCCGAGCTCACCCAGATAGGGTCCCACCAGACGCGTGTGCAGTGTCAGGAAAAACCCCGGCTCACCGAAGTGCATATTCTCCTCGATCATGATTTGCTCGTAGCGAAAATCCTTGATGCCGGCGCCGCCGTACTTTTCCTCGGCCCACATCATCAGGTAGCCCTGCGCGCCGGCCTTTTCGAAGGCGGCTCGATCGACCTGGCCGGCGGCGCGCCATTCTGGCGCATGCGGCGCAACCTCCTTTTGCACGAACTTGCGGAACGACTCGCGAAACATGTCGTGCTCAGATTCGAAAATCGTGCGGCGCAGTGCGACGGATTGATTGGTCATGATTTACGTTGCCCCTTATGCAGCCGTTTGATCTTCAACAACATCGTGAAACTTCTGGCCTGTCCTGGCGCGCGCCAGCAGCCAGCGTGAGGGCTTGAAGCGCGGACCGTAGAGTTTGGCCATGGCGCTGCATTCCCGGGTGAAGTTCGCCACGCCCACCGTGTCGATGAAGGAGAGCGTGCCGCCGGTATGGGCGGGGAAACCCCAGCCGAGAATCGAACCCAGGTCGGCGTCGGCCGGATGCGTCACTACGCCCTCTTCGAAACATCGCGCCGTCTCCAGCGCCTGGATGTACAACAGACGCTTGCGGACCTGCTCCGGTGCGGGCTGACTCACCGCGTGCGGATAAAGGCCAGCCAGGCCGGGCCACAAAAACTTCTTTCCGCCCTCGGGATATTCGTAAAATCCATGCCCTGAGCGGCGGCCGATGCGCTTGAGGTCCTCCACGAGCCTGTGCAGCACGTCGTAGGAGACGGGCTTCACGTACTTGTCGCCGAGATCCTTTTGGGTCTGCTTGACGACCTTGTACTGAAGCTCCAGCGTCACCTCGTCGCTGACGGCCAGCGGGCCCACCGGCATGCCCGCCTGACGCGCGATATTTTCGATCAGCGCCGGATTCACCCCCTCCTCGAGCATTTTCATGCCTTCGGCCGTGAACGTGCCGAACACGCGGCTGGTGTAAAAGCCGCGGCTGTCGTTGACCACGATGGGCGTCTTCTTCAGCTGACCGACGTAGTCCAGCGCCTTGGCGATGGCTGCCTTGGAAGTCTTCTTGCCGACGATGATTTCCACCAACGGCATCTTCTCGACCGGCGAGAAGAAATGAATGCCGATGAACTGCCTTGGCCGCAGCGAGGCTTCCGCAAGACCCGTGATCGGCAGCGTGGAGGTGTTGCTCGCGAAAATCGCCGTTGCCGGAATCACGGCTTCGGTCTTGCGCGTGACATCCGCCTTGATGTCTCGCTGCTCGAAAACCGCCTCGACGATGAGATCGCAGCCGGCCAGCTGCACGTAGTCCGCCGTCGCATTGATCAGCGCCAGCACCGCATCACTCCTGTCCTGCGTCATGCGGCCGCGCTCAACATCCTTGGCGAGCAGGTTCTTCGAGTACTCTTTGCCCTTGTCGGCTTGTGTCTGCGTGCTGTCGAGCAGCACGACGACAATGCCCGCCATCGCCGAGGCATAGGCAATGCCCGACCCCATCATGCCGGCGCCGAGAACGCCCAGCTTCTTCACCGGCGCCTTGGGCACATCGGCCGGGCGGCGCGAGAGTTTGTCGGCCAGCCCCTTGTTGATGAACATCGTGCGCATCAGGTTGCGCGCCACCGGACCCGACAGAAGCCTGGCGAAATATTGCGACTCGATTTTCAAGCCTAGGTCGATGGGCACCTGCGTGCCTTCGAAAACACTGGACAGGATGGCCAGCGGCGCCGGGTAATTGCGCTGCGTGAGCTTCGCCGCCAGCGCCGTGCCCACCATGAAGGTCTGCGCGGTTGCCGGCCCCATGGCCGCTCCCCCGGGCATGCGAAACCCCTTCTTGTCCCAGGGCTGCACCGGTTCCGGCGCGCTCAACAGCCAGGTGCGCGCAAGGTTGACGAGTTCGCCCGCAGGCGCCAGCGCCTGCACGATCCCGGCCTTCAGCGCCTCGGCGGGCCGCAACGGTTTGCCTTGCGTGAGAATCGGCAACGCGGCGTTGATCCCGATCAATCGCGGCAGCCGCTGCGTTGCACCGGCGCCGGGCAGCAGTCCGATGGTGACCTCCGGCAGGCCGACAACGGCCTTTGGATCATCGCTCAACACGCGGTAATGACATGCAAGGCACAACTCCAAGCCGCCGCCGAGCGCCAGGCCGTTGATGGCTGCTGCGACGGGCTTGCCGAAGGTCTCCAGGCGCCGGTACAGGCTGGAAAGCGCCTTGCTGGATTCGAATGCCGCCTGCAGCGCATCGGGCCGGTCGTAGGTGTTCACCATGTCCTTGATGTCGGCGCCCGCGATGAAGGAGGACGGCTTGCCGGAGGTGATCAGCATGCCTTTGATGCGGGCGCTGGCGGCGGCCGTCTCGATCGCCGTGCCGATGTCTCGCAGAAGCTCCGGCGTGAGCACGTTCATTGAACGATCGGCAACGTCGATGGTGAGCATCAGAATGCCGTCGGAGTCGGTTTGAGTTTTCAATGTCGATGCCATGGTCGGTTTCCTTGTGATTGCGCAGCGCTCTAGACGCGCTCGATGATGGTCGCCGTGCCCATGCCGGCGCCGACGCACAGGGTGATGAGCGCGGTGCGCAGATTGCGCCGCTCCAGCTCATCCAGCACCGTGCCCAGAATCATGGCGCCGGTCGCGCCCAGCGGATGGCCCATCGCGATCGCACCGCCGTTGACGTTGACCCGCGCTGGATCCAGATCCATCTCGCGCATGAAGCGCAGCACGACGCTGGCGAACGCTTCGTTGATTTCGAACAAGTCGATATCCGCCACACTCATGCGCGCGCGCTTCAGCGCCTTGCGCGTGGCGGCGGCGGGACCGGTGAGCATGATCATGGGTTCGCTGCCGATGGATGCGAAGGCGACCATGCGGGCGCGCGGCGTAAGGCCCATCTTCCTGCCGGCCTTCTTGCTGCCGAGTAATACGGCCGCCGCTCCATCGACGATGCCGCTGGAATTGCCCGCCGTGTGCACATGCTCGATCGACTCGACTTGCGGATAGCGCTGCAACGCCACGGCGTCGAATCCGCCCTGCTCGCCCGGCACGGCGAACGCGGGATTCAGCTTGGACAGATCCGCCAATGTGGTCTGCGGGCGCATGTACTCATCGCGATCCAGCGCAACCTCGCCCAGCACGTCGCGCACCGGCACGATGGATCGGGCGAAGCGGCCATCCGCCCAGGCCGCCTGCGCGCGCTGCTGACTCTGCAGTGCAAACTTGTCCAGGGTGTCGCGCGTGTAGCCGTCGAGCGTGGCGATGAGGTCGGCGCCGATGCCCTGCGGCGCGAAATAGGTTTGATAGGCAACTGCCGGGTCCGACATCCAGGCGCCGCCGTCCGCGCCGATCGGCACGCGCGACATGGATTCCACCCCGCCGCCCACCGTCACGTCGGATTGCCCGGACATGATCTGCGCCGCCGCCGTGTTCACGGCCTCCAGTCCCGAGGCGCAAAACCGGTTCAGCTGCTTGCCTGGCACGCTTTGATCGAAGCCGGCAACCAGCGCCGCCACTCGCGCGATGTCGCTGCCCTGCTCGCCCACCGGCGAGACGCAGCCCAGCACCACATCGTCGAGCAGTGCGGTGTCGAGGTTGCTGCGTTCGCGCAGCGCCGCAAGGCTTTGAGCGGCCAGCTGAATGGGCGTTATGCCATGCAGCGATCCGTCGGATTTGCCGCGCCCGCGGGGCGTGCGCACATGATCAAAAATGAACGCGTCGGTCATCGTGTTTTGCCTGTGATTTGATTCGTGAAGAACGAACGACGGAGCGGCTGTCCGAAGTCAGCCGCGATCGAATGTCGAGTTTCAACTGAGCGTGCATCTGCCGCAGCGGCATCCGCGCATTGACCAGCCACTGGCTGACGATGCCCACCATGCTGGCGCAGAATTGCTCGGCGACGCGCGGTGCGCAGATCTGCGCCGGTACGTTGCCGCGCTCCTGTCCGAGCTGAATCCAGCGGCAGATGTCTTCGCGTTGCGCCTGATGAACGCGCGCGACGTTGGCGCGGTACTCGGACCCCGGGTCGATGCTGGTGAACCAGAGCAGGTACATGGCACGCACCTCGTCCGGTGCGGTGCGCAGAAAGTCCAGGTGTGCATCGACCGCGGCGCACAGCGCCTCCGCGCCCACCTTCTCGCCAACGTTCGACTGCAGTAAGGCCAGCCAGCGCTGCGATGCGCGCTGCAGCACGTGCCGCAGCAATCCGGCCTTGGATCCGAAGCGATGCGTGGCCAGGCTGCGGCTGTAGCCGGCCTGGCGGCCAAGTTTGGCCAGCGTCGTTCCGCGCACGCCGTCCTGCACGAGCAGCCGCACGGCGGCGGCGGTGAGGCGCCTGTCGGATTCTTCCGTGCGGTCTGCCTGACGGCGGCGCGCACCGGGTTTGCCGGCCAACTCAGAGTCTCCTGTGGAGGGGTGCGACGAGTGTTAACTTACTAGTCATTGACTAGTAAGTTAACTCAAAGCCGGCGTGTTTGGCAACTGCATGACGATGACGGCCGCGTTGAAAACTGCCAGAATCCCGACAGGGTCGACGGTATCTGCCTGATCGCCCGCGGAGTTCCCAAGTCCATGGAAATGAAAAAAACCTTCTGCCGCTTTTGTCACGCCAATTGCGCGCTCGAAGTCCAGATTCAGGACAACCGCGTTACGCAGGTTTTCGGCGACGCACAGGACCCGGTGTTTGGCGGCTACACCTGTTTGAAGGGACGAGAGCTTCCGCGCCAGGCGGCTCACCCGCAACGCCTGCGCGCGGCGCAACGACGCAATCCGGACGGCAGTCACTCGCCCATCGGCAACGAGGCGGCCTTTGATGAAATTGCGGTGCAACTGCGCCACCTCATCGACCGATACGGCGCGCGCGCGGTGGCCACCTACAACGGCACCTATGCGTTCCAGAATTCCAGCGCCCTACCCGTCGCCGCCGGCTTTCACAAAGGCCTGGGCAGTCCGAGCTTCTACACCAGCGTGACCATCGATCAGCCGGCGAAGGTGTACGGCTGGTCGCGCGTCGGCGCATGGCTGGGCGGCTCACACGGATTTTCCAGCGCGGACGTGGTGATGATGATCGGCAACAATCCGCTGACCTCCCACTATGCCCCGCCGGGCAGTCTGCCGCCCTTCAGCCCGTCGCGCCGCCTGCGCGACGCGAAGGCGCGGGGGCTCAAAGTCATCTGCATCGACCCACGCGCCTCATCGGCTGCGAAGCTGGCCGACATTCATCTGCAGGTGCGCCCCGGAGAAGACCCGACGCTGCTCGCCGGCATGCTCAAGATCATTTTGGATGAGCAACTGCATGACCGCGAGTTCTGCAAGCATCATGTCCGGGGCTTGAGCGAACTGCATGCAAGCATTCAAGACTACACGCCGCACTATGTATCCGCGCGCGCCGCCGTGCCCGCCGCCGACCTGGTGGCCGCCGCCCGCTTGTTCGCCCGTGGACCACGCGGCATCGCCGCCTCGGGCACCGGGCCGGAAATGTCGCCGCGCGGCACGCTGACCGAGCATCTGATTCAGGCGCTGAACATCGTGTGCGGGCGGTTCTGCCGGGAGGGGGAAATATCCCCCGTACCGCGCGTGCTCTCGCCTGCGGCGCCCCGAATGGCGCAGGTGCTGCCGCCCGCGCCGTTATGGGGCGAAGGCTTTCACAAGGCGCGCGTGCGCAATCTGACCATGTTGGGCGAAGAAATGCCGGCCGCAACGCTCGCCGATGAAATTCTCACGCCGGGCGAGGGCAAGATCCGCGCGCTGCTGTGCATCGGCGGCAACCCGTTGACGGCATGGCCGAATCAGGAAAAGACGGAGCGCGCACTGCGGGCACTGGATCTGCTGGTGTGCATCGACATCAAAATGTCCGACACCGCCCGGCTTGCGCACTTCGTCATGGCGCCGCAGGTGAGCGTGGAGCGCGCGGATGCCACTCTGCTGTCGGAGTGGTGGTACGAAGAACCGTATGCGCGCTACACCGAGGCGATGGTCGAGCCTGCGCCGGAAATGATCAACGAGTGGGAGTTCTTCTGGGAAATCGCGCGGCGGCTCGGGACGCCCATCAGGACCGCCGGCGGCGATCTGCCGGCCGACCGCAAACCCTCGACCTTCGAAGTCCTGGACAAGATCACGCATGGCTGCCGCGTGCCGCTGGCCCGCGTGCGGGAGCAGACTCGCGACGGCGGCAAGATATTCGACGAGGCGGTGGTGCGCGTGCAGGCTGGGGCGCCGGCGGCCGACGGCCGGCTCGATCTGGCGCCCGCGGGCGTTGCCGACGAAATACGAGCGGTACGCGCGGAACCGCTGGATGCGCAGGGACGGCGCATCGATGCGGGCGCAAATTACACTCACTTGCTGGTGAGCCGGCGGACGCGGCAGTTCTTCAATTCCACCGGTCACGATCTGCCGGCGTTGCGCGAACTCGGAACTGTCAACTACGCATACATGCATCCGCACGACCTCGCCGAGCTCGGCCTCGAGGACGAATGCCCGGTCGAGATCCGATCGCCCAAGGCCAGCATCCGCAGCTGCGTCAAGGCAAGCCTCGACATCAAACGCGGCGTTGTTTCCATGGCGCATGGATTTGGCGCCGCCTCGACCAACCGGCTGGTCGATGATGAGATCAATTTCGACCCCATCACCGGTCAATGCCGGCAGAGCGCCATTCCCGTGACCGTCACCCGCTTCGTCACCGCCTGAAGCGGTGGGGCTTCACACGGGACAGCGGCACATTGATCTCGGCAGGCGGCCCGGAGGAGCCGGCGGGTTTGCCGGATCCGCAATCGCCGCAACCACCGCAGCCGCCCGCCACGTTCGAAGCGGCGGCCGCGTCTTTCAAACGCCTGGCCGTACCCTGCAATGGCGGAATTTTTCCGGCCACGGTACTCAAGGCAGCGAGCACTCTGGATCGCCACGGGCGTGGCGCCATCGCAAAAAACGCGTAACTACCGGCTGCGATGATGATGCAGCCCACGATCAGCACATCCAGCGCGCTGCTCATGATTCAGCCCGTCAAGCTCAAGGCGATGCGGTAGGTGATGAATGATCCGAGATACGCAAGACCAAACAAATACCCGGCCATGATCAGCGGATATCTCCAGCTGTTGGTTTCACGCTTGACCGTTGCGAGCGTGGACAGGCACTGCGGCGCAAACACGTACCAAGCCAGCAGCGACAGCGCTGTAGGCAGGCTCCATGAATGGGCGATCAATGGAGTCAGTGCGCCGGCCACGTCGTTGCCGGTGGCGGACAGCGCGTACACCGTGCCGAGCGCACCGACAGCCACTTCGCGCGCGGCAAGCCCAGGCACCAGCGCGATGGAAATCTGCCAGTTGAATCCGATGGGCGCGAACAGCACCGCAAGCCAGGCACCGATGTGTCCTGCAACGCTGTACTGAATCGCCGGGCCAGTGGCGCCGGCCGGCGGCGCCGGAAACGAACTCAGCGCCCAGAGGATCACCATCAGCGCAAGAATGATCGTTCCCACCCGCGTCAGAAAGATCTCCACGCGCTGCCACAGCCCGATTGCGAGACTGCGCAGGTTGGGCCAGTGATAGGCCGGCAATTCCAGCATCAACGGTTGCGGCGGGCTGCCGCGGCGGACTCGCTTGAGCACGTAGGCCACCGCCATCGCGGAAACCACGCTCAGCAGATACAGCACGAACAACACCAACCCTTGCAACCGCAGGGCGCCCCACACTTCACGATTCGGTATGAAAGCGCCGATGATCAGCGCATACACCGGCAGACGCGCCGAGCAGGTCATCAACGGTGCGATCATGATGGTGGTCAGACGATCGCGCGGATTTTGAATGGTGCGCGTGGCCATGATCCCGGGGATGGCGCAGGCAAAGCTCGACAGCAGTGGAATGAACGACCGGCCCGACAGTCCGACGCTGCCCATGATGCGGTCGAGCATGAACGCAGCGCGCGGCAGATAACCGGACTCCTCGAGCACGAGAATGAAGAAGAACAGGATGATGATCTGCGGCAGGAACACCAGCACGCTGCCGATGCCGGCCAGCACGCCGTCGAGCAGCAGACTCTTGAACAGGCTTTGAGGCAGCATGCCGGCGATCGCATTGCTCAATGCATTCACGCCCAGCTTGATGGCGTCCATCGGCAGCTGCGCCCAGGCGAACACGGCTTGGAACACCAGAAACAATGTCACCGCCAAAATCAGCGGACCTGCAACCGGATGCAGCACGATGGCATCGATGCGGTCGCTGAACGTGACGCCCTCGATACGATCCGCACCCACGAGGCGCAAAATATTCCGCACCCGCGCCTGATCGCGCTCGATGTCCGCCTCGGTTCGCACCGGCCCCGCCGCGGCTGCGGCGGGGCCGCGCACTGCGGGTGCCGGCAACTCATCGAGCAGGCGCATCAGGTCCTTGACGCCCGAGGGTTTGACGCCGACGGTTTCCACCACCGGCACCTGTAATTCTTTGGACAGCCTGGCCGCATCGATGTTGATGCCCTTGCGCTTGGCGATGTCGCTCATGTTGAGCGCGATCACCATCGGCAGGCCCAATCGCTTGAGGCTGAGCACCAGCCGCAGATTTTGACGAAGATTCGTCGCATCGGTGACGCAAACCACGAAGTCCGGGCGATCCTTCAGCGCCGTGCGGCCCATGAGCACGTCGGCCGTGACTTGTTCGTCGGGGGTCAACGGATCCAGACTGTAGGCGCCGGGCAGATCCAGGATGCGGATGCGCCGGCCGCCGGCGCCCACGAAGGTGCCCTCCTTGCGCTCCACCGTGACGCCTGCGTAATTCGCCACTTTCTGGCGGCTGCCGGTAAGCACGTTGAACAGGGCCGTCTTGCCGCAATTGGGATTGCCGACCAGGGCGACCAGCGGCGACAGGGCGGGAGCGGCAGAGAGACCGTCCATCATGCGTCAGCCGTGAAGCGAGGGCTCCGGAGCCACGCGAATAGCGGCCGCCTCGAAGCGCCGCAGAGCGAATGTGCCGGTGCCGACGCGAACTGCAAGGGGCCCGCGCGACAGAAACCCGCGGGCGACGATGCGGACCTGCTCCCCGGGCAGAAAGCCCAATTCGGCGAGCCGCAACGCCAGTTCCGCGGAGGCGCCATCTTGTGCAGTTGCAATATGGACGACCCGCGCAATCGCCCCCGGCTCCAAGTCCGCCAGTGAGACGCCGGGAAGTGAGCCGGTATCAACCCAAGGTTTGAGCACAGCCGCCATTGCCTGACTGTACATGAGAATCGTTCCCATTACCATTTCGGCCACCCGTATGTCGGGAACCCTCGCGCTGGGTGCGCAATGGCTCACAGAACTCAGAAACGATAGGCGATCTTGACGAAGAACTGGTCCCCCGTGCGCTGGCTGAGAGTGCTCCGAAATTGCTGCCCAAAGCCATGGTCCTCGTCATCCCGCCCATCCTCCCCGCCGCGGCTGTACACCAAGAACAGGTCCGACAAGGGCGCCAGCTCGAAACGATACCGCACCTGAAAGCCGAGGCTCGATACGGAAAAGTCCGTAATGGGAATGGCCGCATCAGGGACGATCTGCCGGTCGGGTCCCAGTCCGTAGGCTGAGCGCGCACGGGCGCGCGTGCCCAGCCACTGCAGCTTCACGCGCAGCTCCTGCTTGCGCCGCGGATACCAGTTCAGCTTCACGGCCGCAAGCAATTGCCGGCGCGAATAGCGGCCGAGCATCTGCGTGTCGTACCGATACACCAGCCAATCCGGACTGCTGATGTAGTCCGCATCCAAGCCCACATTCAGATCCGGCGAAAAGAAATAGGTGGGTTTGAAAATCAATTCCCACGACCAATCGCGGATGCCCTCCTGAAGGTAATTCACTTCCAGGTAATTGCGCAGCCGCGCGCCCTGATCGGCCTTCCAATAAAAGCCCAGATTGCGCTGCGTCGGATACTTAAAGGGGCCCAGCGAGGGTGCGGTCAGATCGTCGATGGCGGATGGGTACACACCCGCGTAGGCAAACACCGATCCCCAGCGACGCAACTGCCAGAAATGCGCAAATTCCGCATGGGCGGCCAACTGATCACCGTGATCGTTCTCGCGATAGCGCGCCTGGATGTACCAGTTGCTGGAGTAGATCGGGCTGGTGTCCG
Source organism: Pseudomonadota bacterium (assembly GCA_025357635.1). GTDB lineage: Bacteria > Pseudomonadota > Gammaproteobacteria > Steroidobacterales > Steroidobacteraceae > TMP-86. The sequence goes on from JANXOV010000042.1 coordinate 66,190, forward strand.
CATACAGGCGCTTGTGCAGCAGTGTAATGGCCTCGATCTGATGCAAAGAGTTACGCTCCATGTAACCCAGATCGTTGATGTCGAAGTTGCGATCGAACCAGACCAGCCGCAGGTACTGCTCCCAGACGCCACCCGGCGCATAAGAAGCCTGGACGGTGGAGCCGAAGCCGCTGACGCTCTGCCCGCCCCCCACGGCATCCTGTCTGATGGCCGTGCCGATGATCTGCCCGGTGAAGTTCAGCGCATCCAGCGGCAGCCATTCCCAATCCAGCGCATTCACCGCCGCGCGCCGCTGCAGCGTTGGGCGATCCACGTACGTGCCCAGATAGCCCAGCGAAAACAGCGAGTTCTTATAGCGCGCGCGGCCGACGGCATAGTGGCGGCCCTGCGCCTCGGCCGAGTCTTTTTCGAGCGCTGCGAATGCCCCATAGTCCAACGCTCCACTGAGCCCGGTGTATTTCGCCGCGCCGATGATCTGCGATTGCGGCTCACTGCCGGCATCGGGCGCATCGCCAATGCGCCGCGTGTACACGAGGCGCCCGTTTTGCAGCGTGCGCACGTCGAACAGCGATTGACCCTCGGTAAAAAACGGCCTCTTTTCGGTGAAAAAGGTCTCGATAGGCGTGTAGTTGGCGACAAAATCATCGGCCTCCACCTGCCCGAATTCCGGATTGAGCGTGGCGGAAAACTGGTTCTCGCCATTGGGCTTCCAGAACACGTCCACGCCGCCGCGCATGCGGGTGGCATCGCGGATCAGATCGCGGTCGATGGACACATAGGGTGCCCAATTGAACGAACTCGTGGGATAGCGCGGCACGTCCACGTGCAGCATGTCCTGCACGAATGTCGGCCGGCCGGTGGACATGGGCGGAAAACTGATGGCCTGCCCCAGTTTGCGGTTGAAGGTCTGAAACCACACGCTGATATCGCGCGTGGCGGCCTGCGTCTCCGCCATGGGCGCAGCCGACCAGGGAATGAGAACCTCGGCATGCCACGCCGCATCGTCCTCGCTGACCTCGTGCAGCCAGGTCGCATCCCAATCATAGGTCTGCTGCGTCTGGTTCAACACGATGCCGTCGCGCTCGGAATTCGACAGCGACACGGTGAATTCGTAAGCCGTGCGGCCTTGCCCGGCAAAATCGACGAATATCCGCACCGAGTCTGCGTCCATGGGGTCGGCATCGCGGGGGGAGCGCCCATAGGTGCGCTGCGAACGGGGCACCTGCACGGAAACACCAAAGTACAGGCCCTCACGGCGCGCCAGCATGCGCACCCGGGTGGGATAGAGGGGTGTTTCCTGGGTGAGCGGGTCGGTCACCCGGAACTGGTTGAATTCCTGCCCCTGCGCCCACTCCGGCTCATCCAGACGGCCATCGACCTGAATCGACCAGGCCGGTGAAACCATCAGGCACAGCAGGGCGGAAAATCCAATTTTCACGGTCTGGAAGTCCATTTCCAGGCAGACTCTGGGCCAAACCCGCGCCTTCCGTCAACGGCCTGGAGCCAAGCGCCCGGATCCCGCGCTAATATAAGTGCCGGAATAATAAAGAACGGAGCGGCCATGGCGACGATTTTCGAGAAAATAATAGCCGGCGAACTGCCGGCCACTATTCTGCACCGCGATGAGCGCGTGGTTGCTTTCACCGACATCCACCCCGTGGCGCCCACCCATATTCTGATCGTGCCCCGCAAAGTTATCGAGACAGTCGATGACATCGCCGATGAGGACGAAGCCCTCCTCGGACACATGATCATCGTGGCGCGTGATCTGGCGCGCCAACAGGGCATTGCAAAGGACGGCTATCGCCTGATCTTCAATTGCCGCACGCATGGCGGACAGGAGGTCTATCACCTACATTTACATTTGATCGGCGGCCGCGTGCTGGGACGGATGGTGCATCGTGACTAAGAAAAAGCAAAAGACAGCGAACAAGAAGCCTCAGCGTAAAGTTGCGGCGGCTCGGCCCAAAAAGAAGACGGCGCCCAAGGCCAAGGCGCCGCGCACCGGGATTGCGGCGCTCCGGCAAACGGTACCGGAAGGTTCCGCAGGGCCTGCGCTGCGCGGCCTGTATCCGCCGATCGAACCTTACCGCCACGATTTTCTGCGCGTGTCGGAGCTGCACGAGATCTACTTCGAGGAAAGCGGCAATCGCCAGGGGAAGCCGGCGATTTTCCTGCATGGTGGGCCGGGCGGCGGCGCGGACGCGCGAGCGCGGCGTTTCTTCGATCCCCGGCGCTACCGGATCATCGTGTTCGATCAGCGCGGCTGCGGGCGCAGCCGGCCGCACGCAAGTCTGGTGGAAAACACCACCTGGCATCTGGTCGCCGACATCGAGCGGTTGCGCAAGCATCTGGGCATCGAGCGCTGGCAGGTCTTCGGCGGATCCTGGGGCAGCACGCTGGCGCTGGCGTACGCCCAGGCCCATCCCGAACGCGTCACCGAACTGGTGCTGCGCGGCATATTCTTGTTGCGGTACCAGGAGATCCGCTGGTTCTACCAATTCGGCGCCTCGGCCCTGTATCCGGAGAGCTGGGAACCGTATCGAGACCTCATTCCGCCCGAAGAGCGCGATGACTTTCTCAGTGCCTATCACAAGCGCCTGACCGGCAACGATCAGCGGGTGGCGCTGGCGGCTGCGCGAGCCTGGTCGGTATGGGAAGGCGCCACCAGCTTCTTGCACCCGAACTTGGACAACATCAAACATGCAGGCGAGGATCACTTCGCGCTTGCGATGGCGCGCATCGAGTGCCACTACTTCGTCAATCGAGGCTTCCTGCGGCACGAGAATCAACTCATTGACGACGTGCCGAAGATTCGCCACATTCCCGCAACCATCGTGCAGGGGCGCTACGATGTGGTCTGTCCGCCGATGAGCGCCTGGGATCTGCATCGCGCCTGGCCGCAGGCGGATCTGCGCATCGTGACGCAGGCCGGGCATTCGGCCTTCGATCCCGCCAATACGCATGAGTTGGTCGGCGCGACGGACCGCTACCGGGATCTGTAGCGCGCATGTCGGAACTGGCCACGCTGGGACTTGCGCGGGCGCACGAGGCGGATCAGATCGCGCGGATGTCGCGCGATCTGATCGAAGCGGGATTGAAATGGTCGTGGACAGCCTCTCGCGTGCGGCGGCATATCCAGGACCGCGATTCCTCGGTCATCGTGGCCCGCAGCGAGCAGCGAGTGATCGCGTTCGCCCTCATGCATTTCGGCGATGAAACCGCACACCTGAACCTGCTCGCGGTCGATCCGCAGTGGCGCCGTCAGTCCTGTGGACGGCGCCTGATGGAGTGGCTGCTCGCCAGCGCCGAGGTCGCGGGCATCAGGAAAATCAATCTGGAGTTGCGCGCCGATAACGCCTGCGCCAAGGCGTATTATGAATCCCTTGGCTTCACGGTAACGGGCCTGCGGCCCAGGTACTACGAAGGCGTGGAGACGGCGCTGACCATGTCGCACGCATTGGCCCGACGCTGATTGCAGTCAAGGCGCGGTCCGCGAGATCGCGTGACCTGCACGGCCGCTAGGATTGCTCGAAAAGCATGCCCACCTGCGCCCGCAGCATTTCCGGCGTGGCATCGCGGGCAGACCAGGCTTGCCCGACATTGATGTCGATGCGGGCCCACAACTTGCGCGGCAGCCGCTGCCATACGGTGTTCGTACGCCGCGAGAACATCGACCCCCACAGACCCACCAGCGCCATCGGAATGACCGGCACCGGCGTTTGCGCGAGTATCCGTTTCAGACCAGGCCGGAAATCGCCGATCTTGCCGTCCGGTGTCAGACGTCCTTCGGGAAAGATGCACACCAACTCACCGTCGCGCAGCGCCTGGGCCGTTGCCGCGAATGCCCGCTCGTAGATCACCGGATCCGCCCTGGCGGAGACGATCGGAATCGCCTTCATGCCGGCGGCGATGGTCGAGATCAGCGGCGCCCGGAAAATCGCCTCGTCCATGATGAATCGGATCGGACGCCGGCACGCCGCAGACACCAGCAGCGCATCAACGAAACTGACGTGGTTACATACCAGCAGCGCCGCACCCTGTTCCGGGAAATGCTCAGTGCCGCGCTTGCGCAGACGATACAGGGTGTGCACCAACAGCCAGGCGACGAAGCGCAGCAGGAATTCCGGTACCAGCGTGTAGATGAACACGGCGACAGCCGCGTTCATCACCGCCGCGACCAGTATCAGTTGCAGCACCGACAGGCCGGCGGCAAGACCCAGCGCACCCAGCAATGCGGCCGCCACCATGAACAGCGCATTGAGAATGCTGTTGGCGCCGATGATGCGCGCCAGGGCCTCGGGCCGCGCGCGCTGTTGCACCATGGCATTCAGCGGTACCACGAAAAAGCCGCCGAACACGCCGATGGCGGTCAGATCGAACAGCGTACGCCAGGCGCCGGGAAGCGCCAGGAATGCGGTCAAGCTCAATTGCGCGGCCGGATCCGGATGAGGGGATGCCAATGCCCAATCAATCGCGAAGAGGCTGAGCCCGATCGACCCGAACGGCACGAGGCCGATTTCCACCTGCCGTCCCGACAGACGCTCGCACAGCAGCGATCCGATTCCCACGCCCACGGAAAACATCACCAGCGTGAGCGTGACCAGCGAACCGCCGCCATGCAACACCGTCCTGCAATACAAGGGCAACTGCACCAGCACCAGGGCGCCGTAGAACCAGAACCACGACAATCCCAGCACCGACAAGAATACCGTGCGTGATTCGCGGGCGGCGCGAATGTTGCCGATGCTCGAAGCCCACAGATTCCAGTCCAGCGGTTGATCCGGCGCCACCGGCGCCGCACGTGGCATGGCCAGACTGACCGCGAATCCGACTACCGCGATGGCGAACAGTGAATAGACGATCATGTGCAGATCGCCGTGCGCCGCCAGCACGCCGGCGGCCAGGGTGCCGAGAAGAATCGCCAGAAAAGTTCCCATCTCCAGCAGCGCATTGCCGCCGACGAGTTCCGCGGCGCCGAGAACCTGCGGCAGCAGGCCATACTTGGCGGGCGCAAAGAACGTGGAATGCAGTCCCATCATGAACAAGGCGCTCAGCAGCAGCGGCAGATGATGGGTCAGAAATCCGGCACCGGCCAGCGCCATGATGCCGATCTCCGCGGCCTTCACAGTTTTGATGACGCGGGTCTTGTCGAAGCGTTCTGACAGCTGTCCGGCAATGCCGGAAAACAGAACGAACGGCAGTATGAACAGACCGCTGGCAAGGTTGGCCAGCATTTCCGGCTGCAGCGAACTCCACACACTGGCCTGATAGGTAACCAGCACAATGAGCGCGTTCTTGAATACATTGTCGTTGAAGGCGCCGAGCGCCTGCGTGAGGAAGAACGGCAGGAAGCGGCGTTCGCGCAGCAAGCCGAATTGATTGGGCTCGCTCATTCTCGATTCAGCGCTCACGCATCGTCGGCGGGCTTGCGGCGGCCGAAAAACCAATGCTCAAGCAGCAGCAGCGCAAACATCACGCCGACCACCTCGTGCGCCAGCGCGGTGGCCGCTTGCGCATCCGCCCGGGTGAGAAAGAACAGCGCGAAGCCCGACACCACCAGCACGGTCAGCGCGGCGGCAAACGAGCCGCCGCTGACGCGGCGCTTCCCGGTCCGCCATTGCACGCAGGAGTGCCGCGCTGCAGCCCATCCGATCAGGTACAGAACAGGGACCGAGACAACACCATGCATGAGAAGCAGCGGTGCCTGCCACGCATGCGGCACGGTGCCAAACTCGCCCTGCTCAGAAAAAAAGACATTCAAGATCAGCCACCACACTCCTGAAACCCACAGAACGGCAAACGCGGCATACAGCGCGTAGCGCTCGGAATTGGGCATGGCGCGGCCGCCAACCGGCAGCATCACGGCGCCGCCGCCGGACGCAGCGCGGTCTGCCACAGCGCCGCAAGCCAGCGCACGCCCTGCGTCACGTGCTCGCAGGACAGCGTCGCGCCTGCGATGTTCTTGATGTCGGTGCGGAACTGCAGTTGCTCCAGTCCGGCGCGGCGCGCGAACTGTGCACGCCAGTTGCGATTGCGGATTTCACCGCCATGACTTTCCCGGTAGGAGAGGATTTCGACCGTCGTAAGAGCGCCATCGGCACCAACCCCCACGGCATAGGTGATCAGATTCTGGCGTCCTATGACCTCGTCCAGAAAGAAATGCCCGATCGCAGCGCCCCCGCCCTGTGCCGACCAGATCTGCAGGCGGCCACGTGCCGGCTGCGGACCGGCCAACGCACCGATGGACTGCCGCTGCGAGTCACTCAACGTCACGAGGACGGGCGTAAACCGGTCGGCCTGCGGGAAAATCGCATGTTGCGCGGCCTCGAGCGACAGGTAGTCGGCGGCGATGACCGGCGGCGCCGGCAGCATTCCAGCGAGCGCAATGCCCGGCATTAGAAATCGTGTATCCACTAAAACTGATAGCCCAGCCCCAGATCGTAGCGATTATCGCCGGAACGATCACGGAAGTTGAGATAATCGGCCTTGAGAACCACGCCGGGGGCGATCATCCAGTTCACCCCGCCGGTGAACACCTCGCTGTCATCGGGACTCGCCGGCGTCAGCCCGATGCCAAGGTCAGCGTACGAAGCACCCGTGTTGAAGCGCTCATATCTCAAGAACGGGGTCAGCGCCCAGTTGCCGCGATCGATGGCGCGGTAAGCAGCCTCTGCGTACCAGCCGAAAAAGGATTGCGGTATGGGCGATGGGTTGCCCACGGTGAGCAGATTGGCCGCTGCCGTGTTGCTGATATGCCCGCGGGCATACAAGGTGGAAAGCTCCCATCGGCCCGGCGTCCAGCGTCCATGCCCCTCCCACAAGGTCACGCGCGCGCGGCCGGCCGCGGATTGTCCCTGCGACGCACCGCCGCTGAAAATAGAGCCGCCGACCTTCAAACCCGGCAGACCGGTGTAATTGAGAGCCGCAAAACCCGACAGGTCATCGGCGGATGCCAGCGACAGTTCCTGATGGATGGCGCCGAGCGGAGATTCGCGGCCTTCGCCCGAGGAGGCATCCCATTTGTTGAGATTAAAGCCAGTGGTCAATCCAACGCTCCAGTTCAATCCGGCATCGGTGGAGCCCAACAGCTGCACGCCGCCTTCGCGCCAGGTTGTGGGGATGATCGCGGTTTCAATCGAGTTTCTGAACACACCGTAATAGCGGGTGGGTTCATGATTTTCATTCAGCATTCCACTGGGCACGAGAAACAACCCGATCTTGGCGAACAGGTGGTCGTTGAAGCGCCGCTCGATGTAGGCCTGCTCGATCTCCACCTCGCCCGGATCCGAGGCGGAGCTGACGGCGTGTTCGATTTCGATTTCACTCGCCAGTCTCGTGTTCTCGTCGAATTGATAGCCGATGCCGACCACGAAGCGCGCAAGGTCGGCGGTTGTCCGGGCGGAGTCCGCCGTGGGGTGAGAGTAGTTGAGTTCGCCATAGCCAAAGAAACTGGGGCCGCCGACGCTGCTGACGAAGCCGGCCGGTGCCGATGCGCCCGCCAGTTCGGCCGCGGCTGCCGGCTGAGCATTGCCCGTCGCGGCAATCGCCTGTGCCTGCGCGTTCTGCTGAGCCTTCAGTTGCGCCAGCTCCGCTCTTACCGCATCAAGTTGCTCGGCCAGCGCCTGCACTCTGGCTTCAAGGTCCTGCGAGCTGGCGGCATGTGATATCCCGATGCCCGACAAGAGAAACAGAACCGACAAGATGCGACTCGCGTAACCGCGCATAAAATGACCTCTGGAAGATTCTGATTGCTGAAATTTCATGGCGCCGTTAGGATGGTTTAGATACGAATGAGAATGATTATCAATTAGTTTCGTATTCTGGTCAACCCGATCACCGAAGGACTGTCGTTGGCGCTGAAAGTGCAACAATCCATCCGCATGACCCGTTTAAGGCCCGCCCTGGGGACATTCGTGGCATTCGAGGCGGACGCGGCGTCCCAGAACGCAGCCGAGGCAGCCATCAACGCGGCGGCGGCCGCCATTGTGAGGGTCGAGGCATTGCTGCACCCGACTCGACCCGGCAGCGATCTTTGGGCCCTGGCCTGCTCGGCAGCGCATGTCGAGGTCGCCGTCGATCCCTGGACCTACGAGTTGCTGGAATTGAGCCAATTGCTGCACCGGCTATCCGGGGGCGTCTTCGACCCCTGCCTGCCCAAAGCGCTCGGCCGCATGCGCGACGTGGAATTGCGGGCGCCACACCGGGTCATCACTCATGCGGCCGTGAGCATCGACCTGGGCGGCATCGCCAAGGGGTTTGCGGTCGACCGGGCCATCGAGGCCATGCGCCGGATGGGATGCACAAGCGCACTGGTGAACGCCGGCGGAGATCTGCGCGTCGACGGCCTTCGCAGCCACGAAATCTCCTGCCGCCTCCCCTCGGGCGAGTGCCAGACGCTGACGCTCAGCGGCGTTGCGCTCGCGGTCTCGCGTCTCGAGGCCGAGGACCGACCACCCGAGCATCAAGGCTACTATCGGCACGATGGTGACCACACCGCGGCTTGCGCAGCGGCAATGGCCTCAACCGCCGCCGCCATCCTCGCGCCATCGGCGGCTGTGGCCGATGCGCTGACCAAGTGCGCACTGCTGTGCACGCCACAGGCCTGCAGCGGTATCCTGAATCACTTCAACGCCCGCCGGTTGTTTTAGCGCGAGCCGGCCATCGCTGCGCCGCCGCTCACGAATTGCCGTATTTCGCTCACCACCGGCGCGCGGCCACGCGCCGGGGCGCTCATCGCAGCCACCGTGTCGGCATGCTTCAATTTTGGAAAAATGCGCAACGTGACAACGACGCCTTTGCCCGTGAGCGCGGCGGCGAGATTACGTGAATTCTTGGGCCACACGGTCTCATCCGCCTCGCCATGCAGGAGCAGCATGGGCGGGGCACCGGCGCGCACGAAATTGATGGGCTGACTCAACGGATACAGTTCAGGGGGACCGAACATGTCGCGCGTGTCCTCTTCGGTGAAGGGCAGGAAATCATAGGGGCCGGACAAACCGATCACGCCCGCGACCGGCATGTCGGACTTGCCAACGGATGCAAGAAATCGCTGGTCCAGCGCGAGCAGCGCCGCCATCTGCGCGCCGGCCGAATGCCCCATGAAATATAAACGCGTCGGGTCAACGCCGTAGTCGGCGGCGTGATCCGAGACCCAGGCCGCCGCCTGCGCAGCGTCTTGCATGAAGCCGGGCATTTTCACCTGCGGGTAGTGCCGGTAGTTCGGCAGCACCGCGACATAACCCAGCTCGCACAGTGCCGCGGCGACGAAACGGTAGTCCGACTTGTCACCAAAACTCCAGCGCCCGCCGTGCCAGAACACGACCACGGGCGCGCCCGGCAGCGCGTGGTCGGGCTTGTACACATCAAGCCGCTGCTGCGGATCCGCACCGTACGGGATATCGGTCATGCGGCTGTAATCGCCGAAGTACGCCGGTACGTTGGCGGCGACGAACCCCAGCTGTACGCAACCGCTCAGCACGAGGCTCATCGAAACCATGCCCGCCAGCCGGCGGCAGAAACGGTTGAAATTCAAGAGCACCTCACTGGCAGCATTGGAAGGTCAAGTGTCCGGTCTGATCGAGAATGTGGCGGTGGATGAGCCAAAGGCGCGCATCGTCCGCATCGAAGTTGAACCACTGCGCCGTGCTGCCGAGGCGGAAACTGTAGCCCCAATCATCCATGTCGCGATACATCCGCTCGCGCGGACAGGACTTCAACGCATCGCCCAGGAGCACCTGTAAATAGCAGACGGCGGACTCCTCGGCCGTGCCGCCCTGCGCATTGGTATGCAACAGCGCGCGCCGTTCGGGGCTCATGCACACGAAATGCGCCGCCTCGTGCAGCACCGAGTGCAGCGGCGTATCGAGCCGCGCGTACAGACGATCCTCAATCAACCCGGCCTCGCGCTCACCCCAGTAGGAACCCGGAATGACTTCCTGCGCCGCCACCAGCCGCAGCTGCAGGCCGTAGCGGTCGAGCAGACCGTGGACGGCGAGTCGATCGATGTGCTGCAGCAGAAGCACGTCCGTCTGCTCAAGGCGACTTCAGACTCGCCAAACGCCGCGACGCGATCGCCGCCAGCTCGCGCGCCATCTGCATGCGCAGCACGTCTTCTTCGTGTTCCTTGGCAAGAAGTGCATTTTCATCGAAGCTGTAATCGCGCGTCAGGCTCAATGTCTGCGGCGCCAGCAATTCCTTCTCCGCAGTGCGCACGCCGATGGTGACGGAATAGGTGAGTTCGTACTCGGTGGGAATGTTGCGCGCCGACACCGACAGCACACGCCGCTGCACCTCGTCGCGCGTCACTTCGATCGTGGCGCTGGCCGAGACGCTGCTCGTCTGCAAACTCGCGCCCGAATCGAGCAGACGCCGCTCGAAGGCGCGCGAGAAGTCCGTGTACGAATCCTGCAGCACCAGATAGGGCTTGGACATCACGGGCGGCAGAGGCTCGCTGCCTGCCAGACGGAAGCCGCACCCGCCGGCCGTTGCGAGCGCCGCGGCCAACGCGGCGGTCAGCGGCACGGTGAAACGCAGCGCATCCCGCCGCACTTCAGCCCACCACCACATTGACGAGTTTGCCGGGAACCACGATGACCTTGCGCACCGTCATGGCCGCCACAAACTTCTGCACGTTCGCATCCGCCAGTGCTGCGGCGCGCACCTGCGCCTCATCGGCGGACGGGGGCACCGCGATGCGGCCACGCAGTTTGCCGTTGACCTGCACGACGATTTCCAGCATCGACTGCTTGAGCGCCTCCGCGTCAGCCTGCGGCCAGCGTTCATCGATGATGGCGCGCGCGTGACCCAGCGCGTGCCACAACGCATGCGTGGCATGAGGAACGATGGGCGAGAGGCACAGCACGGCAGTTTCGAGCGCTTCCTGCGCCACCGATCGGCCCTGCGCACTCGCATCCTCGAACTTCGCCAGCGCATTCAGCAGCTCCATGACCGCGGCGATTGCCGTGTTGAAGGTGCGCCGGCGCGCAAAGTCGTCGGTCACTTTGGCCAAGGTCTGATGCGTCTGGCGCCGCAGTGTGCGCTGCGCCTCGGTCAGCGCCACCGCATCGAGCTTGCCCGGTATGCCTGCGCTCACATGCGTATGCACCGCTTTCCACAGCCGCTTCATGAAGCGGAAAGAACCCTGCACGCCCTCATCCGACCATTCCAGCGTCTGCTCCGGCGGCGCTGCGAACATCGTAAACAGCCGTGCCGTGTCCGCGCCGAACTGCTCCACCAGAGCCTGCGGGTCCACGCCGTTGTTCTTGGACTTGGACATGGTGACGATGCCGCCGGACTCCACCGGGAGCTGATCGGCGCGCAGCACAGCGCCGGTACGCGCGCCGCCGGCATCCGTGGTCACATCCACATCGGCGGGATTGAAGTATTCGACCCGTCCCGAGGCCGGCTTGCGGAAGAACACCTCATTCAACACCATGCCCTGGGTGAACAGGTTGGCGAAGGGTTCGCGCAGCGACACCACTTTCAGATCGTTCATTGCGCGCACCCAGAAGCGCGAATACAGCAGATGCAGGATGGCGTGTTCGATGCCGCCGATGTACTGATCGACGGGGAGCCAGTAGTCGCTGCGTTGATCCACCATCGCCCGGGCATTGCCGGGGCTGGCAAAGCGCAGGAAATACCAGCTCGAATCCACGAAGGTGTCCATGGTGTCGGTCTCGCGGCGCGCAGGCCCCTGGCAGCGGGGACACCGGCATTCGAGAAACGCCGCATTCCTGGCCAGCGGATTGCCGCTGCCGTCCGGCACCAGGTCCGGCGGCAGCAGCACGGGCAACTGATCGTCCGGCACCGGCACGTCGCCGCAAGCGGCACAATGCACGATGGGAATCGGGCACCCCCAATATCGCTGGCGCGAAATGCCCCAGTCGCGCAGCCTCCAGGTCGTCTGCTTCTCGCCGAGATTCTTGCGGCTCAGATCCGCGGTGATCGCCTCCACAGCCGCAGCGAACTGCAGTCCATCGTACGATCCGGAGTTGTAGCAGCGACCGTAATCCCCGTACCAGGGCTGCCATTGCGCAGTGGAAAATTCGCGCTGATCCACGGCGATGACCGGCACGATGGGCAGTGAGTATTTTTGCGCAAACTCGAAGTCGCGTTCATCGTGCGCCGGCACGCCCATGACCGCACCCTCGCCATAGGTCATGAGCACATAGTTGCCCACCCACACCGGCACGGGCGCGCCGCTGAGCGGGTGCTCGACGAACAGATCTGTCGGCATGCCCTTTTTTTCCTGGATCGCCAGATCCGCCTCGGTGGCAGCGCCGCGCCGGCATTCCTCCAGAAACGCGGCGAGCGCCGGATCGGTCCGCGCCGCGTGCAGCGCCAGGGGATGCTCGGCGGCCACGGCGCAGAAAGTCACGCCCATGATGGTGTCGACGCGCGTGGTGAAGGCGCGCAACACTTTGCGCTCTCCCGCCAGCTCATACGGGAATCCAACGTTCACGCCGACACTCTTGCCGATCCAGTTCGCCTGCATGGTGCGCACGCGATCCGGCCAGCCCTGCATGTCATCCAGCGCGCTCAACAGATCTTGCGCGTAGCGGGTGATGCCGAGGTAATACATCGGTATGTCGCGCTTTTCCACCAACGCGCCGGTGCGCCAGCCGCGGCCGTCGATGACCTGTTCATTCGCCAGCACGGTTTTATCCACCGGGTCCCAGTTCACCACGCCGGCTTTCTTGTAGGCGATGCCGGCTTCGAGCATGCGCAGGAAGAACCATTGATTCCAGCGGTAGTATTCCGGCTCACAGGTGGCCAGTTCGCGGCTCCAATCCAGGGCAAAGCCCAGCACCTTGAGCTGGCTCTTCATGGTGTCGATATTGGCCCGCGTCCACTTCGCCGGTGGCACGCCATTGGCCATGGCGGCGTTTTCAGCCGGCAAACCGAACGCGTCCCAGCCCATCGGCTGCAGCACGTTCTTGCCGTTCATGCGCATGAAGCGCGACAGCACGTCGCCGATGGTGTAGTTGCGCACATGGCCCATGTGCAGCCGCCCGCTCGGGTACGGGAACATGGACAGGCAATAGTATTTCTCTCGCGCCGGATCTTCCGCCGCCTCGAAGCAGCGGTTCTCGTTCCAATAGCGTTGCGCATCGGCCTCGATGGCCGCGGGTTCATAGCGTTCTTGCATGGTCGTATTGTGCATAAAAAAGGACTACATCATCCGCCGCCGGCGCCACAGCGCCAAGACCAGCAGGCCGGCCGCGCCGAGCAGTATGGGGTAGTTTCCAAAGCGGGCATACGGGGTCAGTCCCGACAAGGGCACCACATCCGCCCGCAGCACGCCCGGAGTGAATTGCGGCAATCGCCCCACGAGCTGGCCGCGCGGTCCGATGACCGCGGTGATGCCGTCGTTGGCGGCGCGGATCAAATAGCGCTCGGCCTCCATGGCGCGCATGCGCGCGATCTGCAGATGCTGATGCGGCGCGGTCGAATCCCCGTACCAGGCGTTGTTGGTGACATTGACCAGCAGCGTGGCTTCACGCAGCACGCCGCGCTGCTCGCTGCCATACGCGTCCTCGTAGCAGATGGTCAGCCCCAGCGGCTGACCCGCCGCCCGCAATATCGGCTGATTTTCAGCGCCCGGCCACATGTCGGTATACGGCAGACTCATCAGCCGCATCCAGGAGCGGATGAAGGCGGGAACCGGAAAGAACTCGCCAAAGGGCACCAGCCGGCGTTTGTAATACCAGCCTTCGCCCGCATCGCTCATGACCAGCAGGCCATTGCGGTAGTGATCCGTATCGGGTTCATAGCGCAGCAGCCCGATGGCGAAATCGGCGCCATGGCGCCTGCCCGCGGCCCGCAGCGCCTGCAGGTAATCGCCCAGGTCGTTTGCCAGAATCGGCAGCGCCGCTTCCGGCCAGACGATGAGCCGCGCACCCCAGGCTTGCTCAGCGGTCAAGTGCGAGTACTTGACCACCGTTGCTTCGCGATTCTCGTTCTGCCATTTTTCGTCCTGCGGCACGGCGCCCTGAACCACCGCCACCGGCAGCGCAGCCGCAGCGGGCCGGGTGTAGTTGACCTGCCGCAGCGCCAGCGGCAGCGTGAACAGCACCAGGGCCAGACAGGCGGCAATCCACCGCTGCCGCGCGCTCGTCGAGGGTTGCAGCGCCACATCGAGCGCGACGGCGAGGAAGGCGGCGATCCACGACAAACCGTACACACCCAGCACCGGCGCAAAGCGGGCCAGCGGAGAATCGGTGAAGGCATAGCCCAGCGCCAGCCAGGGGAAGCCGCTCAGCGCCCAGCCTCGCACCCATTCCAACAGCATCCACAGACCCGGCAATACCAGCCAATGACGGGTTGCGCCGGGCTTGAGCCAGAACCGATTGGCGATGTAGCACAGCAGGGCCGAGTACACCGCCATGATGGCGACCAGTGCGGCCTGCAATACAAGCGTCAACCAGATGGGCGCCTGCCCGAACTTGTGAATGCTGGTGTACAGCCAGTAGGTGCCGAACGAAAACAAACCGGTGGCGAAGGCGGCGCCGATTGCGGCAGCACGACGCGGCGGGATGCCGCGGATCAACGCGAACAGCGCCGCGGGCGCAAGGATGGCCAGCGGCCAGAACTCAAAAGGAGCGAATGCGAGGTTAAGAACGGCTCCCGCGGCAAAAGCGGCGAGGACCTTCCACCGTGACGTCAACGCCGGGGCGCCCACTGCGCCCGAGGACGCGCTCAAGAATCAGACTCGTCTGCCGCCCGCTGTTTCACATCGCTGGAAGTCGACACGCGTAGCGAATCGATGCGGCGGCGGTCGGCGCGCAGCACCCGGAATTCCAATTGCCCGATCAGAATGGCTTCTCCGCGGCGCGGCAGCCGGCCGAATTCCTGCATGATCAAGCCGCCGATGGTGTCGAATTCTTCATCGGAGAAAGCAGTCGTGAAGTACTCGTTGAACTCCGCGATCGGAGTCAGCGCATGCACGGTGAACTGCCGCTCGCCCTCACGGCGGATCATCTGGTCATCGTCCTCGTCATGCTCGTCATCGATCTCACCGACAATCTGCTCGATGACGTCTTCTATGGTGACCAGCCCGGCAACACCGCCGTACTCATCCACGACGATCGCAATGTGATTGCGGCTGCGGCGAAACTCCTTCAGCAGAACGTTCAAGCGTTTGCTCTCGGGAACGAACGTCACGGGGCGCATGTATTCGCGGATCTCGAAGGAATCCGAACCCTCCTGCTGCAGACGCAGCAGGTCCTTGGCGAGCAGCACGCCCACCACCTGGTCGCGATCATCGCCGATGACCGGGAAACGCGAGTGCCCGGACTCCACCACCAGCTGGAGCAGTTTGCCGGGGGATTCGTCGCGCTCCACCACCACCATTTGCGAGCGGGGAACCATGATGTCGCGAACCTGCATCTCGGCCACGGCGAGCACGCCTTCGAGCATGACCAACGCATCCCCGTCGAACAGTCCACGCTCCCTTGCGGCGCGCAAATCCTCGATCAACTCGCCAAGGTCGCGCGCTTCGCCCGACATCGACTGGGTAATCCGCTTCAACCAGCGGCCGGTGCTGCCGCTTTCAGGCTGTTCAGGCATGGGGGTGAAGGATACTAGAATCGGCCGCAGGGGTCAGAAAATCCCAAGGTTTCAAGGATTTGCGTTTCCGTCGATTCCATCCGGCGGGCCTGGCGCGGGTTGTGATGATCCATGCCCAGCAGATGTAAAACCCCGTGGATGGTGATATGCGCCCAGTGCGCCGCCGGGCGCTTGTTCTGAATCCGCGCCTCCCGTGCGAGCACCGGGGCGCAGATGAGGATTTCCCCCAGAAAGCGCTCGCCGTTGGGGAGATTTCCGGCGCCTGCAAAAGACAGGACGTTGGTGGGACTGTCCTTGCCGCGATAGCGCCTATTGAGAGCGTGGCTGCGCCGGCTCCCCACCACCTGCACCGACACGACCAGCGGCCCGTCGGCGCGCAGCGACGATGCGCCGCGCCGCAACGCAGCCTCAGCCCATCCGTATAGCAGCGCCCGCGAGGGAACCCAGGGCTTGCGCGCTGCGAACCGGACCTCGATGCGATGCGCGGCGCTCACGTACCGCCGGAGTAGTTCTGATCATCCGAGGTGCGCGACTCGTAGGCCTGCACGATGCGCTGCACCAGCGGATGACGCACCACGTCCTTGGAGGTGAACATGGAAAATGCGATGCCCTGCACGCCGCGCAATATGTCGATCACCGTGCGCAGCCCGGATTGCTTGGAGTTGGGCAGATCGACCTGCGTGATGTCGCCGGTCACCACGGCCTTGGAGCCGAATCCGATGCGCGTGAGAAACATTTTCATCTGCTCATTGGTGCTGTTCTGGGCTTCGTCGAGAATGACGAAGGAATCGTTGAGCGAGCGGCCGCGCATGAATGCCAGTGGCGCCACCTCGATGACGTTGCGCTCGATCAGGCGCACGACGCGCTCGAATCCGAGCATTTCGTACAAGGCGTCGTACATCGGGCGCAGATACGGATCCACCTTTTGCGACAGATCACCGGGCAGAAAACCCAGGCGTTCGCCCGCCTCCACCGCGGGCCGCACCAACACAATGCGGCGCACCTTGTCCGATTGCAGCGCCTCCACCGCGCATGCCACCGCAAGATAGGTTTTGCCCGTACCTGCGGGTCCGATGCCGAAGGTCAGATCATGCGTGCGGATATTGGTCAGATACTCGGTCTGGTTCGCGCCGCGGGCGCGCAATGCACCGCGCGCCGTGCGTACCTTGAGCTCGTCGGGCTTTGGTTCCGCCGACGAATCCTGACTGTCCATGCCAAGTTCCTGCAAGGCAAGGTGCACTTGCTCCGCGTCGATGGGTTCGCGCTCGGAGCGCGCATACAGGCCGTTGAGCACTGTCGCGGCGCGCTCCGTGGCAAGGGCCGGCCCGACCAGTTGAAACCGGTTGCCGCGGCGCTTGATGTCAACGCCCAAACGCGACTCGATCAACCGCAGATGCTCATCCAGGGGACCGCACAATTCGATCAGCCGCGCATTTTCCCCGGGCTGCAAAACCAGATCGCGGGTTGTCAGATTGGCGTTCAAGCGGACCGCGGCTGTGCAAGCTCGAGCAGCCGGCCGCGCAGGGAGTTGGGCATCGCCTGCGTGATCAATACGTCGGCAAACTGATTGATCAGCGAGGCCGGTCCGTCGAAATTCACCCAGCGACTGTTCTCGGTGCGCCCGGCCAGTTGCGCGGCATTGCGCTTGGACGGCCGCTGCACCAGCACCCGCTGCGAACTGCCCACCATGCGCTCGGATATGGCGCGCGCCTGCGCATTGAGCTGCTCCTGCAGGCAGGCCAGGCGCTGCTGCTTGACGAGCTGCGGCACCTCGTCGGGGAGCGAAGCGGCCGGCGTTCCAGGTCTGCGGCTATAGAGAAACGAAAACGACTGGTCGAAGCCGGCCTCAGCCACCAACTGCTGCGTGGCGGCGAAATCCGCGTCGCTCTCCCCCGGAAAGCCGACGATGATGTCGGTGGAAATGCAGATGCCGGGACGCACCGCACGAAGCTTGCGAAGTTTCTGTTTGTACTCAAGCACGGTGTGGCCGCGCTTCATCGCCGCCAGGATGCGGTCGGACCCGCTCTGCACCGGCAGGTGCAGGAAGTCGGCCAGCTTGGGTACATTCGCGTACGCCTCGATCAGGCTGTCGTTGAAATCCAGCGGATGCGAGGTGGTGAAACGGATGCGCTCGATGCCCTCGATCTGCGCAACGCAGTGAATCAGGATGGCAAGATCGGCGCCCGTGCCATCCGCCATGAGTCCGGCGTAGGCATTCACATTCTGACCGAGCAAGGTGATCTCACGAACGCCCAGCCGCGCAAGCTGCCGGACTTCCTCGAGCACTTGATCAAAGCCGCGGCTGATTTCCTCCCCGCGCGTGTAGGGAACCACACAGAACGTGCAGTACTTGCTGCAGCCTTCCATGATCGACACATAGGCGGAGGCGCCGCTGGCGCGCGCAGCCGGCAGCGAGTCGAATTTTTCGATCTCCGGAAATGAGATATCCACCTGCGCCCGGCCGCTCTTGCGCAGACCTTTGAGCATGTCGGGAAGTCGATGCAGGGTTTGGGGACCAAACACGAGATCCACGAACGGAGCGCGCGCGGTGATGCCCTCGCCATCCTGCGAGGCCACACAACCGCCCACGCCGATGATCAGGTGCGGGCGCGCCTGCTTGAACAGACGCCATTCCCCCAACAGCGAGAACACCTTCTCCTGCGCCTTTTCGCGCACCGAGCAGGTGTTGACCAGCAGCACGTCGGCCGAGGCGGCATCATCGGTCAGGGTCATTCCTTCGGCAGCCGCCAGCACGTCCCGCATCTTGTCGGAATCGTACTCGTTCATCTGGCAGCCAAAAGTCTTTATGTACAAACGTGCAGGCATAGGCGAATCGCGTCGGGCTGGCTTAAGATCGCCATTCTATATGGCTATACGCGACGTTCTCAAAATGGGTGATCCGAGGCTGCTGGCCGTATCCGAACCGGTGCGCCGGTTCAACACCCCTGACCTTGCAGCCCTGCTTACCGACATGCAGGACACGATGCAGCATTTGAGCGGTGCGGGCCTCGCAGCGCCGCAGATCGGCGTAAACCTGCGAGTTGTCATATTCGGCGTTGCGCAAAATCCGCGCTACCCGGAGGCCGAAATGGTGCCTTTTACCGTGCTGATCAACCCGGTTCTGACACCCATCGGCTCCGAACTCGAAGAGGGCTGGGAAGGCTGCCTGTCGGTGCCCAGCATGCGTGGCCTCGTGCCGCGATACCGCGAACTGCAGTACACCGGCGTGGACGACACCGGGCAGCGCATCGATCGGCGCGTCAGCGGGTTCCACGCCCGCGTCGTTCAGCATGAGACGGATCACCTCGATGGCATCCTGTATCCGCGGCGCATCCGCGACTTGACACAATTCGGGTTCAATGAGGCGTTGTTTCCGGGGGAAGACCTGCAAGACGACTAGGCGGCAGCGCAGGCTCCGGTGCCCGTCAGAATGGGATGTCGTCGTCGAAATCTTCCTTGCCGCCGCCAGCCGGCGCAGGCGCCTGATCGTAGTCATCGCGAGGCGGCGCCGCGCTCATGGAAGCACCGCCGCGCTCAGCTCCCCCGCCGGCGCCGCCGGCGCGGCCGCCAAGCATCTGCATATTGTCGGCGATGATTTCGGTCGTATAGCGCTCGTTGCCCTGTTTGTCCTGCCACTTGCGTGTGCGCAGCTTGCCCTCGACGAAGACCTGCGAACCCTTGCGCAGATATTCGGCGGCGACTTCACCCAGCCGCCCGAACAAGGCGATGCTATGCCACTCGGTGCGCTCTTGTTGCGCGCCGGAGGCCTTGTCTTTCCACGACTCGCTGGTGGCGATGCGAATGTTGGTGACCGACATGCCGCTGGGCATGGAACGGGTTTCAGGATCCGCACCCAGGTTGCCGACCAGAATGACTTTGTTGACGCCGCGAGCCATCGTGCACTCCTACCAATTCGTTGATTCGATGTGAAGATTGTACCTTAGAAAGGCGCAGCCAGAGGGCGCCTCAGACGTCGCGTTCATGCAGATACAGAAGGCACGACAGCCAGATCGCCACGACCGCCGCGGCAGCGGCGAACACGGCGCCGATTCCGAATCCTGCATTGAGCAACAACCCCGCCAGCGTGCCGCCCACACCGGCACCGATGAATTGCGCCGTTGCAAAAATGCCCATGGCGGCGCCGCGCGAGGATGGGTCTGCCACGAGGGACAGACGCGCCGGCAGCTGCGCCTCGAGGAAATTGAAGGCGCCAAAAAACGCCGTCAAGCCCACGTAATACCCACTCACCCTGCCCGCCGCCACGAACATCCAAAACAGTGCCAGCGACAGCATCAGAACGCCCAACTGCGTGATGCGCCTGGGGTTTTCGGATTTCTCGAAAAGGCGCAACAAAGGCACGGTGATCAGCAGCGAGATCATGAACACCACGGCATACACGCGCCAGTGCACGGCGACGTCCAGATGCAGGGAATCTTTGAGAATCTGCGGCACCGCGACGAAGGTGGCGGTGAGTGAAAAGTGCACGCTGAAGATGCCGGTATAGGTCAGCAGCAGCGGCGTTTTCCACAACGCAGGCGTGAGCGCCGAATCGCGCAGGGAACGCTTCGCCGCCGGTGGTTCGGGCACACAGTACAGCGCGGCCATGGACGCCACGCCCAGGGCCGCCATGCAGGTAAAAATGCCGTTGATGCCGAACGCGCCGTCCAGGGCCGGTCCCGCCAGCAACGAGATGATGAAGCACACCCCGATGCTGATGCCGATGACGGCCATGGCGCGGGTCCGCACCTGCGGCCGCGTCAGATCGGCCACCAGCGCCGTCACGGCAGAGGAAATCGCGCCGGCGCCCTGCAGGATCCGCGCGGCGATGACGCCGCTGACCGTATGCGTGAACATGCCCACAATCGACCCCAGTATGAACAGGATCAAACCGCCGGCGATGACGGGCCGGCGGCCAATGCGATCGGACAGCCGGCCGGCGGGAATCTGCAGCAAACCCTGCGTCAGGGCATAGGCGCCAACCGCAAAGCCGGCCAGCCGCTGCGACCCTCCCGGCAAGGATCGGACATACAGATCCAGCACAGGCAGCAGAAGAAACAGTCCCAGGATGCGCGTCGCGTAAATGCCGGTCAGCGCGGCCGTCGCGCGCCGCTCCGCGGGCAGCATCTGCAGCTTGAGTGGGGTTTCGACTTGCGCCGTCATTCGCAACTGCCCGTTTTGCGCCGCTATTGACGCGGCGAGTATAGTAACCGGTTCAATGCAAAGCATCCGCATCCGGGGCGCCCGGACCCACAATCTGAAGAATGTCGATCTCGAACTGCCGCGCGATCGGCTCATCGTCTTCACCGGCCCGTCAGGCTCGGGCAAGTCGTCGCTGGCCTTCGACACCATTTACGCGGAGGGTCAACGCCGCTATGTCGAATCGCTGTCGGCCTACGCGCGCCAGTTCCTGTCCATGATGGACAAACCGGATGTCGACTCGATCGAGGGTCTGTCGCCGGCCATCGCCATCGAACAAAAATCCACCTCGCACAACCCGCGCTCCACGGTCGGCACCGTGACCGAGATCTATGACTACCTGCGGCTGCTGTTCGCGCGCGCGGGCACGCCGCGCTGCCCGGATCATCATATCGACCTGGCAGCACAAACGGTCAGCCAGATGGTGGACTCTGCGCTGGATCACCCGGAAGGCACGGCGCTGATGCTGCTGGCGCCGATGATCGCCAATCGCAAGGGCGAACATTCGGAAGTCCTCGAAGATCTGCGGGCGCGGGGTTTCGTGCTCGCGCGCATCGACGGCAAGGCCGTGGAGCTCGACGATGCGCCCAAACTCGACGTGCGCCGTAAACACAGCATCGATGTCATCGTCGACCGCTTCAAGGTGCGTCCCGACCTGGCGCCGCGGCTGGCCGAGTCATTCGAAACCGCTTTGCGGCTGGGATCCGGCGTGGCTCGCCTCGCCTATATCGACGATGCGGGGCGCGAAGAGCGTGTATTCTCCGACAAGTTCGCCTGCCCGATCTGCGACTATTCGTTGAGCGAGTTGGAGCCGCGGCTGTTCTCCTTCAACAGTCCGGTGGGCGCCTGCCCAGCCTGCGATGGGTTGGGAACGCAGGAATTCTTCGATCCGGAGAAAATCGTCGGCAACGCGCAATTGTCGCTCGCGGGCGGCGCCGTGCGCGGCTGGGACCGCCGCAACGCCTACTATTTCCAGCTCATCCAATCACTCGCGCGCCACTTCAAGTTCGACATCGAGGCGCCGTTCGCATCCCTCGACGATGCCGTGCGCAAACTGGTGCTGTCGGGCAGCGGTGATGCGGAATTGGACTTCAAATATCTGGACGGCAAGGGCGGCACGATCAAGCGCCGCCACGCCTTCGAAGGCATCGTCAACAACATGGAGCGGCGCTATCGCGAAACCGAATCCACGGCGGTGCGCGAAGAACTGTCCAAATACCGTTCGAACCGGCCCTGCCCCGAATGCCGCGGCACGCGGCTGAATCGAGCCGCGCGCAATGTATTCGTCGCCGGCAAAAACGTCGCGGAATTATCCTCGCTGTCGGTGGCGCGCGCCGTGGAGTTCTTTTCGCACCTGAGCCTCGCCGGCTGGCGCGGCGAGATCGCCGCCAAGATCGTGATCGAAATCGGCAACCGGCTCGGCTTTCTCGCCAACGTAGGACTTGCATATCTCACCCTGGATCGAAGCGCCGACACGCTGTCCGGCGGCGAGGCGCAGCGCATCCGCCTGGCCAGCCAGATCGGTTCCGGACTGGTGGGCGTCATGTACATCCTTGACGAACCCTCGATCGGCCTGCATCAGCGAGACAATCAACGCCTGCTCGACACACTGGTGCGGCTGCGCGACCTGGGGAACACGGTCATCGTGGTCGAACACGATGAAGAGGCCATCCTGCAGGCCGATCACGTCGTGGATCTGGGTCCCGGCGCAGGCGTGCACGGCGGTGAAGTGGTTGCGCAGGGACCGCCGGCCCATATTGCAGCCAGCACCGCCTCCATCACAGGACAATTCCTCAGCGGTGCGCGCGCCATCCAGGTGCCGCGACGGCGCACCGCCTTCGATCCACAGCGAGTGCTGCGCGTGATCGGCGCCACCGCCAACAATCTCCAGAACGTCACGGCGGAGTTTCCGCTCGGCGCCATGACCTGCGTCACCGGCGTTTCGGGTTCTGGAAAATCGACCCTGATCAACGACACCTTGTTCCGCGCCGTGGCCACGCAGTTGAATCATGCGGCCGCGGGCGACGCGCACTTCGAGCGCATCGTCGGGCTGGAATTCATCGATCGCGTCATCGATATCGACCAGAATCCGATCGGACGCACGCCACGCTCCAACCCGGCAACCTACACCGGGCTGTTCGCGCCGATTCGCGAAATTTTCGCCGCAGTGCCGGAAAGCCGCGCGCGCGGCTATGAGCCGGGCCGGTTCAGCTTCAACGTCAAGGGCGGGCGCTGCGAAGCCTGTCAGGGCGACGGAGTCATCAAGGTGGAGATGCACTTTCTGCCGGACGTGTATGTCGCCTGCGATGTCTGCAGGGGCAAACGCTACAACCGCGAGACGCTGGAGATCCGTTTCAAGGGCAAGAACATCTACGAAGTGCTCGACATGACGATCGAGGATGCGCTGCCGCTGTTCGCCGCCATTCCGGCCGTCGCCTCCAAGCTGCAGACCCTGCTCGATGTGGGCCTGTCCTACGTGCGGCTGGGACAGAGCGCCACCACACTGTCGGGCGGCGAGGCGCAACGCGTCAAACTCGCCAAGGAACTGTCCAAGCGCGCCACCGGCCGCACCCTCTACATCCTGGACGAACCGACCACCGGACTGCATTTCACGGACATTGAACAGCTGCTCAAAGTCCTCACCCGCCTGCGCGACGAAGGCAACACGGTCATCGTCATCGAACACAATCTGGATGTGATCAAGACGGCGGATTGGGTGGTGGACCTCGGTCCCGAGGGCGGCGATGGCGGCGGCAGCATCGTGGCGGTGGGGACACCGGAACAGATCGCCGCGACCCGTGACTCGCACACCGGTCGCTATCTGAGCGCAACGCTGGCGCGCGCGGCGGGGCGCGGTTCCGGGCTGAGCGCACCAGCGCGCAAACGCGCCTGATCCAGCATTTTGCAGAGCTGATCGACGCCCTGCAGAATCCGCGGCGTCATGCGGTTGAGCAGATCAGGCTCGATGAGGTAGATACGGCCTGTGCGCGCCGCCGTCAGGCCCGAGAATCGCTCCCAGGCCTGCGCCTGGCGGGCGCCTTCGGCGCCGGTCGCGGCCACGACGATGACGTCCGGATTACGCGCCAGAACGCCTTCGGTATCCACCACCGGCGCAAGCCCCTTCAGCTCGGAAAAGATGTTCTGTGCCCCGCACAGATTCAGCACTTCATTGACCACGTGCTTGCCCGTCAGTGTGTACAAGGGGCGGTCCCAGACCTGGTAGAAGACCTTGAGCGATGTGCGATGGGCATAGCGGTCGCGCAACTGCTGCAGATCGGCGTGAAACCGGGCCGCGACCTCGCGCGCCAATTCCGGCGTACCGCCCAGGCCTCCGAATTCGATCAGTGCGGCTTCGATGTCGGCAAGACTGCGCTGTTCAGTCCCATGCAGATTCAATCCAAGCTGCCGCAACTGTTCCTGCTGCCGCATCGGCGTGCCGCTTTTCCAGTACACGACAAGATCCGGCCTCAGTGCCACCAGCCGCTCCACGTCGATTGCAAACACGTCGGCCACGCGCTCGATGCGCCGGGCCTCATGTGGAAAATTGCTGTAGGCATCCACCCCGATCAGCCGGCCGCCCGCTCCCACCGCAAAAAACAACTCGGTGATGTGCGGGCTCAGGCTCACGATCCGCATCGCAGCAGGGTGCGACGGATTCGCCGCGGTTGCGCCCGCCGCGAGCAGCAATGCGCATGCTGCGGCCGCCGCTGAGAAGCGCTGTAGCGCCACAAGGCCGCGCGATGCATAATCCGCGGCCACAGGGGGATGGTCCATTGTTTCAAGATCTCAATGCGTTGCCCGAAGATTCGATTCTAGGGCTGATGGGCAAGTTTCGTGCGGATTTATCCCGCGATAAAGTCGATCTGGGCGTGGGCGTGTTTCGCGATGAGGCGGGCAACACGCCGGTGCTGGAATGCGTGCGCCGCGCCGAAGCGCAGATCCTGCGCGACCAGACCACCAAGTCCTATGTTGCGCCCGCGGGCCGCGCGGAGTTCAACGCGCTGGTGCAATCGTTGGTGCTGGGTGACCAGCATCCCGTCATCGCCGGCAACCGCTCGCGCACGGTGCAATCGCCGGGGGGATGCGGCGCGTTGCGGCTGGGGGCGGAGTTGATCAAGGCGGCAGCTGCGCAAAGCGTTGTTCAGGTCAGCGATCCGACCTGGGGAAATCACCTGCCGCTGCTGGGCGGCGCGGGTCTGAAGCTGCAGCGCTATCCCTACTACGATGCCGCCACGCATCAGCTCAAGTTCGACGCGATGATGGAGGCTTTGGAGCGCTGCAATCCCGGCGATGTGGTCCTGCTGCACGCCTGCTGCCACAACCCGTCCGGCGCAGATCTTTCGCCGCCGCAGTGGGGTGCCGTGCTGTCGTTGCTTCAACGGCGCCGGCTGGTGCCTTTTCTCGACCTTGCCTATCAGGGCTTTGGCGAGGGCCGCGACGCGGACGCTTACGGCGTGCGGTTGCTGAGCGGTGAGCTGCCCGAAGCACTCGTCGCCGTTTCTTTTTCGAAGAATTTCGGACTTTACCGCGAACGAGTCGGCGCCTTGATCGCCATCGGCGGCGATCCGGCGAAAGCCGATGCCATGCAAAGCCACATGCTGCAGATCGCGCGCAGCATCTACTCCATGCCGCCGGATCACGGCGCCGCGGTGGTCGCAGGCATTCTGAGCGATGCAGCGCAGCGGCAGCTGTGGGAAGCGGAACTGGGACAGATGCGCGGCCGCATTCAGTCAATGCGCAGACTGCTCGCCGCGACGCTGCGGCAGAAGTCAGGCTCCGGCCGGTTCGATTTCATACAAACGCAGCACGGCATGTTTTCACTGCTGGGCATACCGGCGCCGCTGGTATTGCGGCTGCGCGAGCAGCATCACGTTTACATGGTGCCCGATGGCCGCATGAACATCGCCGGGGTCACGCCGCAGAATGTCGGTTACCTGGCCGAATCGATCCTCGCTGTTCTCAACCCTTGAGCGCCGAGCGCAGGCTGGTGATCTCAACGGCTGATTCGCGCATGATGTCCGCGGCTTTTTCCGCCCGCAGGCGCAGGCGGTCGATGACGGGTGAATCCTGCATCGCCACCGCAAGCCCCGCCGGATCGCTGGCAAAGGACGCCATGAGAATCGCCGCCGCGATGACATCGCTCAGATCCGGCAGATTGTCGGATTCGCGGCTCAGGTCGTCCTGGACCGAAATGGCTTCAGACATCGATTCCGGGAATTCCCAATTTTCCAGGATGGCCTTGCCGATGGCCGCGTGCCAGTCGCGGATCACGTCGTTCATGACCTGCGGATGCATGAACAACATCGGATGTTTCTCCGCGCGGGTGACGATGTAGAGTTTGCCGATGCCGTGCAGCAGGCCGGCCAGCATGGCCTCGTCGGGGTTGAGCTTGGTGAGCTTCGCGGCCAGCACGAACGACAGAGCGGCCACATGCGTGCTGGCCTCCCACAAATCATCCAGAAACTGCTCCAGGCCTTTCAGCTTGCTGGCGCTGCGGATCTGCGCCATCGCGAAAGAGATTGCGGCGCTGCGGACCATGTTGTGACCCATGCGATTCACGGCCGTGCGCAAATCCGTGACCTGCTTGCCGGAACGATTGAGCATGGCGGAATTGGACATTTTCAAGAGCCGTGCCGCCAATGCAGGCTCGGACCCGACGATGCGGACCACCTGGTCCACCGTCGAGGTTTCATCAGCCAGTGCGCGCCGCACGCGCACCGCGACGTCTGGAAAGGAGGGCAATTCAACCCGGCCACCGGACAACTCAACCGACAAGGATCGAACGAAATCAAATGCGGCGGATTGCGCCGACTCACCGGACTGGCTTGCTGCCCCCACGCTCATAGATCTGGTCCATTCATTGGCCACGACAATGCCTAGTATTCGGCAGTTCTTTGCGCAACTTGAACGACTGGGCAGCGGGGGCGGCAATGGCAGAAAGCTGGAGCCGGCGCACCGGAAATATCACTGAATCCGGGCCACCGTCACATTCCTGCCTTGACCCACATGCGACACTCGATACGCGCCCAGGACCATCCGCTGGATCATGACCTCGTCCCCCGCGCTGAACTCCAGCGCCCAATCCGCTTCCTTGGTAACCCAGACCTGTCCATTGTCCATGGTCAGCCGGAACAGGCCGCCGGCCAGACTCTCGGATTTGGCCAATTTGTAATTGAGCCGTTTGGGAAGGCCCGACTGGGCTGCTTTTTCCGCTGGCAGCTGGCCGCGATCGCCAAACCCGGCGACCGGGTCCCGCGTCACGGCAGCCCCCACAGCAGTGGCAGCAGTCATCGACACGGCAGGTGAGACGGACTGCGCCACCGCGCCTGGACTCGGCGCCGTCGAGGCTGCGAAAGCGGCATCGAAACATGCCAGCCGCCCGGCGCCGTCGGCAATCCGCGTACAGGCGCGAGCGCGGGAAACCTCGTCGGCGCTCACGCCGGCCGCTGCAAACACCAGGGCCAGAGCCCAATACCGACCCCTCATGAAGCCTTGCCCGGGGCCGCCTTCACCGCCGCACGGGTCTTGAAGCGCTGACGGATCTCACCATTGCGAACCCGCTCTTGATAGTGGCCGGAGGTATAGGAACTCAATACACCCCGCCAGAATGCGATCGCCGTGGGATTGCGGTCATATTCGATGATCTCCCACTCACCGGAAAATCGATCGAAAATGAGCGTTGCCGCGTCGCGGCCGATTCCGACGCGCCGGTGTGGCCGGCGGATGAAAAACTCAGACAACAGATGATCGGCCGCCTTCTCGCCGCTGCCGGCAATGCGCGGCCGCGTCACCAGGGCGAAACCGACGCTTTCGCTGCCTTTCAAAATGACGAGCGGATGCGATTGATCGTTCGCAAACCAATTTGCGAAAATCTCATCGTTGCGGGGGACGTCTTCGATCATCACCGGGAATACGCCGGTGTTCAGTTGAGACAGGTCTTCCAGATACTCGCCGTAGATTTTTTCAATCCACAGGCGGTCTTTGGGCGAGTGCTTGCAGTCGCGAATGCTGACCAGCATGAGACCGCTCCAAACAATATGAAAATACACAGCCCGGGCAAGCTGGCCGTATGGCAGCCTGCCCGGGCATGTGCAATCAGCGGTCGAAGTGTTTTATTACTTCGGCGCGTCGGCAGGCTTCATCGCACTGGACGCGGCGTCCTTAGCGGCAGAAGCTGCATCTTTGGCGGCGTCAGCAGCAGCACCAGCGGCGGTGCCAGCGGCGTCGGCAGCAGCACCAGCGGCAGCAGCGGCGTCAGCGGCAGGAGCCATGGCAGCAGGAGCAGCCGGTTCAGCGGCAGGAGCCATGGCTTCCGGCGCAGCAGCCGGAGGTGCCTCAGTTTTGGCGCAGCCACCCAGCACGAGTGCAGCAACGAAAGCGCTTAGAGCAAGTTTGGTCTTCATCTATCGATACCCCAGGAAAATTTAAGGATTAGAAACAACCAAGGCAAACTAGTTTGTCTTAGAAAATACCCAGATCGCGGAACGCGATTTTAGAGGGTTTTGCTATAATTTCAAACCTGTTTCGCAGGTTATTTACAGTTTATTGTCACCTCTAGTAGACGCCTTTAACGCACGCAAAGCCGATTCGGGTTAAGGGGCGACCCACTCTGGGTCACTCTTTACCGCGGCCTTACGTCGTTTGACATCTGACTGCCTGCCCCTGTGGCATTGACCTCCCTAGGAATATCCAAGTGACCATCGATCGATTGGATGAGTTATACCCTCCGCACCTTCAGGCGGTGATGAAACGCACCGATTCGGCCCTGGCGGCCGCCGGATTCGATGCGCTGGTGATTCATGCCGGCGCGCCCATCACGCTGTTCCTGGATGATCACGACTACCCCTTCAAGACCAACCCCCATTTCAAGGCATGGGTGCCACTGCCGAATCATCCGCATTGCGTGTTGATCTACCGGCCTGGCGCCAAGCCCACGGTGCTGTTCCATCGGCCCGAGGACTACTGGCACAAGCCGCCCGACCTTCCCGTCGGCACCTGGACGCGCGAAATCGAGTTGATCACCATCGCCACGCACGACGAGGCGGCCCAGCATTGGCGGCGGGTGGGGCGTGCCGCGCTGATCGGTCCGCCGGCCGTGTTCGGCGACGCGGCCCCCGCCAGCGTCAATCCGGCCGACCTGCTGACGCGCCTGCATTTCGACCGCGCCGTGAAGACCGGGTACGAACTGGAATGCATGCGGCGCGCCAGCGAGTTGGGGGCGCGCGGTCACCGCGCCGCGCTGAGAGCCTTTCGCGCCGGGGCGTCAGAATATGAAGTCCATATGCGCTTCCTCGAAGCCTGCGCACAGAGAGAAGAGGAAATGCCCTACAACAACATCGTCGCGTACAACGAGAACGCGGCGGTGCTGCACTATCAACACCTGGCTCGCAGCGCGCCGGCAGACTTGCGTTCGTTCCTGATCGATGCGGGCGCGCAGTACCGCGGCTACGCCTGCGATATCACGCGCACCCATGCAGCCGGGCCAGGCCGGTTTGCGGATCTGATCGCGCGCATGGATGATGCGCAGCAGACCATGTGCGCCCTGATCCGCAGCGGAACCGACTATCGCGAGGTTCATCTGAGCGCCCATCGCATCATCGGCGATGTGCTGCACGATGCCGGCATTCTTAAAGTGGGCGGTCAAAGCGCCCTGGAGTCCGGCGCCACCAGCGTTTTCTTTCCGCACGGGATCGGTCACCTCTTGGGACTGCAGGTTCACGACGTCGGCGGCGTGATGGCGGACGCTGCCGGCCATGAGCGCGCTCGTCCCGAGGGACACCCCTATTTGCGGCTGACCCGCATGCTGGAGCCGGGCGTGGTCGTTACCGTCGAACCGGGCGTCTACTGGATCGACTCGCTGCTCAAGACGGCGGCGGCGGATTCGCGGCGCCCGCTCATCGATTGGGAGCTGGTCGATCAACTCCGGCCGTTCGGCGGAATCCGCATCGAGGATGACGTGGCCGCCACGGCGGCAGACCCTGAAAACCTCACGCGCAACGCATTTGTAAGAATTGAGGCGTAGGCTCCGATCCGGTGCGCATCCTGAAGGTTTCGGACGTTTATTTTCCACGCGTCAATGGCGTATCCACCTCCATCGAAACCTTTCGCTCCGATCTGCTTGCCCTGGGCCATGAGGTCTTCCTGACGGCGCCCGCCTACACAGCGGCGGCGGACGCGGATACCAGGATCACGCGTGTCACTTCCCGGCCCGTGCCCATGGACCCGGAAGATCGAATCATGAACTGGAAGGCACTGAACTCGGCCGTGAGCCGGACCGGTGGTGAGGCCGTGGACGTCATCCATATTCATACTCCCTTTCTCGCCCACTACGCCGGACTTCGTCTCGCGCGCGCCCGCCGCATTCCGGTCATCGCCACCTATCACACCTTGTTTGAAGAGTATCTGCATCACTATGTGCCGCTGCTGCCGCGGCGGCTGGGGCGCGGTGTCGCTCGGCGATTCAGCCGCTCGCAATGCAATCAACTCGACGCCATCGTGGCACCGTCTCGCGCGATGCGCGATGCGCTGCTGGCGTACGGCGTGAGCAAACGGATCGAGGTGCTGCCCACCGGTCTGCCCGCGGAGCGCTTTCGCCCCGGAGACGGCATGGCATTCCGGCAACGGCACGGCATCGCCGCTGACCGGCCACTGCTGCTGTTCGTCGGCCGCGCCGCGCATGAAAAGAACATCGGATTTCTGATCCGCATGATGCCCTCCGTCCTGCGGCAGCATCCGGATGCGCTGCTGCTGGTCGCCGGAGAAGGCCCGGCATTGAATTCGCTGCAAGCACTCGCGGTTCATACAGGCGCGGCCAGCTCCATTCGCTTCATGGGCTATTTCAATCGCGACACCGAATTGCAGGACTGTTATCGCGCAGCCGATATCTTCGTGTTTGCATCACTCACCGAAACACAGGGCCTGGTCCTGTTGGAAGCCATGGCACAGGGCGTGCCGGTGGTTGCCATTGCGCGCATGGGGACGGTTGACATCCTGGCGCCGGAATTGGGCTGCCTGCATGCGCCAGAACAGATCGAGGGTTTCGCGGCCATCGTCGCCGGGTTGCTCGGCAACACGCAGAAGCGAAGGCTGATGGGAGTCGAAGCACGTGACTACGCGCAGCGCTGCTGGTCATCGCGCGTTCAGGCACAGCGTCTGGTGGAACTGTATTCCAGTTTGAGAAGCGGCGCGGCGCCAGATTGATTCATGCGCGCCCGAATGGGTGCCGGGCTGCCAGGCCGGCCGCTTTTCCCGGCGCTTGCGGCGCGCAATTCGCCGCAAGCGCAACTCTTCACCTGCCCGCGGCCTCAGCGCTTGCGCAATGCGTCGCGAATCTCCTCGAGCAGAACTTCCTGACGCGGCGGCGCGCCGGGAGCTGCGGCGACCGGCGGCTTCTTCAGATTGTTGATGGCGCGCAACGCCAGAAACAGCACGAACGCGATGATCACGAAGTCGAACACCGATTGCAGAAACACGCCGTATTTGAGCAGCACCGCGGCGCCCGCCGGGTCCTTGCCCAGATCCACCGCGAGCGTGGCGAAATTGACGCCTCCCATGGCCTTGCCCAGGATCGGCATCAGCACATCGGCCACCATCGACGAAACGATCTTGCCGAACGCGCCGCCAACGATGACGCCAACGGCCAGATCGACCACGTTGCCCTTCATTGCAAATTCCTTGAACTCAGCTGCCAAACCCATCTTCGTTCTCCTTGTTACAAACGGATCGGGCGTGAGGGTACGTTAATCTTTTGCCTTCGCAAAATGATTTTGCTCGCCGGCGCTTTCGCTTGGATTTCCAGGATCGTTCTGTAGTGCCGGATGTCCATTGTTTGCGCGTGGGCGCGCGGTGAAGGCACCTCGCCGGCGCGGAGGGTCGCTAGCGCGTAGGGCCTTGCGGGCGAGTCAACCCTGGCGCTCAGCGCGACCCGCGCGCCGGCGAGGCCGCGCTTGACACGCGCAAACAATGGACATCCGGCACTACAGAACGTCTCGGGTAGCACACGTACGTGCTCAATCAGATTGAGTCGGCTGGGTAGTTCGCGAAAAAAAGGCGCGATGTGATCGCGCCCTTTTTATCCTTGCAGGCTGCTTTTGGCGGCCGTCGCCGGGTCAGGCGGCGGCTTTCTTTCGCTTAGGCTTCGGGGCCGCTTCCGCCTCGGGGGCGTCAGCTTTTGGGGCAGCCTTTTTCTTGGCCTTCGGTTTGGCCTTGCCTTCTTCGGCGGGGGCTTCGACCTTGACGGGGCCATCGACCAGTTGCACCAGTGCCATGCCGGCAGTGTCGCCGGGGCGCATTTCCATTTTCAGGATGCGGGTGTAGCCGCCAGCGCGCGCCTTGAAGCGAGGTCCGATATCGTCGAACAACTTGTCCACGATGCCCACGTCGCGCAGTCGCGAATAGGCCAGGCGGCGATTCGCCAGCGTATCGGCTTTGGCCAGAGTGATCAGTGGCTCGACGACCTTGCGCAATTCCTTGGCCTTGGGGACCGTGGTGCGGATCGTTTCGTGACGCAGGATCGAGGTTGCCATGTTGCGCAACATCGCGTGGCGGTGGGAGGTGCTGCGGGAGAGCTGCCGCCCGGTATTTCTATGACGCATGTATTTGAGACCTTCAGACGCCGTCGCGCTCGTCGTCGCGCTTCAACCCGGGCGGCGGCCAGTTGTCCACTCGCATGCCCAGCGTCAAGCCGTGGCTTTCCAGCACTTCTTTGATCTCGGTCAGCGACTTCTTGCCCAGGTTCGGCGTGCGCAGCAGCTCCACTTCGGTACGCTGCACCAGATCGCCGATGTAATGGATGTTCTCTGCCTTCAGGCAGTTGGCGCTGCGAACCGTGAGTTCAAGCTCGTCCACGGGGCGCAGCAGAATCGGGTCGAACTGCGTTTCGGTCGACTTGGAAACCGACTCGTCCTGACCCTGCAGGTCGACGAACACGGACAGCTGGTCCTTCAGGATGCCGCCGGCACGACGGATCGCCTCTTCAGGATCGATGGTGCCGTTGGTTTCGATGTCCAGAATCAGCTTGTCCAGGTCGGTACGCTGCTCTACGCGCGCGCTTTCCACGTTGTACGTGACCTTGCGCACCGGGCTGAACGAGGCATCGAGCTGCAGACGGCCGATGGGGCGCGACTGCTCTTCGAACGCCGCGCGCTGCACGGCGGGACGATAGCCGCGCCCGCGCTCGACCTTGAGCGACATGCTCAGCTCTCCCGCCTTCGTGAGGTTGGCGATGACCAGATCGGGATTGAGAATCTCAAGGTCGTGATCGCCGGCGATGTCGCCCGCGGTCACAGGGCCTGGACCCTTCTTGTGCAGACGGACTTCGGCGACGTCGCGCGAGTGCATGCGGATCGCCACTGCCTTGAGGTTGAGCAGGATGTCCACCACGTCTTCCTGCACGCCTTCGATGGCCGTGTACTCGTGCAGCACACCGTCGATCTCGACTTCGGTGATGGCAGCGCCGGGAAGTGAGGACAGCAGCACGCGCCGCAGGGCGTTGCCCAGCGTGTGCCCAAAGCCGCGCTCAAACGGTTCAATCACGATGCGAGCGTGCCGCGGAGACAGCGGCTGCACCTTGACGACACGGGGCTTCAAAAACTCGTTGATCGAACCCTGCATGGATATCACCTGCTTTTGCAAATCGCTTAATGAGCCGACACCCGGCGCATCTGAAAACGTTACTTCGAATACAACTCGACGACGAGGCTTTCGTTGATGTCAGGCAGGATCTCCTGGCGATCCGGTACCGACTTCAAAATGCCGGACATTTTCTTATCGTCGACCTCGACCCAATCGGGGAAACCGACCTGCGTGGCGATGGCCAACGCGGCCTGCACGCGAGTCTGCTTCTTGGCCTTCTCGCGCAGCGCGACGACATCGCCGGCCTTGCACTGATAGGAGGCAATATTCACCAGCTGTTCGTTCACGGCCACGGCCTTGTGGCTGACCAGCTGACGCGCTTCGGCGCGCGTGCACGCAAACCCCATGCGGTAGACGACGTTGTCCAGCCGACACTCGAGCATCTGCAGGAGCGACTCGCCGGTGGCGCCGGGACGACCCGCCGCCTTCTGATAGTAATTGCGGAACTGGCGCTCGAGCACGCCGTACATGCGGCGCAGCTTCTGCTTCTCGCGCAACTGCATTCCGTATTCGGACAAACGCTGCTTGCGTTCGCTCTTGACACCGCCGGGCGGCACTTCGAGCTTGCACTTGGATTCCAGAGGTTTCACCCCGCTCTTCAGGAACAGATCGGTTCCTTCACGGCGGGACAACTTGCACTTCGGGCCTAGGTATTTTGCCATCTGATGATAAACCTTGCGATTTAGACGCGACGCTTTTTGGGCGGGCGGCAGCCGTTATGGGGGATCGGCGTGACGTCTTCGATATTGGTGATTTTCAGTCCGCAGCCATTCAATGCACGCACCGCCGACTCACGGCCCGGACCGGGCCCCATGACGCGCACTTCGACGTTCTTCACGCCATGCTCCTGAGCGGCATTGCCCGCGCGCTCAGCGGCGACCTGCGCGGCGAACGGCGTGGACTTGCGCGAGCCACGAAAACCGCATCCGCCCGAGGTCGCCCAAGACAACGTGTTGCCCTGGCGATCGGTGATGGTGATGATGGTGTTGTTGAACGAGGCATGCACGTGGGCGATCGCATCAAGAACGTTCTTGCGAACCTTCTTGCGAATAGGCTTGCCGGCCTTGTCTTTGCCCTGCGCGGAATCTTGCTTGTTATCAGCCATTGATTGTCTCGTTTACCTTTACACTTTTCCAGGAGGAGCGTTCATCTTCACCGCCTGCTTGCGCGGGCCTTTGCGCGTGCGCGCATTGGTGCGCGTGCGCTGGCCGCGCAGCGGCAGACCCTTGCGATGCCGGATGCCGCGATAGCAGCCCAGGTCCATGAGGCGCTTGATGTTCATGGACACTTCGCGTCGCAGGTCGCCTTCGACCGCGAACTTGGCGACCTGTGAACGCAACGATGCAACTTCCGCATCCGTCAGGTCCTTGACCTTGACGTTGTACTTCACGCCCGCCGCATCGCAGATGCTCGCAGCGCGAGTGTCGCCGATGCCGAAAATGTGGGTCAGACCGATGACGACATGCTTGTTCATCGGGATGTTGATGCCGGCAATACGCGCCATTAATTTCTCCGCTAAAGCCGCGCGAAAAAGCGCGCCAGTTTACACAAAAATGCCTGCCCGATCAAATCAGTCACCGCGACTACCCTTGCCGCTGCTTGTGGCGGGGATCTGCGCAAATGATGTAGACAACGCCGCGGCGGCGCACGACCTTGCAGTTCTTACAAATCTTCTTGACCGAGGGCCGTACCTTCATTTCTTACTCCCGATTCCCCGCAGGCTCGCTTTTTTCATCAAGCCTTCGTATTGATGCGACATGAGATGCGATTGCGTCTGCGCCACGAAATCCATGACGCCGACCACGATGATCAGCAACGAGGTGCCGCCGAACTGAAACGGGATGCTCGGATTGACCATGCGGATGATCTCCGGCAACAGACAGACGGCCATGATGTACAGGCCGCCCCACAGCGTCAGCCGCGAAAGCACCTTGTCCAGATACTCGCCCGTCTGCTGGCCGGGCCGGATGCCGGGAATGAACGCGCCGGCCTTTTTCAGGTTTTCAGCCGTGTCGCGCGCGTCGTAGACCAGCGCCACGTAGAAAAACGCGAAGCCGATGATCAGAAAGGCGAACAGGATGACGTGCAGCGGCTGGCCGTAGTTGAGGGCGGCCGCGACTTTTTGCAATCCCCGCTGCCAGACATTTGGATTGGGGCTGTTGCCGAAGAATTGCGCGATCGTCGCCGGGAACACCAGCAAGCTGGAGGCGAAGATCGGCGGAATGACGCCGGCCATGTTGAGCTTGAAGGGCAGATGCGTGCTCTGGCCCTGCATCATGCGCCGGCCGACCTGGCGCTTGGCGTAGTTGACCTGAATCTTTCGCTGGGCGCGCTCCACGAACACGCAGAACAGCGTGACCAGCACAACGACCACCACGATCAGCAACACGACCAGAGGGTTCATTTCGCCGGAGCGGACCATTTCCAGCGTGTTGCCAATGGCGCGCGGCAGCCCCGCAACGATGCCCGCAACGATGATCATCGTGATGCCGTTGCCGATGCCGCGCTCGGTGATCTGCTCACCCAGCCACATCAGGAACAGCGTGCCGGTGGTGATGGACAAGGTCGCCACGATCAGGAACTGCGGTCCGGGATTGGGGACCAGATTGCCGCCGGAGTGCTGGATGGCCAGCGCTGCGCCGAAACCCTGGAAGGCAGCGAGCCCCACCGTGCCGTAGCGCGTGTACTGCATGAGTTTGCGCCGGCCGGACTCGCCCTCTTTGCGGATCTGCGCCCAGGACGGCACCACCATGGACATCATCTGGATGATGATCGAGGCCGTGATGTAGGGCATGACGTTCAGCGCCAGGATGCTGAAACGCTGCAGCGCGCCGCCGGAAAACATGTTGAAAATGCCGAGCAGCGTGCCCTGCTGAGTGGAGAAGAACGCGGCGAACTTGGCCGCGTCGATGCCGGGCACCGGTATGAAGGTGCCGATCCGGTACACCACCAGGGCGCCCAGCAAGAACCACAGCCGCTTGCGCATCTCTGCGAAGCGAGTCATGTCGCCTAATGCTGCCGTCGCGCTGGGTGTCGTGGTTGCCACTGGTGTTCTTTGCCTGAAACTTAAGCGTCGAGCCGGCCGCCGGCCGCTTCGATGGCGATCTTCGCGCCCTTGGTTGCCGTGATCACCTTGTCTTTGACCGTGTAGGCCTTGGACAGTTTTCCCGACAGGATGATTTTCACGCGCTCGGTCGCGGCCGGAACCAGGTTCGCGCCGATCAGACCCTTGAGCGTCACTTCATCGCCCTTCACGCGCATCAGATCGCTGAGCGTCAGTTCGGCGCGCGTGCGCTTGATGGCGGAGCGGAAACCAACCTTGGGCAGCCGGCGCTGCAGCGGCATCTGGCCGCCTTCGAAGCCGACCTTGTGATAGCCACCCTTGCGGGCGCGCTGACCTTTGACACCCCGGCCGCAGGTCTTTCCCTGGCCGGCCGATGCACCGCGTCCGACGCGCAGGTGTTCGCGCTTGGAACCGGCCGCCGGTTTGATGAGGTTCAATCGCATCATACTTTTTCCACCTTCAACAAATGGCTGGCCCTGGTCACCATGCCACGGTTCGACGGCGTATCGGCAACCTCGACGCTTTGCCGGATGCGGCGCAGCCCAAGCCCGCGCGCGGAGTTCGCGATATCGCTCAGTTGATGGGCCAGGCTCTTGAGGAGCGTCACCCGGATTTTCTGATTCGCCATGATTCGTTACCCTGTGATCTCTTCGACGCTCTTGCCGCGCTTGGCGGCGAAGTCATCGGGCGAGCGCAGCTTGGCGAGTGCATCCATGGTGGCGCGAACGACATTGATCGGATTGCGCGACCCATAACTCTTGGCCAGCACATTGCGCACCCCGGCGCACTCGAACACCGCGCGCATGCCGCCGCCGGCAATGACGCCCGTTCCGTCGGCGGCCGGCTGCATGTAAACCCGTGTGGTCCCATGCTTGCCTTTGACTGCGTAGAACAGCGTATCGTTCTTCAGCGACACGTTGACCAGGCTCTTGCGGGCCTGCTGCATGGCCTTGGAAATGGCCACCGGCACTTCGCGCGCCTTGCCGTAACCGAAACCGACACGGCCGGCTCCGTCACCCACCACCGTGAGTGCGGTGAAGCCGAACTGCTTGCCGCCCTTGACCACCTTAGCCACGCGATTGACCGCGACGAGCTTTTCGAGCAGGTCGTCGCCGGACACCGGTTTTTCAACTCTTGCCATAGCGCCTTGATGCTCCTGTTAAAACTCTAAGCCCGCTTCACGTGCAGCTTCGGCGAGTGCCTTGACACGGCCGTGATACATGAAGCCGGAACGGTCGAAAGCAACCTTGGTGATGCCCTTGGCCTTGGCGCGTTCAGCGATGACACGCCCGACGACCTTGGCCGCTTCGATGTTGCCGGTGGACTTGAGGTCGCCGCGCACATCTTTTTGAAGTGTCGACGCAGCCACCAGCACCTTGTCGCCACCGGATTCGAAAATCTGCGCATAGATGTGCTGCGGCGTGCGATGCACCGACAAGCGTACAGCGGCGAGCTCTTTGATCTTGACCCGAGCACGGCGGGCGCGGCGCTGGCGGATGTCCTTCTTGTGCAATTTCATGTGCTTACTTCTTCTTCGCTTCTTTCAGCGAAATCTTCTCATCCGAATACTTCACGCCTTTGCCCTTGTAGGGTTCGGGCGGCCGAAAGCCGCGGATCTCGGAGGCTATCTGGCCGACGCGCTGCCGGTCCACGCCCTTGACGAGGATTTCAGTCTGCGTCGGCGTCTCGATGGTGATGCCCTCGGGAATCGCGTACACGATGGCGTGCGAAAACCCCAGAGTCAGGTTCAGGTTCTTCGCCTGCACCGCGGCGCGGTAGCCGACACCCACGAGTTCGAGCTTCTTTTCGTAGCCCTTGCTCACGCCGGTGACCATGTTGGCCAGGTGCGCGCGTGCGGATCCGGCCAGAGCCTGGGCTCCTTCCGTCGTGCCGGGCTCAACTTCCAGATGCTTGTCCTTCTGGACCACTTTGATGCCGTGCCTGAGCGCCAGCGTCAGCGAGCCCTTGGCACCTTTGACGGTCACCGCGTCGGCGGCAATCGTGGCGCTCACGCCTTGCGGCAGATCGACCGGTTTTTTTGCAACTCGAGACATGGCTTGACCTTTACTGAACTACGAAGAGCACTTCGCCGCCGGTGCCGGCTGCGCGCGCTTGCTTGTCCGTCATCACGCCGTGCGGCGTGGAAACGATGGCGACGCCGAGTCCGCCCAACACCTTGGGCAGCTCATCCTTGCCGCGATAGATGCGCAGGCCGGGCCGGCTGACACGCTCGATGCGGTCGATGACGGGACGGCCGTCGTGGTATTTCAAATCCACCGACACCGTGCTCTTGCCACCCTCGCTTTGCGTCGCGAAACCGGCAATGTAACCTTCGTCCTTGAGCACGCTGAGGATGGCGAGCTTCAACTTCGAGGCTCCCATGCCAACCGTGGGCTTTCCCGCGGACTGTGCATTGCGGATGCGGGTGAGAAGATCGGCGATTGGATCGGTCATGCTCATAGTGCGCGCCTCACCAGCTGGCCTTGGTCAAACCGGGAATCTCGCCGCGATGGGCGGCCTCGCGCAGCTTCGTGCGCGCCAATCCAAACTTGCGGTAAACCCCGCGCGGACGTCCCGTGATGGCGCAGCGGCGACGCTGACGGGTCGGGCTGGCATCGCGCGGCAGCTGCTGCAGCTTCGTCTGCGAATGCACCCGCACATCGGCGTTGGTTTTCGGATTGCGGATCGTTTCCTTGAGTTCGGCGCGCAAGGCGGCGTACTTTTTCGCAATCTTCACGCGCTTCTTTTCACGCATGATCATGTTGGTCTTTGCCATTCGTCTCTATCCTACTTTCGGAACGGAAAGTTGAAAGCTTCCAACAGCGCACGACCATGTTTGTCGTCCGCCGCGGTCGTGGAAATGGTGATGTCCATGCCACGGATCTGATCGATTTGATCGTATTGAATCTCGGGAAAAATGATCTGCTCTTTGACGCCGAGGCTGTAGTTGCCGCGGCCGTCGAAGGAGCGCCCGCTGATGCCGCGAAAATCGCGGATTCGCGGGATGGCGATGCTCACCAGCCGGTCCAGGAATTCGTACATGCGCGCGCCGCGCAGCGTCACCTTGCAACCGATCGCCTGGCCGTCGCGCACCTTGAAGGTCGCCACGGATTTCTTCGCCTTGGTCACCGCAGGCTTTTGCCCGCTGATCTTGGTCAGATCGCCGACAGCGGCATCCATGACCTTCTTGTCGGCCACGGCTTCGCCGACCCCCATGTTGATGGTGATCTTGGTGATCCGCGGGACCTGCATCGTGTTTGCCAGACCCAGGGACTTCTTGAGTTCGGGGACGATCGTGTCCCGGAATTTCTGTTGTAACCTTGCCATGATTGATATCACCCGACGCCGTTCAGACGTCCACCACTTCTTTGTTCGATTTGAAAATGCGCACTTTCTTGCCGCTCGCGAGCGTCTTGAAACCCACCCGGCCACCCTTCTTCGTCGCAGGGTTGAACACCAGCACATTGGAGATGTGCAACGGCGCTTCGCGCTCGACGATGCCGCCCTGAACGCCGGCCTGCGGATTGGGCTTCTGATGCTTCTTGATCATGTTCAGGCCCTCCACGCGCAGGCGGTCATCCGCCAGCACTTCGATCACCGCGCCGCGGCGGCCCTTGTTGCGTCCGGTGATGACGATCACCTGGTCGCCTTTGCGTATCTTGTTCATATTGCAGATTCTCTTTGCCGAACTCTCTCAAAGCACTTCAGGAGCCAGGGAAATGATCTTCATGAACTGCGCATTGCGCAGCTCGCGCGTCACCGGTCCGAAAATACGCGTGCCGATCGGCTCGAGCTTGTTGGTCAGCAGCACGGCTGCGTTCGTGTCGAAGCGGATCAGAGAACCATCCGCGCGCCGCACGCCGCTGCGGGTGCGCACCACGACGGCGTCGTAGACCTCGCCCTTCTTGACCTTGCCGCGGGGGATCGCGTCTTTGACGCTCACCTTGATGACATCGCCGATGGCGGCATAGCGGCGCTTGGAGCCGCCAAGC
This sequence comes from Pseudomonadota bacterium, assembly GCA_025357635.1. Classification (GTDB taxonomy): domain Bacteria; phylum Pseudomonadota; class Gammaproteobacteria; order Steroidobacterales; family Steroidobacteraceae; genus TMP-86. The sequence goes on from JANXOV010000042.1 coordinate 106,645, forward strand.
ACCTTGATGCACATCAGCCGCTTGGCGCCGCTGTTGTCGGCCACGTTCAACATACTTTGTAGCTGGATCATGGCGTTTCCTTATTCGGCCGTCGCACGTTCTACGATGCGCACGAGGGTCCATGACTTGCGGCGAGACATCGGGCGGCAGGGCTTGATCGTCACGGTGTCGCCTTCCTTGCTTTCGCCGTTCGCATCGTGGGCCAGAAGCTTGGTCGTGCGGCGGATGAACTTGCCGTACATTTCGTGCTTGACCAGACGCTCCACGGAGACCGCGATGGTCTTGTGCATCTTCGTGCTGACCACCTTGCCGGTGAGCAGACGCTGTCCGGGAACGGTCTTTTCAGAAGCCTGAGATTCGGCGGTCATTACACGGCTCCCTTGCCGGACCGGGAGGTTCCGGCCGTTGTTTTCGCTTGTTTTGAAGGCACTGCAACCGGCCGGGCGGCGACGAGCGCAGTCTTTACGCGCGCAATGTTCTTGCGCACCTTCGCAAACTGATCGGGCTTCGCGGCCTGACCGGTCGCCCGCGCCATGCGCAAGTTGAACTGTTCACGGCGCAGCTTGAGCAGATCCTCGTTGAGCGCCGCGGCGTTTTTTGCCCGCAAGTCTTTACCCTTCATCAGCGCACCTGTCGCTTAACAAATGCCGTGGAAACCGACAGCTTGGCAGCCGCCAGACGGAAGGCTTCGCGCGCGATAGTCTCGCTGATGCCTTCCATTTCGAACAAAACCTTGCCGGGCAACACTTTGGCGATCCAGTATTCCACGTTGCCCTTGCCGCTGCCCATGCGAACTTCGAGCGGCTTCTGGGTGATCGGCACGTCGGGGAACACGCGGATCCAGATTCGTCCGCCGCGCTTCACGTAACGGGAAATCGCGCGGCGGGCCGCCTCGATCTCGCGCGCCGTCATGCGGCAGCGATCCGTGGCCTTGAGGCCGAACTCGCCGAACGCCACGGAATTGCCGCGCTGCGCGCTGCCGCCCAGACGCCCTTTGAACTGTTTGCGGAACTTGGTCCGCTTCGGTTGCATCATGTTCGCTTACCCGTATCAACCGGCCGCTGGGGCAGGAGCTGGCGCGGCGGCTTCGGGAGCCTTCGCGGCTTCGGCTTCGGCGTCCGTCATGCCCAAATCAGGCTGATCAAACACTTCGCCCTTGAAAATCCAGACCTTGATGCCGATGACGCCGTAGGTGGTCTGCGCTTCGGCCAGACCGTAATCGATGTCCGCGCGGAACGTGTGCAGTGGCACGCGGCCTTCGCGATTGGTCTCGGTGCGCGCGATTTCCGATCCGTTCAAGCGGCCGGAGATGCGCACCTTGATGCCCAGAGCGCCTGAACGCATCGTGTTGGTCACGGCGCGCTTCATCGCGCGGCGGAACATCACACGCTTCTCGAGTTGCTGGCCAATGCCTTCCGCCACGAGCTGCGCATCCAGCTCCGGCTTGCGAATTTCGGCGATGTTGATGCGCACGTCCTGCATGGTCATGCCCAGCATCTTGGCAACCTGGTTGCGCAGTTTTTCGATGTCCTCGCCCTTCTTGCCGATCACGATGCCCGGACGGGCCGTGTGGATCGTGATGTTGGCGCGGCGCGCAGCGCGCTCGATGTGAATGCGGCTCACCGAGGCGTCGGCGAGCTTCTTTTTCAGCAGCGTTCGCACCAGATGATCGGCATGTATGTTCGCGGCGAAGTTCTTCGTGTGGGCGTACCACTTCGAGGACCACTCGCGCGTAATGCCGAGGCGGATGCCTATCGGATTAACTTTTTGACCCATTAGCTGTCAGCCTTTGCCGTCGGACACTTGAACCAGGATATGACTGTTGCGCTTGGCGATGCGCACGCCGCGCCCCTTGGCGCGCGCTTGAAAGCGCTTGAGCATCGGCGCCGCATCGACTTCGATCCGCGTCACTTTGAGCTCATCGACATCGGCGTTGAAATTGTTGTAGGCGTTCGCGATGGCTGAATCCAACACTTTCAAAACGATGCGCGCGCCTTTTTGCGGCATGAACTTCAAGGTGTTCACCGCAAGCGTAGCGGACTTGCCGCGGATCACGTCGACAACCAGGCGGCATTTCTGCGGGGAAATGCGCGCATACCTTAATATGGCTTTGGTCTGCATGCTTACTCCGAGGACGACACTTTCTTATCGCCCGAATGCGCCTTGAAGGTGCGCGTCGGAGCAAACTCGCCCAGCTTGTGGCCGACCATGTTTTCAGACACGAGCACCGGCACGTGCAGACGTCCGTTGTGCACGGCGATGGTCAGACCCACCATGTCGGGGATCACCATGGAGCGACGCGACCAGGTTTTGATGGGACGCCGGTCGTTCTTCTGACTGGCAACCGCCACTTTCTTGGCAAGGTGCAAATCCACAAACGGGCCTTTCTTTAAGGAACGGGGCACTTACGCTACTCCTGCACTATTTCTTGCGGCGCTGGACGATCATGCCGTCCGTGCGCTTGTTGCGACGAGTCTTCTTGCCCTTGGTCTGCAAGCCCCAAGGACTGACCGGATGCGGGTTGCCCTGCCCGGATTTGCCTTCACCACCACCGTGCGGGTGATCCACTGGATTCATCACCACGCCGCGCACCGTCGGACGCACGCCCAGCCAGCGCACCGCGCCGGCCTTGCCGAAGACACGCAGGTTGTGCTCGTCATTGCCGACCTCGCCGATGGTTGCGCGGCAGTCGACGTGAATCTTGCGCATTTCACCGGACTTCAGGCGAACCGTGCCGTACATGCCTTCACGCGCGGCAAACTGCGCGGAACCGCCGGCGCTGCGCACCAGCTGGCCGCCGCGGCCGACTTTCAACTCGATGTTGTGAATGGTGCTGCCGACCGGGATGTGCCGCAGCGGCATCGCATTGCCCGGCTTGATCGGCGCATCGGAGCCGGAGCGGATTTCATCACCGGCCTTCACGCCCTTGGGCGCCAGGATGTAGCGGCGCTCGCCGTCCTTGTAGAGCACCAGCGCCAGATGCGCGGTGCGGTTCGGATCGTATTCCAGGCGCTCCACAACGCCCGGCACGCCATCCTTGTCACGCTTGAAGTCGATGATGCGATAGCGCTGCTTGTGCCCACCGCCGATATGACGGGTGGTCTGCCGGCCGAAATTGTTGCGCGCACCGGTGCGGTTCTTCTTCTCGGTCAGTGAAGCCAGCGGTCCGCCCTTATGCAGATGCGAGCGATCGATCTTGACAACGAAGCGCGTGCCCGGCGAGGTCGGCTTCATTTTGATGAGTGCCATGTGCCTGTCCTTACTTCGCGGTGCCAGTAAAGTCGATGCTCTGCCCGGCGACGAGACGCACGTATGCCTTCTTGAAGCCTGTCCGCTTGCCCGGCAAATTCTTGAAGCGGCGGGTCTTGCCCGGGCGGTTCAACAGATTCACGTTCATCACCTTGACCTCAAACATCATTTCCACCGCGGCCTTGACGTCGGATTTGGTCGCGTCGTCGATGACGCGGAAGACGTATTGGTTGGCCTTCTCAGCCACCGTCGCGCTCTTTTCCGATACGTGCGGCTGAATCAGCACGTTGATCAACCGTTCCTTATTCATGAGTTGCCCCAAGACGTTGTTCCAGTAACTTGAGGGCGCCGACGGTTGCGATGACCTTGTCGTGCTTGATCAGGCTCAAAGGATCCAGCGAAGACACCGCCATCACCTCGACGTGCGGCAGATTTCGCGCCGCCAGAAAAAGCTTTTCTTCAAAGGCCTCGACCAGAATCAGGGCCTTGCTCAGACCCAACTCGGCGAGCTTGCTCACCAGCATCCGGGTCTTGGGCGCGGCGAGTTCGATGGACTGCACCGCCACCAGGCGGCCCTGGCGAACCAGTTCCGACACCATGGACTGCATCGCGGCCCGATACATTTTGCGGTTCACTTTCTGCGAGAAGTCGCGCGGCTTGGCAGCGAATGCGCGGCCGCCGCCGACCCAGATCGGGCTGCGGATGGAACCCGAACGCGCCTGGCCCGTGCCCTTCTGGCTCCACGGCTTCTTGCCGCCGCCGCGAACTTCGGCGCGCGTTTTCTGCGCCTTCGTTCCAGAACGGCCGGCCGCCATATAGGCCGTCACGACCTGATGGACCAGCGCTTCATTGTATGCACGGCCGAATGATTCATCTGAGAGCTGGATATCGCTCGCAGGCTGCGCATTTTTTAACTCGAGCTTCATGGACGTCATCTCTTAAAAGTTAGACCGCAGCGTTACTTCTTGTCGGACTTGGACGCGCTGGGCTTGCCCGCGGCGGCGCCCGGCTTACCCGGTGCGGCGGCGACCTTGTTTGGCATCAGCTTGTTGCGGCGCATCTGGCCCTTGGCCTTGACCGACGGACGCACCACGACCCGGCCGCCTTCCGCGCCCGGCACCGCGCCGGAGATCAGCAGCAGGTTGCGCGGCAGATCGACCAGGACGATTTTTAGATTTTCGATGGTGCGAACATCGACGCCCATGTGGCCCGACATGCGCTTGCCCTTGAACACACGGCCCGGCGTCTGCCGCTGACCGATGGAACCAGGAGAACGGTGCGAGACCGAATTACCGTGCGTCTTGCGGCCGCCTTTGAAATTGTGCCGCTTCATGGTGCCGGCAAAGCCCTTGCCCACCGTCGTACCGGTGACATCGACCACTTGCCCGGCGCTGAAGATGTCGACTCTTAATTCGGCGCCCGTCGCGAGGTTCTCGCCTTCGCCCTTGGCCAGCCGGAATTCACCCGAGGTGGAGCCGGCCGCAACATTCGCTTTTGCGAAATGACCCGCCTGGGCCTTTGTGACACGCGATGCGCGACGCGACCCTACCGTGATCTGCACAGCCGAGTACCCGTCCGTCTTATCGGTTTTGATTTGCGCTACCCGATTGGGTAACGCTTCGATGACCGTTACGGGAACGGCAACGCCGGCGTCATTGAAAACGCGGGTCATGCCGCATTTGCGGCCAACCAGACCAATTGTCATTCCTCTATCCTCACACCGCGAAAGCTTCGATTGGCCCTCGCTGTCGTTACACCAGCCGGCGGTCTGGACACCGCGACCCCAGCACCCTTGAAGCGGATGACTGGCGTCGGCGCCCACGCGTTCCGACCTGAAAAATGGAGCGCGGAGTATACGCGAGAGTTGGGTCAGGTCAAATCCGAAACGTCAGCGGGGCGGGAGCCGGCGACGGAGCCGGTACGCATATTGCGACGCAGCATCCCTGGATGTCTGTTCTTGACGATTTGTAAATCTTTCGTTATACCTTGATTTGTCTTTATTCTCGTTCAAAAAACTGCTAAACGAAAGATTCAGCGATCCAAGGGGACTTAAATCGTGCGCAAACAAACGACTCTGGCAGGCCTCGCAGGCATCCTCGCCTCCGCCGCCACCGCATTAGCCGCAGAGCCCGCGGCATCCGCCGCCAGCGATCAATTGCAGGAAATCGTGGTCACCGGCATTCGCGCCAGCCTCGGGCGGGCGCTGGATATGAAACGTGACGCGGCGACCATCATCGATTCCATTTCGGCTGAAGAACTGGGCAAGTTTCCCAGCCGCAACGTGGCCGATGCACTGATCAACATTCCCGGCATCACCGTGGAGAGAACCTCTGGCGGCGAAGGCCAGAACATCACCATCCGCGGCCTGGGCGGTGATTTCAACATCACCACGCTCAACGGACGGATTCTGGCCACGGAAGACACGGGGCGGGAGTTCCGATTCGACGTCTTGCCATCTGAGATGATCAGCGGTACCGACGTCTACAAGGCGGTTCAAGCCCAGAACCTGGAGGGCAGCCTCGGCGGCTCGGTGGATCTTCGCTCCGCGCGCCCCTTCGATTTCAAGGGGCTGCATGTCGGCGGATCGGTGGAAGGCGAATACGGCGATCTGCCCAAAAAGTGGGGTAAGCGTTATAGCGGCGTCATCAGCAACACTTTCATGGATGACCGCCTGGGCGCGCTGCTGGTCGTGTCGTACTCCAAGCGCGACACGCGCACCGACAATCTGCACGAAATCTCAACGACTTCGGGCACCGAAACGGATTGGAACACCGACTTCAACAACAACGGCGTCATCGACACCGATGGCAAGCCGTATTATTTCCCGCAGTTCTACAGCACCGGCGCCATCCTGAGCCAGCACGAGCGGCTGGGCGTATCGGGTGCGTTCCAATTCAAGATCACCGATCGCGCCCTGCTGACCATCGACGCGCTGCACACGCGCTACGATGCCTCGCAGCAGAACTACGCAAGCTCCAATCACATCACGCCGCGTGAGGATCAGAGCCCGGCCACGCTGGCGGATCCCGCAGCCCTAAAATGGATCCCCGGCACGGTCCGCGCCGATGCGAATGGCGTGATCACCAATTTCGACATGAACAATCTCACCGCCGAGGTGTTGGACGATGAGGTGGCCCGCGTCGTCAAAACCGATTTGTTCGGGGCCAACCTCAAATGGGATGCCACCGATTCGCTGCACATCATCGCAGATGCTTATTTGTCGCAATCCAAGCGCGACAGCGGCGGCCAGAACCGCTTCGTGGTGGCGGGCATCCCCGGCGCGGACGCAACCTTCGCCGCGCGAGACAACGGCCTGCCCGACCTTGCCATCACGCTGCCCGGCAGCCGTTCGCTGGATCAGGCCACCAACGATGACTACCGCGCGCACTACATCGGCATCGGCGGCGACAATCTTAAAGACCGCATCGTCGGCGGCAAGCTGGATTTCAAGCTGGACCTGGACCGCGGTTTCTCCAAGGCGCTCAAATTCGGCGTGAACCTCACCGATCGTACCAAGAAGAGCGAGGTCATCGACAACAACGACACGGCCTGCAACTTCTGCGGCTATCCGTTCAGCTTCGGCCAGATCGGCGCCAATGTCATCCAGCCGCCGGCGATCGACAATCTGCTGGGTGATCTGCCGGGGAATTTTCCGCGCCACTTTGCCACCTTTGACATCGATACCTATCTGGCCTCGCTGTCGCGTGCCGAGAACAATCCGAACGTGCTCACGTACTGCCCGGATCCGGCCAACGGCTGCCCGCCGGCGCAGTACCCCACCGGATACGCCACCCAGATTCTCAAGCCCGATCTGCCCGTATCCTTCCAGGTCAAGGAGAAGACCACCTCGGCCTACATCCAGGGCGAGTTTGCCGGCGAACGCTGGCGCGCCGATGCGGGCCTGCGACTGGTGCACACCAAGGTCACCTCCACCGGCTACTCGGTGGAACTCGCACCCGGCTTGATCAAGATTCCGGGCGCCTCGGCGGACTACATCGTGAACCTCACCGACCCGGTTCCGGTGAGCGGCGGCGGCAGCTACACCAAGGCGCTGCCGGCGGTGAATTTCGCCTATGACCTGCGGCCCGATCTGCGCCTGCGGCTGGCGGCATCGAAGGTGATTTCCCGGCCTTCGCTGTTCCAACTGAGCACGTCGGTGGACTGGAGCAACTGGTCCTCGGGCTCCTTCATCACCTACCACGCTGGCAACCCGGACCTGAAGCCCACCGAGGCCAATCAATTCGATGCCTCGCTCGAATGGTACGTGTCGCCCCGCTCCTACCTAGCCGCGGCGGTGTTCTACAAGAAGGTGAAGAATTTCGTGCGTGATTTCGTGCCTGTCACCAAGACCTACACCGACTCGCAGACCGGTGTCACCGTCACCTACGATGACGTGCAGGTGTTGAACGGCAACAGCGGCAAGGTCCGCGGCGCGGAAATTGGCGGGCAGTATCTGTTCGAGAACGGCCTGGGTGTGGTTGCCAACCTCACCGCCACCACCTCCAGCTCCGAAGTCGACGGCGTGAGCGGCAAGCTGCCCGGCGTCATCCCGCATTCGTACAATGTGAAGCTGCTGTACGAAAAACACGGCTGGAGCAATCAGCTGTCCTACAGCTACGCATCATCGTTCACGCACGATCTGGACTCGCCCTATGTCGCGGGACTGCCCATCGTCTCGGATGCCTACAAGGAGCTGTCGGCCACCATCAGCTACGAGATCGGATCGCACGTCACGGTGTTCGTCGAAGGCACGAACCTGTTGAAGAACGCCGATGCGCGCTTCTCAACCTTCCGCAACGTGCCTGCCTATTACGAGGCTTGGGGGCGCGCCTACTTCGTCGGCGTGCGCGCGCGGTTGTGATCCTCAACGGAACCGCGTTCGCATGAACGGCAAGCCCTGGCTCACCTACGCCCTGGTAACCACCGTGTTCTGGGGCGTGTGGGGCGCATTCGCAGGCGTACCGGCGCAGAACGGCTTCCCGGAAACGCTCACCTACTGCGTATGGGCGTTGACCATGATTCCGCCCGCGCTGTTCGCGCTGCGCAAAGCGGGCTGGAATCTGCAATGCGACGGCAAGTCAATTTTTCTCGGCTCGCTGGTGGGCCTGCTAGGGGCCGGTGGACAGATGCTTCTGTTCAAGGCGCTGCAATCCGGGCCGCCCTACCTGATCTTCCCGCTGATCGCACTGTCGCCGGTGATCACCATCGTGCTGTCGATGCTGGTGTTGAAGGAGCGCGTGCGCAAGCTGGGCGCCATCGGCATCCTGCTTGCGCTGCTGTCGCTGCCGCTGTTCGACTATTCGCCTGGGCACGAGCATGCAAGCTTTGCAGCCGTTTGGTTCGTGTATGCGCTGATCATCCTGGCAAGCTGGGGCGTGCAAGCCTTTTTCATGCGCTTCGCCAATCGCAGCATGACGGCCGAAAGCATCTTCTTCTACATGATGCTGACCGGTCTGCTGCTGATTCCCTTCGCACTCAGGCTCACCGATTTCTCGCAGCCCATCAACTATGGCGCCGGCGGCCCGTGGCTGGCGGCAGCGGTGCAGACATTGAACTCCATCGGCGCGCTCACGCTGGTGTACGCCTTCCGCCATGGCCGCGCCATTGTTGTTTCACCGCTGGCCAACGCCGGCGCGCCGTTGATCACGGCAATCATTTCACTGATCCTTGTGGGTGTCGTGCCGCAGCCGCTGAAAGTGGCGGGCATCGTGCTCGCCTTCTTTGCCGCATCGCTGCTCGCCATCGAACCCGAAGACGTTGCGCCTGCGACAGCATGAGCCGGCAGAGAGCATCCGCATGAACTTCGTTCTCGACGCCGTGCGTCGTCACAAGCAAGGCGGCGGCGGCGTATTTTCGGTGTGCTCGGCGCACCCACTGGTCATCGAAGCCGCGCTGCGGCACGCTCGCGAGCGCGGCGGCTGTGCGTTGATCGAAGCCACGTCCAATCAGGTCGATCAGAACGGCGGCTACACCGGGATGAAGCCCAGGGATTTCGCCGCCTACATCCATGCGATTGCAGCCAATGCCGGCCTGCCGGCCGGGCGTGTGCTGCTTGGCGGGGATCACCTCGGCCCCAACACCTGGCAACATCTGCACGCCAATGAAGCCATGGCCCATGCGACCGTACTGGTGCAGCAATACGTCGAGGCCGGGTTTCGCAAAATCCACCTGGACTGTTCCATGGCATGCGCCGGTGATCCGGCGCCGCTGGGCGATGAGATCATCGCGCGGCGCGCGGCGCAGCTGGCCGCGGCGGCTGAGGCCGCGTGGCGCAACAGCGGCGGCGAACCGCCCATTTACATCGTCGGCTCCGAGGTGCCGGTGCCCGGCGGTGCGCACGAAACACTGAATGAGCTGGCCGTCACCACGCCCGAAGCGGCCGCGGCCACCATCGCCGCCCATCAGCGCGCCTTCGATGCACTGGGAATCGCAGAGGCCTGGCCGCGCGTCATCGGCCTGGTGGTGCAACCGGGCGTGGAGTTCGATCATCACACGGTCATCGACTACGCACCGGCGGCCGCCGCGCGGCTGAGCCGGCATATCGAGCAGTATCCCACCATGGTGTACGAGGCTCACTCGACCGACTATCAGACCACCGCCGCACTGCGCTGCCTGGTGCGCGATCACTTCGCCATTCTCAAAGTGGGACCCGGCCTGAGCTTCGCGATGCGCGAGGCGCTATGGGCTTTGGACCGCATCGAATCCGAGTGGCTTGGCGCGGACGTCGGCGCGGGACTCAAAGCCACGGTGCTTGAGGCCATGCGGCGCGATCCCCGCCACTGGATCAAATATTACTCCGACCGCAGTCCCGAGCAGTTGCTGCTCGACCAGCAGTACAGCCTGAGTGACCGCATCCGCTACTACTGGCCCGTGCCTGAGGTGCAAGCCGCACTGACGCGGCTGCTCGCCAATCTGCAGGCTTCCCCGCCGCCACTGGCCCTGGTGAGTCAGTACATGCCGGAAGAATACGAAGCAGTGCGCAGCGCAGGACTGGCTTTGAACGGCCGGGACCTGATTCTGCATCGCATCGGGCGCGTGCTGAATGGCTATGCCGGCGCCTGCGCATCGGGTGCCGCATGAACGGGCAGCACCTGGGCATCGGCGAAGCGGAACTGGAGCGCCGGCGCGCCCTGTGGACGGCGCGCGAAATCCAACAGCAGCCGCGGGCCTGGCGCCGCACCCAGGATATGCTGCGCGGTCAGGCCGCCCCCATCGAGGCTTTCCTGAAGCCGCTGATGGCGATAGACACGCTGCGCATCATTCTGACCGGCGCAGGCTCCTCCGCCTACATCGGCGAATGTCTCGCGCCACAACTGTCGCGAACGCTGAACCGGCGCGTCGAAGCCATCGCCACCACGGATCTGGTCAGCGGTCCGCGCGACTATCTGCAGCGCCAGCTGCCCACGCTGCTGGTATCGTTCGGCCGCTCCGGCAACAGCCCTGAGAGCATCGCCGCAGCGCAAGCCGCCGAGCAGCTGGTCGAGAACTGCCATCAACTCATCATCACCTGCAACGCGCAAGGGCAGCTGTACCGCCGCGCCGCCGTCGATCCCCACAGCCTGCCGCTGCTGCTGCCCGAGGAGACGCACGACCGCAGCTTCGCCATGACCTCGAGCTTCAGCGCCATGCTGCTTGCGGGCAGGCTCGCCCTGTCCGGTCCGATGACCGGCGACCCCGTGGCGCCACTGATGGCGGCCGGCGAGCGCGTGCTGTCGCAATACGCGCCGGCCTTGCGGGAACTGGCGGCGCGGCAGCACGCGCGCGTGGTGTTCCTTGGAAGCAAGGGGCTGCAGGGGCTGGCTCGGGAAGCGTCGCTGAAACTGATGGAATTGACCGACGGCGAGGTGGTGACGCTGGCCGACTCGCCGCTGGGATTCCGGCATGGCCCCAAGACCATCATCCATGCGGACACGCTGGTGTTCGTGTTCCTGTCGAACGATCAGCTGACCCGCCGCTACGATCTGGATCTGGCGCGCGAACTGCGCCGCGATGCGCGCGCCAACCGCATCATCACCATCGGCGCTCAGCCCGATCCGGACTGCCCGTCGCAGGATCATCTGCTGCTGCCGGAACTGGCGTTGGTCAACGACAGCGAACTGATGCCCGCGTTTGTGATGTTCGCGCAAATTTACGCCTTCCACCGCGCGTTGTGCCTGGCCAACTCTCCGGACAGCCCCAGCGCCAGCGGCACAGTGAACCGCGTGGTACAAGGCGTTACCATTCATTCCTTTTGACGCAAAGGGCAGCCCATGTTCCTGGGAGTCGACGGTGGCGGCAGCAAGACCGAGTTCGTGCTGCTCGATGCAGACGGGCGGTTGCTCGCCCGGCACCAGCAAACCGGCAGCTATTACATCCAGGTGGGCATGGACGAGGTGCGGCGCGTCGTGATGCACGGCACCGGCGAGGTGTTGCGCGAAGCCGGCGCAGCGCCCTCTGGCGTCACATTCGCGTTCTTCGGCCTGCCGGCGCACGGTGAAGATCAGGAGCACACCGCCACGCTCGATGAGTTGCCGCGCGCCATTCTGGCGGCGGATCGCTATCGCTGCGGCAACGACATGATCTGCGGCTGGGCCGGCTCACTGGGCTGCCGCGAGGGCATCAATGTCGTGGCCGGCACCGGCTCCATCTGCTACGGCGAACGCGCCGGCCGCAGCGCGCGCTGCGGCGGCTGGGGCGAACTGTTCAGCGATGAAGGCTCCGCGTACTGGATCGCCCGCGAAGGACTCGCCCTGTTTTCGAAAATGAGCGACGGCCGGCTTCCGCGTGGCCCGCTGCACGCGCTGCTGGTCAAGCAGCTGACGCTCATTGAGGACTTGTATCTCACCGATCTGATCTACAACGGCTGGAAGCAGGAGCGCAACCGGATCGCGGCGCTGTCGCAATGGGTCAAGGACGCGGCGGATGCCGGAGATGAAACGGCGCGCGATGTGTTCCGGCGCGCCGGCATCGAGCTGGCGGCGCTGATCGGCGCCACGCGCCGCAAGCTTGGCTTCGACGAATCCGCACCGGTGCCCGTCTCGTACTCCGGCGGCGCCTTCAATGCCGGCGGCTGGCTGCTGGAGCCGATGATGGGGGCATTGCACGGCGACTACGCGCACTATGCGCTGCAACGCCCGCGATTCTCGCCCGCCATCGGCGCCGCTTTGTATGCGGCGCGCTGCGCCGGCACGGCATTCGGGGAGCCGGCGCTGCGCAGGCTGGAGCAGGATTCGTAGCGGCGGGCTACAGCGGCACGCGGATCACATCGACGCCGATGTCCGTGAGCGCTGCGAGCACATCGCGCGCGATGCGTTCATCCGTGATCAATTTGTCGATGCGCGAGGGCTCCAGGATCCGGTGCAGGCAGACTTTGCCGAACTTTGAGGAATCCATCACCACGATGATCTCGGCGGCGGCTTCGCACATCATGCGATTCAACACCGCCTCGGGCTCGAAATGCGTGCTGACGCCCTTGGCCAGATCAAAGCCATCGACACCCAGGAACAACTTGTCCACCGACAGATCGCGCATCCCATGCTCGGCCTGCGACCCATACAGCGACATGTTCTTGCGCCGCAGGGCGCCGCCCAGCATGAGCAGGTTGATCTTTTCGTGCGCGGCAATCTCATTCGCGATGGCCAAATCGTTGGTCAGAACGGTCAGCTCCATTTCCTTGGGAAGGTGCACGGCGATCTGCAGCGTGGTGGTGCCGGAATCCAGCACAATGGCATCGCCCACCGCCACCATCGCTGCCGCCATCTTGCCGATGGCGGCCTTCTCAGCCGCGAAGCGCTGCCGCTTGGTCTCCAGCGCCGCTTCGGGCGCGGAGGTTTGTCGTTCGCGCAACACCGCGCCGCCATAGGCGCGGGCCGCCATGCCGATGCGCGCAAGAAAGCCCAGGTCCTGGCGGATGGTCTGCGTGGAAACCTGGAATAGTTGCGACAGCGCGTTGACCTGAACGCTGCCCTGCTCACGCAGCAGGGTGAGGATTTTTTCGCGGCGTTTACTGGTGTCACGCATGGGCGGGGCAGTATTGCCAAGAACGGCCGGCGAAAGCAACCGCGCACTGCGCTAACATTGAGCCTCAAGCCTCGCCATTGAGATCAAGGGGAATTCCACATGAACCTGTCTGCCACCGCGCCCAAGATGGCGCTCGCGTTGCTGGGACTGCTGAGCGCTGCGTTGCACGCCGCCGACGCGCCGGCCGCCAGGCCCGAAGAATCGGGATTCTCGGCGCAACGCATCGCCGCCATCGATCACTTTTATGAACAGCAAGTGCAGCACGGCGACATGGCCGGGATGGTGCTGCTGATTGCCCGACACGGCAGGATCGTGCATCAGAGCGCGATCGGTTATGCGGATCTGGTGACCCGCAAGCCGCTGACGACCGATGCGCTGTACCGCTGGTACTCCATGACCAAGCCGCTCACCTCCACGGCATTGATGATGCTGTACGAACAAGGCCGCTTTCAGCTGCAGGACCCGGTCTCGAAGTACCTGCCGGAATTCGCCACCCTGCGCGTGCTGCGCAAGCCCGACGGCCCGCTCACCGACACGGTGCCGTTGGAGCGGGTGCTCACCGTTCAGGACGTGATGCGGCATACGGCCGGGTTCACCCATGGACTGGGCGCAGATGCCTACGAGTTATCGTATAACGACGCCGGCGTGTTCGGCGTGGACGTGACGCTGTCGGAGATGATGAAAAAACTCGCCGCCATTCCGCTGCACCGGCAGCCGGGCACCGCGTTCGAGTACGGCGTAGGCCCCGACATTCAGGCACGACTGGTGGAGGTGCTGTCCGGGCTGCCCTTCGATGAGTATCTGCGGCGCAATCTGTTCGAACCACTCAAGATGAAGGACAGCGGGTTCTATGCCGCGGGCGATTCCGCCAAGCGCCTGGTGCCGGTGTCCTGGTGGAACAAGCAGGGAAAGCTTGTTCCGCTGGACGGGCCGCATGGCCATCCCGACGGCGGCTTTCTCGTACAGCCCTGGTCGGTGAACAGCTATACGGTGAATCACCTGCGCAAGGGCGGCAGCTTTGGCCTCATCGGCACGGCCGAGGACTACTGGCGCTTCGCGCAGATGATGGCCAATGGCGGACAACTCGACGGCATCCGCATCCTGAGTCCGCGCACGGTGGCCTACATGACGCGCGATCACCTGGGCAGCATCGAAATGCCCGCCGACAGCGGCGGCAGCAGCGGCATGGGATTTGGTCTGGGCTTCGCGGTGATCAAGGACCCGGCCATCGCCGGCGAGATGAGCTCGGTGGGCACGTACACCTGGGCCGGCGCAGCCGCGACCTATTTCTGGGTCGATCCCAAGGAAGACCTGGTGGTGGTGGCGCTGACCCAGCTCATGGAGGCGCCGGCAGCGGAGCCGCTGTGGAGACAGCTGCGTGCGCTGGTGTACTCAGCGCTGATCGACTGAACGCGACGCTTCAAGCAGCAAGGACTGCTTGAAGCGCGCCGGCAAGCGCGCGGTCGGGCCTTGCACCAGACCCAGATCGGCGCCGCGCACATAGTCCCGGATCCGGTAACGATGCGGCCCGAGTCCACGCAACTCCAGTGCGCCATCGAAGGCATCGGCGAAGAAAGCGTAATAAACCTTGCCGTCCTTGCGCACCACATGGGCCTCAGGCCTGTCAAAACCGATGTCGTACAAGCCGCCGGCGTACTCGCCTTCCGACAGGCGCGTGCGCTCGTAGATGCGCGTCCACTGCGCCCACAGCCGCTCGCGATGGGGCGTGAGCAACAACTTCGGGTCCTTCTCACCGGACGCGTCGCGCCAGGCAAAGTTGCTTCCGATGACTCCGCCCACGCCGACGGTGGAGGCGAAGTCTTCGCCGTTGTGGCTCATTTCCACGTGATCGCCGAAAAAGGCGATGCCATCGCCGGCGATGGCCTTGAGCGACTTGGCCTTGCTGCGCACCTGCCAGGAGCTTTCCGGGTCCGCCGCCACCATCATGTTCAAGTAAGGCAGCGTGTAGATCGAATAGCCCGTCCCGCAGGGACAGATTTCGATCAGCGCACCGGGCTTGGCGGATTGAGCGGCATCCCACACGCTCTTGAAGAACGCCGGCACGCCCTCGGCGGAGTCCGTGGGCTGCGCATGATGATGCGCCGGGTTGTGGCAGGGTGGCGCAGCGTTCAAATGCTGGCCGTCGATCTTCAATCCGTCGAAACCCCACTCCAGCAACGCCTTGCGCACGAACGCCGCCGCGTCCTGCCGCACCGGCTCGTAGGCCGGACACAGGTAGTCCGAGTCCCACCAGGTCACGGTGCGCGTGGAAAGATCGGGATTGCGCAGCAGCCAGTCGGCATGCGCATGATGCAAGCGTGAATCCGGGTGCGCCGCCAGTGGCGACCACCACAGCTGCGCCTTCATGCCCTTGGCATGAATCCGCCGCACCAGTGCTTGCATGTCCGCATCGCCGCGCGGGAACTTGGCAGGCAGCGGCGTCCAGTCGCCAATGGCCACCTGCCAGCCATCGTCCAGCACCGCCCACTTGAATCCGAGCCGCTTGGCCACCGGCAGGGTTTCGAACACCTGATCGGGTGTGAACTTGCGGCCGTAGCCCCAGGCGCACCACAGCGGATCGAAGGCACTCTTGGGTGACTGCCCAAATTTCAATCCGAGTGATTGCATGGTCTGACTGTAGGCGCGCAACGTGTCGAAATAGTCGCCACGGTGCACGGCGAGGAAACTGCGCACCGTGGACAGGCTCGCTCCCGGCGCCAGTTCCTGGGGCTCATCGTTGCGCAGCGCCACCTCCACCGCACCATCGGCGCGGCGCTCGAGCGGCAGGGAAATTTGCTTGGGCACGAGTTCAACATGACCGATTGCAATGCCCGCATCCGCCCGCCACACGTCCAGAAGCGGCGTGCCACCACCGTAATCCGAATCGTTCATGCCCAGAAAATTGCCGCGCTTGAATCCGGCGGTCACCGGCAAGATCCAGTCGGGGCGCTTTTCGAAGGAGGCGCTTTGATAGGACCAGAAGGCCGGCTCCTTCGCGGCGGAAGGCGCATCGAACCGGTAATGCTGATCGACGTAGCCGCGCACGTGCAACGGTGCGTTGCCCGTATTGGTATAGCGCGTCCGCACGAACAAAAAATGCGGCCGCAATGGGTAGGCGGCGATCTCGATCTGCCGCTGGAGCCCGGCCGAATGACTTTGAATGAGGGTGCGGGTGCCGGTGCCCAGCGCATCGGTGAGAGGTTCAGCGCGCTGCGAATCGAAGCTGAAATCGCGCTGCTCGCCCGCATCGGTGATCAGAAATGCGGCCGGCTCGAACCCTCCGAGGGGCTTGTCGCCGGCGAGCGTGGACACGACGCGGCTGTACAGGCGGGCGTCATACTCCATCCGGATGCCATCGCCCTGCACGCCGAGGGCCGCAGACAGAACGGCGGCGGCAACGCTCAGCATGCCGGCTTGCCTTTCGGCGCAAGAGAGCTTGCCCGCTGCGTCATTGCGCCAGCAGCGCCTCAGCCGTGACGAACCGCGGCCGGATATCCACGGGCAATCCTTTGAGCCGATCCAGCGCCGCCGCAACCTGCGGCCGGATCACCATCATTTTTTCACTCAGCGCTTTGGCACGCGCATAATCGCCGGCGGCCTGAATGGACATGATCTCGCGCGTCAGGCCCGCCACCGCCGCCTTGATCTTGCTGAAATTGACGGCGAACGTGCCGTCCTTCTCGGCGCGCACCGCACCGGCATCGAGCAGGTAATTCAATTGCAACGCCATGCCCTTGGCATGCGCCTCGGCCAGGCCAAAGCGCAGTGTGCGGAAGGCCGAGGCCAGGAAGGTGACGTAGGTGGCGCGCTCCTCGTTCTTGGGCAGCACGCCATCATTCATCAATTGCTGCAGGGCCCACAGGCCGGAGATGTCAGCCTTGGCTTCCTCCAGCGGAGCGTTCAACTCTTTCAACTCCTGCCGCACGGTGCTCTGGCGGCCCTGCACGCTGATGGTCTGCGGTCCCAGGCCATGCATCAGTTCGTGCATGAGAATGTGAGTGAAGAATGGCTCGAACGACACCAGCGGCTGATCGCCCGGTGCCAGGGTAAGTTTGGAAGCCGGCAGCAGCACGTAGTCGAACTTGGCATGCTGAAAGTTCTTCAGCATGACCCGCTTGGAGCCCTTGGCTGCCACCACGCGTTCGTCATTCGGCAGATTGAAGGCCGCGGTCTGCACGCCATGATTGCCATCCCCCGCCGTGTAAACCACATTCACCACCCGGATGGGCGACGCCCCGCCGAGCTTGGAACGGTATTTCGCATCGATGGGCAGGCGGTCCTGCAAGCTCTGCAGCTTCGAGCCGAAACGCGCCAGCTTCTCACTCTCCTGCGCGTCGTTCACCGCGATGAAGGCCTCGAACGCGGCCTTGTAGTTGAACCAGCCATCCTCGTACACCTCGTAGGGGCCGATGGTGGGCTCGATGCTGGCATCCAGGTCCATCCACGCCATGTCACTTGAATAGTAATCATTGGAGGCGAACGCGTCGGCGCGCTTCAACAAGAAATCCTTCAAGCGGGGTTGGGCGGTCTTGGCCGCCGCCTCGCGCAGCCAATGAGCGGCACGCTGCAGCTCACCCTGATATTCCAAGCTATACGGGACGGCCACAAACTGGCCGGCAGCGTCGCGGCGGATGGTGGTGAAGAAACCGGTAGCGGCTTCACGCTGAGCTGCCGGCAACGCATCGAACCAGGACTGCAGCTGCACCTTGCTGGCATCGGCGGGATAGAAGTTTGCCGCATCGGGCTTCGCACCCACGCCGGGCAGAAAGGCCTGATCGTGATCAAGACCCGACCAAGGTCCCTTGTTGAGCACGAAGTAGTCCAATCGCGCCCGACCCAAGCCTGTCGAATCCAAACTCAGCTCCAGCAACAGCGAGGCATTGTCCGCAGAGACCTGTCGAAGAAACACCGCATCGATGAGGCGTGCGGCCCGCACCATATCTGCCAAGGCGGCGCGTTCGTTCGCAGGCAACGGACTCAGATCGACATTGATATCCACCGGCGCAAATCTGGCGCTCATGGTCGCAAGATCAGCCGCGTCCGGCGAATCCGCCGCCAATGCTGGGACGGCGCGAAGCCACAGGAGACACAGGAGACACAGACTTCGAAACATAGAATCCCTAAATGTGATCAGTCGGTCTCTGCATCATCGTCATCGTCCGCGTCGTCATGGGCGAAGGGACTGGTGTCAACGGGCTGGCGCGGCACCGGCGCACGCGGCAGCGCCTGTTGACGCTCCGCTGACAGCCACAGCATCGAAGCGAGAATCACCGCAGACTGCTTCAGGTCGTCCATCTGCAGGTGATCGTAGCTGTCCAGGCTGCTGTGATGAATGCGCGTATCGTAGTCGAGCGGGTCCTGCACGAACTGAAACCCGGGAATGCCCACCTGCTGCATGAACACGTGGTCGGTGCCGGACGTGTGCTGCGCTGACACCACCGTGGCGCCCATGCTCGCGAAAGGCTCCAACCACTCGCGAAAAATCGGCACCACGGCCGGATTGCCTTCCGCGTAGATGCCGCGCACCTTGCCCGAGCCGTTGTCGATGTTGAAGTAAGCGGCGATGTCCTCATGGCCTGGCAGCGGCGTGATGGGCCAGCGCAGATTCCAAAGGTAATAGGGATTGATCCCGGCCTTATCAGGGTCCTTCAGCGGCGGGCGGGTCGCGAAGTGGCGTTCGACGTAGGCCATGGAACCACCCAGCGCCTGCTCCTCTGCCGACCACAGCGCGAATCGGATCGTGCGCCGGGGCTTGAGTCCAAGCTTCGCCAGAATGCGAGCCGCCTCCATCACCGCGACACTGCCCGCGCCATTGTCGGCCGCGCCGTCGGCGGCGACCCAGCTGTCGAGGTGCGCCCCGGCCATGACGTAGCCGGCCTTGCGATCACGACCCGGAATCTCGGCGATGATGTTGTAGGCGTTGTGGTCCTCATCGTGGAAATGCAGGACGCTGTTCAACTCGACCGTGGGGTCGGCGCCGGCCTTTGCCAGGCGTGCCAGCTTGCGGTAGTCCTCGGCAGCGACCTCGAAGCCCGGCAGGAGCGGCGTGCGACCCACCTCATAGCTGTAACCTTCGCCGTGCAGCAATCCGCCGTCGCGATAGGATTCCGACAACCAGGCGATCGCACCCTCGGCGGCGAGAAAGGCGTCGAGCTGCCGGTCGAAACTTGCGCGTTTGAGCTCGCGCGCGATCTTCGCCTCGGAGTGCCGTGGCGGCTCGTACGTGTCCAGCTTCGCAAGCTCCTCGGCGGACAATCGCACAAACGGCGCCTTGTCCGGGCGCGAGCCTTCGCTGGGTTTGGAGATGAGGACGATCCTGCCGCGCAGCTGTCCCTTCCATTTGGCGAAATCCCGCTCGCGCTTCATCGGCGCCACGATGATGCCCGCGCTGAGCGTCCCGGCGGTGGGCGGCGTCCATGCCACCGGGATTGCGCGCAAGTTGAGCGCGCGGGGCGCCGACATGCGCACGGAGAAACTTTCGATGGACCAGCCACGCCCGAAATCGAAGCCCTCGGTGTGAATGTTGGCAAGCCCCCAGGACCGATACCGCTCCTGCGTCCACTTTTCCGCAGCGCGCATCTGCGGGGAATTGGTCATCCGCCCGCCGATTCGATCGGTCAGATACTGCGCTGTCTGCGGCAGCTCGCTGTGATTGAAGCCCTCATCGATGATGCGGTTGATGGTGGCATAGTCGATGGTATCGCCTGCGGCGACGGGAAGCGTGAGCAGCGATAGCAGGCCGGCAAAACACAAATGGCGCATCGAATCCCCCCGGTCGATGATCGAACATGATCCAAGAGTGCCGTGGCGCGAGAAGCGCCCGGCGGCACGTCGATCAGTTCAGCTTGATCTGCACATCGACGCCGGCCGGCAGCTCCAGTTTCATCAGCGCATCGACGGTCTTGTCGGTGGGATTCAGGATGTCCATCAAGCGCTTGTGCGTGCGGATCTCGAATTGATCGCGTGCGTCCTTGTCACCGTGCGGTGCGACCAGCACGGTGAAACGCTCCATCTTGATCGGCAACGGCACGGGGCCCTTGACCGTCGCGCCGGTGCGCTTCGCCGTTTCCACGATTTCACGAGCCGACTTGTCGATCAGACGATGATCGAAGGCCTTCAAGCGGATACGGATATTCTGGTTCGCCATTTTTAAATCCTATTCAATCGCTAACGCGAGGGTTCAACAGGGGCCGATGCCCGCCCCGTCCTCGCAAAATAAAATCAGAGTATTACCTTTGCCACGACGCCGGCGCCCACCGTCTTGCCGCCCTCGCGGATCGCAAAGCGCAAGCCCTGCTCCATCGCAATCGGGGCAATCAACTCCACCACAATCTTGATGTTGTCCCCGGGCATCACCATCTCCGTCCCCTCAGGCAGCTCCACCGCACCGGTCACATCCGTCGTGCGAAAGTAAAACTGCGGCCGGTAGCCTTTGAAAAACGGCGTGTGCCGCCCGCCCTCTTCCTTCGTCAGCACGTACACTTCAGCCTCAAACTTCGTGTGCGGATTGATTGAACCGGGCTTGCACAATACCTGCCCGCGCTCCACCTCTTCACGCTTCGTGCCGCGCAGCAGCACCCCCACGTTGTCCCCCGCCTGACCCTGGTCCAACAACTTCCTGAACATCTCCACCCCGGTGCAGGTGGTCTTGGTGGTCGGGCGGATCCCCACAATCTCCACCTCGTCGTTGATCTTCACCACACCGCGCTCAATCCGCCCCGTCACCACCGTGCCGCGCCCGGCAATGGAAAATACGTCCTCTACAGGCATCAAAAAGGCCCCGTCAATGGCCCGCTCCGGCACCGGTATGTACTCATCCAGCGCCTTTACCAGCTTGATCACCGCCGGTACCCCAATCTCGCTCAAATCCCCTTCCAGCGCCTTGAGCGCCGAACCGGTGATGATCGGGGTCTTGTCCCCGGGAAACTTGTAGCTGGTCAGCAAATCCCGCACCTCCAGTTCCACCAGCTCCAACAACTCCGCATCGTCCACCATGTCCGCCTTGTTCAGGAACACCACGATGTACGGCACCCCCACCTGGCGGGCCAGCAAAATGTGCTCGCGCGTCTGCGGCATCGGCCCATCGGCCGCCGAAACCACCAATATCGCCCCGTCCATCTGCGCCGCACCCGTGATCATGTTCTTCACGTAGT
Source organism: Pseudomonadota bacterium (assembly GCA_025357635.1). Taxonomy (GTDB): domain Bacteria; phylum Pseudomonadota; class Gammaproteobacteria; order Steroidobacterales; family Steroidobacteraceae; genus TMP-86. The sequence goes on from JANXOV010000042.1 coordinate 128,046, forward strand.
CCGCATGCCCAGGACAATCCACGTGCGCGTAGTGCCGCGCATCGCTCTGATACTCCACGTGCGCCGTGGCAATCGTGATCCCGCGCGCACGCTCCTCAGGGGCCTTGTCAATCTGGTCGTAGGCCTTGAACTCCCCGCCAAACTTCTCCGCCATCACCTTCGTTAACGCCGCCGTCAGCGTCGTCTTGCCGTGGTCCACATGCCCAATCGTCCCCACGTTCACGTGCGGCTTGGTGCGCTCAAATTTCCCCTTCGACACTGGCGTTACCTCTGTAATACGTGTAAGCGTTTAGGATCAAGAAGCCTTTTTCATCACGGCGTCCGCGACGGTACTCGGCACTTCCAAATACTTGGCGAACTCCATGGTGTATGTCGCGCGGCCCTGACTCATCGAGCGCATGGACGTGGAGTACTGGAACATCTCGGCCAACGGCACTTCGGCCGTGACCACTTTACCGGATGGACTGTCTTCCATGCCAACGATCTGGCCGCGGCGACGGCTCAGGTCGCCGACGATATCGCCGTAATAGTCCTCAGGTGTTACCACCTCGACTCTCATGATGGGCTCCAGCAGCACGGGCTTGGCCTTGCGGAAGCCTTCCTTGAAGCCGATGGAACCGGCGATCTTGAACGCCATTTCGTTGGAATCCACGTCATGGTAGGAGCCATCGAATATCGTGACTCTCACATCCACGATCGGATAGCCGGCGATCACGCCAGTCTGGACAGCTTCCTGAATGCCCTTATCGACGGCCGGAATGAACTCGCGCGGCACGGCGCCCCCGACGATGCCATTGACGAACTCGTAGCCCTTGCCGGCTTCCAGCGGTTCGATCTTCAACCAGACATGACCGTATTGGCCGCGGCCGCCGGACTGGCGCACGAACTTTCCTTCCGAATCGACCTTGGCGCGAATGGTCTCGCGATAAGCCACCTGCGGCTTGCCCACGTTCGCATCCACTTTGAATTCGCGCTTCATGCGATCGACGATGATTTCCAGGTGCAGCTCGCCCATGCCGGCGATGATGGTCTGACCGGATTCCTCATCGGTATGCACGCGGAAGGAAGGATCTTCCTTCGCCAGACGTTGCAGGGCCAGACCCATTTTTTCCTGATCGACCTTGGTCTTGGGCTCCACCGCCACTGAAATTACCGGCTCGGGGAACTCCATCTTTTCAAGGATGATGACCTTGTCTTCATTGGTGAGCGTATCGCCCGTGGTCACGTCCTTCAGGCCCACGGCCGCGGCGATGTCACCGGCGCGGACTTCCTTGATTTCTGAGCGGTCGCTGGCATGCATCTGCAACAGCCGGCCGATGCGTTCGCTGCGATTCTTGCTCGGCACGAACACCGAGTCGCCGGAATTCAGCGTGCCGGAATAAACGCGGAAGAAGGTCAGGTTGCCGACGAAGGGGTCATTCAAGATCTTGAACGCAAGCGCGGCGAACGGCGCATTGTCATCCGCCGTCCGGGTCAACGGCTTGCCATCTTCACTCTGGCCTTTGACCGGCGGCATTTCGGTGGGCGCCGGCATGTATTCCACGATGGCATCCAACACAGCCTGCACGCCTTTGTTCTTGAAGGCCGAGCCGCAGGTGACCAGGCAGACCTCGTTCTTGATGGCACGCTCGCGCAAGCCGCGCTTGATCTCTTCATCGCTGAGGCTGCCGCTGTCGAGATACTTGTTGAGCAGCGTCTCATCGCCTTCCGCGGCCGCTTCGATCATCTTGCCGCGCCATTCTTCGCTGGTCTTGCGCATCTCAGCTGGAATGTCGCGATACTCGAATTTCATGCCCTGGGTTTCGTCGTCCCACCAGATGGCCTTCATCTTGATGAGGTCGACCACGCCGCTGAAGTTGTCTTCGGCGCCGATGGGCAGTTGGATGGGCACCGGGTTGCCGCGCAGCCGCGTCCGGATCTGTTCGACGCAGCGCAGGAAATTGGCGCCGGCCCGGTCCATCTTGTTGACGAAGGCGATGCGCGGCACGCCGTACTTGTTCATCTGCCGCCACACCGTTTCGGACTGCGGCTGCACGCCGGAGACGGCGCAATACACCGCGACGGCGGAATCCAGCACACGCAAGCTGCGCTCGACCTCGATGGTGAAGTCGACGTGGCCCGGCGTATCGATGATGTTGATGCGGTACTCGGGGAAACTCTTGTCCATCCCCTTCCAGAAACAGGTGGTGGCGGCCGCAGTGATGGTGATGCCGCGCTCCTGTTCCTGCTCCATGTAGTCCATGACGGCCGCGCCATCATGCACTTCGCCGATTTTGTGGGACACGCCGGTGTAGAAGAGAATGCGTTCGGTCGCGGTGGTCTTGCCCGCGTCGATATGAGCAGAAATACCGATGTTGCGGTATCGCTCGATAGGCGTCGTACGTGCCATAGTTTTAGAGACAACCGATGTGGTGCAACACCAGCCCGGCGCTACCAGCGGTAGTGCGCGAAGGCCTTGTTGGCTTCTGCCATGCGATGCGTGTCTTCGCGCTTGCGCACGGCGGCGCCGCGGTTTTCCGACGCTTCCAGCAGCTCGGCGGCCAGGCGGTGAGCCATGGACTTTTCACTGCGGCCGGTGGCCGCTTCTATCACCCAGCGCATCGCCAGCGTCTGGCGGCGATTGGTTCGGACTTCGACCGGGACCTGGTAGGTCGCGCCGCCGACGCGCCGCGATTTGACCTCAACCACCGGCTTGACGTTGTCCAGCGCAGTCTGCAGCACGGTGATGGCTTCGCCGCCAGCGCGGCCGGTTTTTTCCCCGATGCGGTCAATGGCTCCGTAGACGATTTTCTCCGCTGCGGATTTCTTGCCGCGCTCCATCACCATGTTGATGAATTTGGCGAGCATGTCATTGCCGAACTTCGGGTCAGGCAGGATGTGGCGTTGCGGGGCGGCGGATCTACGGGACATGAATGATTACTCTTATTTCTTGGGGCGCTTGGCGCCGTACTTGGAACGACCCTGCCGGCGATCGCTGACGCCGGCGCAATCCAGCGCGCCGCGCACGGTGTGATAACGAACGCCGGGGAGATCCTTGACGCGGCCGCCGCGGATCAGAACCACCGAGTGTTCCTGCAGGTTGTGGCCCTCGCCACCGATGTAGCTGGAGACTTCGTAGCCGTTGGTCAGGCGCACGCGGCACACTTTGCGCAGCGCGGAGTTGGGCTTCTTCGGCGTCGTGGTGTAGACGCGCGTGCACACTCCGCGCTTCTGGGGCGAAGATGCCAGAGCGGGCACTTTGGATTTCCAAGCCGGTTCTTTGCGTCCCGTGCGAATCAATTGACTGGTCGTCGCCATACGTACCTTGTAGCTTACGAAAAAATCCAGGCCGCCTTCGCAGGCGGCCCGTTGATTGAGAGTGTGCGTCCACGGGCGAAAGATAGGCCCATCGACAAAGGCCGGCGATTGTAGGAACCGACGCCCCTTGTGTCAAGGTAATTGCTGCGTCGCAGCATCAATAAAACCCGCTTCTGTTCAGCCGGAACCGCCGTCCGTGCCTACCTTGAGCCGCGCCAGGTACTCGCGCACCGCCTCCCGGTATCCTTCGCTGCTGGTGACGGTGCGACCGCCGTTCAAGACCAGGATGAAATCCCCACGCGGCGTGCGGCTGATTTCGCGCAAGTGATTGATATTGACCAGGCAGGAACGGCTGATTCGCAGCATGGGCTCGCTCTGCAGGGTCTTTTCCGCCTGCGCCAGCGTGCTGCGCACATGGTACACGTCCCGGCCGACGGCCAGTTTGACGTAGTTTCGATCCGCTTCGAGCATTTCAACCTGGGTGACGTCGAGCATGTGCATGCGGCCGCCGCTTTCGGCCAACAACCGCGGCCGGTTGTCGGTGGCGGTCCGGGCGCTTCGTTCCAGCCGCGCCAGCAACGCGGCCAGCTCACCGTGCCGCTCTTGGGCCCCGGAGGCGGCGGCGCGGTGCTGAACCCGGGCGAGGGTTTTCTGAAAGCGCTCCTCATCGAAGGGTTTGAGCAGATAGTCGGTCGCGCTGACCTCGAATGCCTCCAGGGCATACTGATCGTAAGCGGTGACGAACACGATGAGCGGCAGCGTTTGCGGGTCCAGCGCGCGCGCCAGCGCCAGACCGGTCATGCCGTCCATCTGAATATCCAGAAACAGCAGATCCGGCGGCCGGGCACGAATGGCCTGCAAGGCTGCGCGGGGATCGCCGAACTCGCCGATCAGCGTAAGCTGCGGCGCATTGGCGCAATACTCGCGCAGCGCGCGGCGCGCTGCCGGCTCGTCATCGACGATGATCACATTCACTGCCGATCCCCAACCGCCGTCCGTCAAGTTCAGCTCACCGAGGCGCCCGCATCGCGCAGCTCGGGCAAGTGGATTTCGGCGCACCATACACCGCCCTCGGCCGCGCGTGAACTGAAAGTCGCGCGCGCGCCGAACTGCACCGCCAGGCGTTCGCGCACATTGCGCGTGCCGATGCCCTCGCCGCTGCCGATTCCGCCGACGGCAGCGGCCGTGTTGACCACGCGCAGTATCAGCTTCTCATTGGCGAGCTGCGCCTCGACCCGCACGGACACCGGCCCGTCGTGCCCGGCGAGTCCATGCACCACCGCGTTTTCCACCAGCGGCTGCAGGATCAGGCTCGGAACCCACACGGCGGGGAGCGACTCACGATTCGGTATGAGCACACTGAGACGGTCCGCAAAGCGCTGCTGCTGCAATTCCAGATACAGCTTCACGAACTGCATTTCATCGGCCAGCGTGGAGAAATCCCGCTCACCGGCCTTGAGCAACCGGCGCAGCAGATCACCGAGCTTCACGATCATGGCCTGCGCGGCCTTTGGCTCCCACGCGATCTGACCGTGAATGGCGTGCAGCAGGTTGAACAGCGTGTGCGGGGAGAGCTGCATGCGCAGCGCCGCCAGGCGCGCGGCGCTGAATTCACGCTCCAGCGCGGCGACCTGCAGCTGCGAAGCGGTGTAGCGCTGGAACAGCGAAAACCCGGTGACCAGCGCTACGCCGAATCCATAGGCGAGAAACATGCTGGTGGCGCTCGCAAGCCACAGCGGCAGGTTCGTGCCTGAAAACCAATCCGACCAGCCCATGCTTTGCATGTGCTTCATGTCGTGGTGTCCCAGCAGGATCAGCGCGCCTTCCAGCGCAGGCGAACCCAGAACGGCAAAGGCCATCGCGATGAACAATTGCATCGGCAACGCGTACCACAACGGACGCCAGCGGATTTTCAGGGAGGCCCAGACGCTCACCGTCAGCGCGGGAAACAAAAAGACGTGCTGCAGTACGCGCGCATCCCAAGGCGCGAAGTAGCGCTCCGGGCTCATCGCATCGAGGCCCGCGTTCATGCTGTTGGCGTACAAGATGTTCGACAGCGTCACGTACACCCAGTAGCCGGTCACGATGCCCAGCCTTGGCCAGTAGGACAGTGCGGCCGGCGATTCTGATTGATCGTTCATGCCGTGTAGGTTACGGCATGCGCGGCGGATTTCGAGGGCGCCGGTGCCGTTCGGGGACGAACTCGTGACCTGCTGGGACGAACCCGAGGTCCGCACGCAGAAATGCAACAGCCTGAAGGAGTTTCATACACACATCGCCGGCCGCGGCGAAACGAAGCAAACACCCACACACTTGGAGAGATGTATGAAAAACGCAGAACTGACCCGAATCATCGCCGGCCGCGCCGCGGCCGCATTGCTCGCACTGGCCGCATGCACCGGCGCGCTGTCCAGCGCCTCCGCGGCCACGACCGGCAGCGACGTACCGTCGGCCACCGTGCGCTATGCGGATCTTGATTTGTCGACTGACGCCGGCGCCAAGACCCTGTATCACCGCATCGCGTTTGTCGCAAAACAAGTTTGCCCGGCGGACGACACTCGCGACTTGTCGAGGCTGACCATCGCACGCGCCTGCCAGCAGGCAGCCATCGAACGCGCCGTACGCTCGATCAACAGCCCGCATCTCGCAGCCGCCCACGCCGCTGCCACGCGCCGCGGCTGATGCGGGCAATTCAGCCGGCGCACCGACAGGCAGATCGGGCGCCGGCTGCTAGCGCAGGGCCTTGCGCCGATGGACGGAATCCATTGCGGATCTGAGCAGGCGCATGATCCCGAAAAACAATGTTTCCACCAACAGCGCCGCCATGAGCGCGGCAATCAGGCCGCACAGAATGGCCGCGGCAGTCAAAGGAACGGTGTATGAGTATGCGTCCAGCGTCTCGCGCAGCAGTTCGCGGTTGGCTTTGAAGGCGACATGCACGAGCCGGTGCATCAGCGAACCCTGCATTGCCTGCCATTCGCTGCTTAACATCTGCAACCGCAGATAGTTTTGCTCGATGGTGTCCGCCTCCCGCTTGAACACCGCGTCGCCGCTGCGGCGGTGATGTTCAATCAGGGCGTCGACATCGCCGTGAAACATCTGCTCGGCAATCAGACGAAAGCCTGAAAAATTCTTCTCCGCCTCCAGGCGGTGCGCATCGACCCGCTTGGCGTACTGGTCGATGACACTCGGCGCCTGCACGCCGACCAACAAGCCGAATGCGAAGCACAGCAGACGCAGATAGGAACGGAACATGCGGCGACTCCTTTAGAGTGTTGCCGCCGCTGAGCAATCCGGACAAATTCCGCGGAACACCACGTCAACACCCGTCAACTTGAAACCGAACCCGCTGGACGGTCCCAGCGCAAGGCCTTCCTGCCCGGCAGGATGGATGTCGCGGATCAAGCCGCAACGCTCACACACCAGATGCTGGTGCGCGCGGTCCACGTTCGGATCGTAGCGGCGCGCACGCCCTTCCACATTCACCACCGCCACTTCACCCAGCGCCACCATTTCGGTCAGCGCTTTATAGGCCGTGGCGCGGCTGATCTCCGGCAGCTTCGCAATCGCCTGCGCGTGGATCTCATCGGCCGTCAAATGCACGTGATCGCCAGCCAGCACTTCGGCAATCACTCGCCGCTGAGGGGTCATTTGCCAGCCGCGCGTCGCCAGCCGATGTAACAGATTGCTCATACGCCGAATCATATCAACAATGGATAAAATCTGAAAATAGACTTTATCTTGACATAGACATTGTCTATGCTTAGGATCGCTCCATTCAACAATCGAAGGAGAACCCCTTGTCAACGGAAGCAAAATGCCCGGTCTCAGCCGGCGCCCGCCAACACGCAGCGACCGGAGGCCCGGCCAACGCAGGATGGTGGCCCAATCAACTGAAGTTGACGCTCCTGCACCAGCATTCCTCCCTGTCCAATCCCATGGGTGAGACGTTCAATTACGCGGAGCAGTTCAAGAGCCTCGACCTGCATGCCGTGATCAAAGACCTGCATGAGGTGATGACGGCCTCGCAGGACTGGTGGCCCGCGGACTACGGCCACTACGGGCCGTTGTTCATCCGCATGGCCTGGCACAGCGCAGGCACCTACCGCATCGCGGATGGCCGCGGCGGCGCAGGCTCCGGAACGCAGCGGTTTGCACCCCTCAACAGTTGGCCGGACAACGGCAATCTCGACAAGGCACGCCGCCTGCTCTGGCCCGTCAAACAGAAGTACGGCCGCAAGCTATCCTGGGCGGATCTCATGATTCTCGCCGGCAATGTCGCCCTGGATTCAATGGGGTTCAAGACCTTCGGTTTCGCCGGCGGGCGCGAGGACATCTGGGAGCCCGAAGACGACATTTATTGGGGACCCGAGGCCGAGTGGCTCGGCGATCAGCGATACACGGGTGACCGAGTACTTGCGAATCCTCTGGGTGCGGTCCAGATGGGTCTGATCTACGTGAATCCGCAAGGGCCCAACGGCACGCCGGACCCGGTTGCCTCGGCACGCGACATCCGCGAAACCTTCGCGCGCATGGCAATGAACGACGAAGAAACCGTTGCCCTGGTTGCCGGCGGGCACACCTTCGGCAAGACCCATGGCGCTGCCGATCCGGCCAAATATGTCGGCCGCGAACCGGAGGGCGCCGGTATCGAGGAGCAAGGCCTGGGCTGGAAAAACACCTTCGGCAGCGGCAAAGGCGTGCACACCATCACCAGCGGCCTGGAAGGCGCTTGGACCACCAACCCTGTCCGATGGGACAACGACTACTTCGACATCCTGTTCCAGTATGAGTGGGAACTGAGCAAGAGCCCCGCGGGTGCGCACCAGTGGAAACCCAAAGGCGGCGCAGGCGCGGGCACCGTGCCGGATGCCCATGATCCGGCCAAGCGGCATGCGCCGATGATGTCCACAGCGGATCTTGCGCTGAGGATGGACCCGGCCTACGAGAAGATCTCGCATCGATTCCACAAGAACCCTCAAGAGTTCGCCGATGCGTTCGCGCGGGCCTGGTACAAGCTGACCCATCGCGACATGGGGCCCCTGTCGCGTTATCTGGGGCCGCTCGTCCCCAAGGAAGCGCTGCTTTGGCAGGACCCGGTACCGGTGGTGGATCACGCGCTGATCGGCGAGCAGGCTGTTACCGACCTGAAAGCCAAGATCATCGCCTCAGGACTTTCCGTCTCCCAACTCGTCACCACGGCCTGGGCGTCGGCGGCGACTTTTCGCGGCAGTGACAAGCGCGGCGGCGCCAATGGGGCGCGCATTCGACTCGCGCCGCAGAAGGATTGGGAGGTCAACCAGCCGGCGGAACTTTCGAAGGTGTTGAATGCGTTGGCAGCAATCCAGAAAACATTCAACGGCTCGCAATCGGGCGGGAAGAAAGTGTCACTCGCAGACCTGATCGTGCTGGGCGGCTGCGCCGCCGTCGAGCAGGCTGCCAGGAAGGCCGGCGTCGAGGTGAAGGTACCCTTCTCACCGGGGCGCACGGACGCATCACAAGAGCAGACCGATGTGCACTCCTTCGCTGTGCTGGAGCCGATCGCAGACGGGTTTCGCAACTACGTGCGCCAGGCACTGGAAGGATCGGCGGCTGAATTGCTGTTGGACCGTGCGAACCTGTTGACGCTGACCGCGCCCGAGATGACGGTGCTGGTGGGCGGTCTGCGCGCTCTGAATGCCAACGTCGGCAAGTCTGCGCACGGAGTCTTCACCAAGCGGCCCGAAACTCTGAGCAATGACTTCTTCGTCAATCTGCTCGACATGCGCACGAAGTGGCAGAAATCCGCCACCTCAGAAGGCGTGCTGGAGGGGCGCGATCGGACGACGGGCGAACTCAAGTGGACTGGTACCGTCGTGGATCTGGTCTTCGGATCGAACTCGCAGCTGCGGGCGCTGGCGGAAGTCTACGCAAGCAGTGATGCGCAGAAGACGTTCGTGACTGACTTCGTGACGGCGTGGAACAAGGTGATGAACCTGGATCGCTACGACCTCGCCTGAACGACACCGACCGCTGCCGCCGTGCAAACGCGGCAGCAGCGGTCGTTTTTTTCCAAACTTCGGCAGGTCGAGCCTCAGCGCATCGTCGGCATCACAAACGCGGCCTCGCCCTCCGGCGGCGCGGGCCAGCGCTGCGTCACGGCCTTCATGCGCGTGTAGTAGCGCACGCCTTCCATGCCGTAGATGTGATGATCACCAAACAGCGAGGAGCGCCAGCCGCCGAAGCTGTAGAAGGCCATCGGCACGGGAATGGCGACGTTCACGCCCACCATGCCGACCTCGATCTCATTGGCGAACTTGCGCGCCACTTCGCCGCTGCGCGTGAAGATGCTTGTGCCGTTGGCGAACGAATGCTTGTTGATCAGATCCACCGCAGCCTGCAGCGTCGGCACTCGCACCACGCACAGCACGGGGCCGAAGATTTCTTCCTTGTAAATGCGCATGTCCGGTTTGACCTTGTCGAACAAACAGGCGCCCATGAAGAACCCTTTCAACTTGGCGAGTTCCGCGGCATTGCGGCCGTCCACCGCCAGCACCGCGCCTTCCTGCACGCCGATGTCGACATAGCCCTTGACCTTGTCGCGATGCTGCGCGGTGATCAGCGGACCCATTTCGGTCTCGGGCGCGTCGGGCGCGCCCATGCGCAGGGTCTTGAGCCGCGTGGAGATGCGGCCGATCAGCACGTCGGCAAGCTGCTCGCCCACCGCCACCGCGACCGAGATCGCCATGCAGCGCTCGCCGGCCGAACCGTAGGCGGCGCCCACCAGGGCCTCCACGGTCTGGTCCAGATCCGCATCCGGCATCACCACCATGTGATTCTTGGCCCCGCCCAGTGCCTGCACGCGCTTGCCCGCGGCATTGCCGGCCTGGTGGATGTGGCGCGCCACCGGCGTGGAGCCCACGAAACTCACCGCGGCGATGCCCGGGTGCGCCAGCAGCGCATCCACCGCTTCCTTGTCGCCGTTGATGACGTTGAACACGCCGTTGGGCAGCCCCGCCTGTTTGAACAGTTCCGCCAGCAGCAGGCCCGGCGACGGGTCGCGCTCCGAGGGCTTCAACACGAAGGTGTTGCCGCAGGCGATCGCCATCGGGAACATCCACATGGGCACCATGACCGGAAAATTGAACGGCGTGATGCCGACGGCCACGCCCAGCGGCTGGCGCATGCTGTAGGTGTCGATGCCCGTGCCGACATTGTCGCTGTACTCGCCCTTGAGCAGATGCGGAATGCCGCAGGCGAACTCCACCACTTCCAGGCCGCGCGTCACTTCGCCGCGCGCATCGCTCACGGTCTTGCCGTGTTCCTTCGAGATCAGCCGCGCCAGGTCATCGGCGCGCGCTTCCACCAGTTCCCTGAAGCGCGACATGATGCGCGCGCGGCGAAGCGCGGGCGTGCCGGCCCAGCCGGGAAAGGCTTTGGCGGCGGACTGGACCGCGGCATCCACCAGCGCCGCATCGGCCAGACTCAGCCGGGCCTGCACCAGACCAGTGGTCGGATTGAACACCTCACAGGTGCGGGCCTGCGCGGGCGTGACGGGGCCACCGTCGAGCCAATGGCCGATGGTGGGAATCAGGGACTGAATGTTGGGTTGACTGCTCATATTAATAATTTTCCGCTTTGGACCACGCCAATACAAGGGTTGGCGCCGAGCCCATAACACAGCTCGGCGGGGCGCTCGATCTGCCACAGGGCAAGGTCGGCCCGCTTGCCGGGACTCAGTACGCCGCGGTCCTCAAGGCCCAGCGCGCGGGCCGCGTTGCGCGTAACCCCCGCCAGCGTTTCCTCCGGGTTCATGCCGAACAGCGTGCAGGCCATGTTCATGGCCAGCAGGAGCGAGGTGCAAGGCGAGGTGCCGGGATTGCAATCCGTGGCCACCGCCAGCGGCACCCCCGCACGCCGCAGCGCTGCCACCGGCGGCGGATGGTCCTGGCGCAACATGTAAAACGCACCCGGCAGCATCACCGCCACCGTGCCGGCGGCGGCCAGGGCGGCGATACCGGCCGCATCGACATATTCCAGATGATCGGCCGACCAGGCTCCGTGGCGCGCCGCCAATTGCGCCGCGCCCAGATCGCTCAACTGCCCGGCATGCAGATGCACGCCAAGCCCTGCGCCGCGCGCCCGCTTCAGAAAGCTCTCCGTCTCCTCGAGCGTGAAGGCGATGTTTTCGCAGAATGCATCCACCGCATCGGCCAGCCCTTCACGAATCACCGCATCCAGCCATTCCCCAGCCACCGCGGCCACGAACTGCGAGCGCCGCTCTTTGTACTCGGACGGCAGCGCATGCAGACCCAGAAACGTGGTGCGCACCGACAGCGGCAGCTCATCGCCGAGCGCTCACGCGATGCGCAGCAGCCGCAGCTCCTGCGGCAGGTCCAGGCCATAGCCGGATTTGATCTCGAGGGTGGTCACGCCTTCGGCGCACAGACGCCGCGCGCGCTGCAGCGCGCTGCGCATGAGCTGCGCATCGCTGGCGGCGCGAGTGGCGTTCACCGTGGACTGGATGCCGTCGCCGGCGCGCGCGATCTGTTCATAGCTCGCGCCATTGAGCCGCATCTCAAATTCCTGCGCGCGATTGCCGCCATACACCAGATGCGTGTGGCAGTCGATGAGTCCGGGCGTCACCCAAAGACCCTCCAATTCGCGCAATCGGGCCCCGCAGGCCGTCGCCTTGGCGCGCGCGGACTGCGCCGTACCGATCCAGGCGATCCGTTCGCCCTTCACGGCAATGCCGGCATCGCGGATCGCGCCATAGTCACCGCGGTCCGCGGCCATGGTGGCGAGGGTCACGCCGCACAATACATAGTCCCAATCGTCATTGAGGATCGCGCTCATGGATTCACGCTAGGACATCCATGCAGGTATAGTCAAGGCGATGACGAGCCACCGATTCCAGGCTGCACTGCTGCCGCAAGGCTGGGCCCGTGACGTGGAGATCGAGGTTTCTGCGCAGGGAACGATCAGCCGCGTCTCCCGTGCAACGCGCGCTGAGGGCGCGCCGCCGCCCGAGGGCATCGCTGTGCCCGGCATGCCCAATGCCCACAGCCATGCCTTTCAGCGCGCCATGATTGGCGACACGGAATTCAGGCAGAACGCGCGCGACAGCTTCTGGACCTGGCGCCGCGCCATGTATGGCCTGGCCAATCGCGTGACGCCGCAGGACCTTGCGCTGATCGCCACGCAATTGTTCATCGAGATGCTCAAGGCAGGCTACACATCGGTCGCCGAGTTTCATTATCTGCACCGGCGCCAGGATGGCGAGGGCTACGGCGCGGACGACAACCCCCTGCACGGCGCCATCCTCGAGGCGGCGCGGCGCACCGGCATCGGTCTGACGCTGCTGCCGACCTTGTATCAACACAGCGATTTCGGCGGCAAGCCGCTGCGCGAGGATCAGCGGCGTTTCGGCTTGAGCGTGCGGGAGTTTGTCCAGGTCATCGCCTGTCAGTCACAGGCTGCCAAGCCGGGCGGCTCGATCCGCTGCGGCGCCGCCTTTCACAGTCTGCGCGCGGTGAGTCTGGGCGCCATGCGTGAGGTCATCGCGGAATTGGATCGCATCGATCCGCACATGCCGTTGCACATCCACGTTTCCGAGCAGCAGCTCGAGGTCAATGCCTGCCGGCGTCTCACCGGCAAGCGGCCGGTGGAATTGCTGCTGCACGAGAATCTGCTGTCGGCGCGCTGGTGCCTGGTGCATGCGACGCATGCCAATCGCGAGGAACTGCGCGGCATTGTCGATGCAGGGGCAACCGTGTGCGTCTGTCCGACGACGGAGGGCAATCTGGGCGACGGCTTTTTCGACGCCGAGTATTTTCTGGACCTTGGCGGGCGCCTCGCCATCGGGTCGGACAGCCAGGCCAGTGTGTGTCCGGCGGAGGAACTGCGCTGGTTCGAGTATCAGCAGCGCCTGCGGCGGCGGCGGCGCGCGGTGCTTGCCAGCCCGGCTCAGCAGCATGTCGGCACGCGCCTGTGGGAGGACTCGGCGGCGGGCGGCGCCCGTGCGCTGGGCCAGCCGGTCGCGGAATTGAAGGCCGGCGCCCGCGCCGACTGGCTGGTACTCGACCCGATGCACCCCAGCATGGCCGGATCCCCGCCCGAACACCTGCTGGACCGGCTGGTGTTCACCAGCGCGCGCGAGGCGATCCGCGACGTGGTGGTGGGCGGGCGCTGCGTCATCAAGGACCGGCGGCATGACCTCGACAGCGCCAGCGCCGCCGAATTCAGCGGCTGGATGCAACAGCAGCTGACGCTGCCGGTCAGTTGACTATACCTGTATATACAAGTTAGGATTCCGCTCAGTTTACAAACCGACGGCGCCAGCGCATGCCCGACTCGAACACCGCCACCCAACCGCTGTACCTGAAGGTCAAGCGGCACATCCTGTCGAACATCGGCACGGGAAAATGGGCGGCCGCCAGCCGCGTCCCTTCTGAAAACGACATCGTCAAATCCTTCGGCGTCTCGCGCATGACCGCCAATCGCGCGCTGCGCGAACTGCAGGACGAAGGCATCCTCGTGCGCATCGCCGGCGTCGGCACCTTCGTGGCGGAAGCCCAGGCGCACGCGCATCCCCTGGAAGTGCGCAACATCGCCGATGAAATCCGCCAGCGCGGCGGCACGCATCGGGCACAGCTCATCTCCTTGGAAAAGATTCGCGCCGTTGGCGCCCTCGCCGGGGACTTCGGCATCGCGCCGAAATCGCCGCTGTTCTGTTCGGTGATCGTGCATCACGAGAACGACAAGCCCATCCAGCTCGAAGACCGCTACGTGCTGCCGCAGCTGGCGCCGGACTATCTGCGCATGGATTTCACGCGCACCACCCCGCATGAATACCTGATCAAGGCGGCGCCGCTGCAGGAGGCCCAGCACGTGCTGCGCGCGGTGATGCCTGATGATCGCACCCGCCGGTTGCTGCAGATGAAACGCGGCGAGCCCTGCCTGTTGGTGCTGCGCCGGACGTGGACGGCCGGCGTCATTGCCTCGGTGGCTCGCCTTCACCACCCCGGTTCCCGCTACGAAATGTCCGGGCGCTTCCGCCCCTAAGGAGTCGACCATGCCCGCACAGGCCAAGCCCCGCATCATTCGCTCGCCGCGCGGCACGCAGCTGCATGCGCGCCAATGGACCACCGAAGCGCCGCTGCGCATGCTCATGAACAACCTCGATCCGGAGGTGGCCGAGAATCCCAACGAGCTGGTCGTGTACGGCGGCATCGGCCGCGCGGCGCGCAACTGGGAATGCTACGACCGTATCGTGGAAACGCTGAAAAAGCTCAGCGACGATGAGACGCTGCTGATCCAATCCGGCAAGCCGGTGGGTGTGTTCAAGACGCACAGCGACGCGCCGCGCGTGCTCATCGCCAATTCCAACCTCGTGCCGCATTGGGCGACCTGGGAACACTTCAACGAATTGGACCGCAAGGGTCTTGCCATGTACGGCCAGATGACCGCAGGTTCCTGGATCTATATCGGCAGCCAGGGCATCGTACAGGGCACTTACGAAACCTTCGCCGAACTGGGCCGCAAGCATTTCGGCGGCCAGCTGGCGGGGAGGTGGATATTCACCGCCGGCCTGGGTGGAATGGGCGGCGCGCAGCCGCTGGCCGCGACCATGGCCGGCGCCAGCATGCTGGCCGTGGAATGCCGCCAAAGCAGCATCGACAAGCGGCTGGAGACTCGCTACGTCGATGTGCAGGCGCCCACGTTGGATGCAGCGCTGGCGCTGTTGAACAAGGCGCGGCAGGACAACAAGCCACTGTCGGTCGCGCTGCGCGCCAATGTGGTGGACGTGCTGGCGGAACTTCTCGAGCGCGGCATCACGCCCGATGCGCTCACCGATCAAACTTCCGCGCACGATCCGGTCAATGGCTACCTGCCGCAGGGCTGGAGCGTCGCGCAATGGGATGAGCGCCGCGTGGCCGATCCGGCCGGCACGGCGGCGGCCGCGAAGGGCTCGATGGCGCGGCATGTGGAATACCTGCTGCGCTTCAAGCAGCGCGGCCTGCCCGTGTTCGACTACGGCAACAATATCCGCCAGGTCGCGAAGGAAGCCGGCGTGGCGCGCGCCTTCGACATTCCAGGATTCGTTCCCGAGTACATTCGTCCGCTGTTCTGCCGCGGCATCGGTCCGTTCCGCTGGGCGGCACTTTCCGGCGACCCGGAGGACATCTACAAGACCGATGCGAAAGTCAAAGAACTCATCCCCGATGATGCGCATTTGCATCATTGGCTGGACATGGCGCGTGAGCGCATCCAATTCCAGGGACTGCCGGCGCGCATCTGCTGGGTGGGGCTGGGTCAGCGCCATCGGCTGGGGCTCGCCTTCAACGAGATGGTCGCCAGCGGCGAGTTGTCGGCGCCGGTGGTGATCGGCCGCGATCACCTGGATTCGGGCTCGGTGGCAAGCCCGAACCGCGAGACCGAAGCCATGCTCGATGGCTCCGATGCGGTCTCCGACTGGCCGCTGCTCAACGCCTTGTTGAACACAGCCAGCGGCGCCACCTGGGTGTCGCTGCATCATGGCGGCGGCGTCGGCATGGGCTTTTCGCAGCATTCAGGTGTGGTCATCGTCTGCGACGGCACGCCGGCCGCGGCGCGGCGCATCGAGCGGGTGCTGTGGAACGACCCGGGGACCGGCGTCATGCGGCACGCCGACGCCGGGTACGACATCGCACTGCAGTGCGCGCGCGAGCACTCGCTGAACCTGCCGATGCTCACCGGCAAGGCGGCGCCATGAGCGCGCCACGCGGCCGCGTATCCGCGCTGCGCGCCGGCGCACTGACGCTCGAAGCGTTGCGCGCCGCGTATCGCGACACCACCAGCATGAACCTCTCCAGCGCTGACCTTGGCCGCGTACGCCGCTCGCGCGCGGTGATCGAGGGCCTGATCGCGCGCGGCGAAACCGCCTACGGCGTCAACACGGGCTTCGGTTCGCTCGCCAGTGAGCGGATCTCGGCGGCCGACCTCGCGCAGCTGCAACACAATCTGGTGCTCTCACACGCCGCCGGCACCGGCGAACCACTGCCCGATGATGTCGTGCGCTTGATCCTGGTGCTGAAGATCGCCAGCCTTGCGCAGGGCTATTCCGGCGTGCGGCCGCAGACGCTGCGGGCGCTGCAGGCACTGCTGCGTGCACACGTCTATCCGGTGATTCCGGGCCAGGGCTCGGTGGGTGCTTCCGGCGACCTGGCGCCGCTGGCGCATCTGTCGGCGGTACTGCTGGGCGTGGGCGAAGTACGGCACGAGGGTCGCGTGTTGGGCGCGCGCCGCGGACTGGAAATCGCGGGACTCCAGCCCCTCAGGCTCGCGGCCAAGGAAGGCCTGGCGCTGCTCAACGGCACCCAAGTCTCCACGGCGCTCGCGCTCGCGGGGCTGTTCGCCATCGAAAATGTCTTTGCCGGCGCCCTGCTCACCGGCGCCATGTCGGTTGATGCCATGAAAGGGAGCGACGCGCCCTTCGATGCACGCATCCATGCCGTGCGGCGCCAGCCCGGCCAGATCGAGGTGGCCGCGCAACTGCGCTCCCTCCTGCGCGGCAGCCGCATCCGCGCCTCGCACGTGGACTGCTCGCGCGTGCAGGATCCCTATTCGCTCCGCTGCCAGCCGCAGGTCATGGGCGCCTGCCTCGATCTGCTGCGCGCGGCCGGCGCCACGCTGCTGCGCGAAGCGAACGCCGTCACGGACAACCCGCTGGTATTTGCGCGCGACGACGAGGTGCTGTCCGGGGGCAACTTTCACGCCGAACCCGTGGCCTTCGCGGCCGACCAGCTCGCCCTGGCGATCGCCGAAGTCGGTTCGATTGCCGAACGCCGCATCGCGCTGCTGGTTGACACCAAGATGAGCGGCCTGCCCGCCTACCTGGTCGCCAACAGCGGCGTGAATTCCGGGTTCATGGTGGCGCAGGTCACCGCCGCGGCGCTGGCTTCGGAAAACAAGTCGCTGGCGCATCCGGCCAGCGTCGACAGCATTCCGACCTCGGCCAACCAGGAGGACCACGTGTCGATGGCCACCTATGCGGCGCGGCGCCTGTTGGCGATGGCCGGCAACGCAGCGGGCATCATCGCCATCGAATTGCTGGCCGCGGCGCAGGGCCTGGATTTCCATCGCCCGCTGCGCAGTTCAGCTGCACTGGAAGCGGTGCACCGGTTGCTGCGCCGGAACGTGCCCGTGCTCAAGCGCGACCGTTACTTTGCGCCGGACATTGCCGCCGCGCGTACCCTCATCACCGGCGGCGCACTGCGCGAACACGTCGCGTCGCGCCTGTTCGCGCGGTGACCCACACGCTCGTAATGGGCACCACGCCGCTGATCATCAGCGTGCCCCATGCCGGCACGGGATTGCCGCCGGAGCTTGTCCCGCAGCTCACGCCGCGCGCGCTCGCGATGCCGGATACCGACTGGCATGTGGCCGAGCTCTACGACTTCGCGCCCGCATTGGGCGCAACGATGATCGTCGCGAGCCACTCGCGCTACCTGATCGACCTGAACCGGCCGCCCGACGACGCGGCGCTCTACAGCGCCGCGCCGCAAACCGGCCTGTGCCCGACGCAAAGCTTTGCCGGCGAGCCACTCTACCTCGATGGCCGCGGGTCGCTCACCGCTGCCGAGATCGCGCGGCGCCGGGCACAGTACTGGGAGCCCTACCACGCCGCGTTGCGCGCCCGGCTAGAGGCGACGCGCGCGCGCTTCGGCTATGCCGTGTTGCTCGACGCACATTCGATCCGCAGTGTCGTGCCGCGGCTGTTCGCCGACCGCTTGCCGGACATCAACGTCGGCACGTACGACGGCCGTTCCTGCTCCGGCCGGGTCAACGAGACGCTGGGGCAGGTGCTTACCGCCGCACCGCGCTGGTCGCATGTGTTCGACGGCCGTTTCAAGGGCGGGCATATCACGCGCCACTACGGTGAGCCGGCGCGCAGCGTGCACGCCTTGCAGATCGAACTGGCGCAATCCAGCTACATGGACGAGTCGGGCACAGCTTACGACGCGCAACGCGCGGAGCCGCTGCGGGAACTGTTGCGGAACATCGTCGAGTCATTGATCGCGCTGCCGCTCGCGGCAGGTTGAGTGGAGCGCCGGCGCGCTCAGGATCGATCGAAGAAATCCAGGATCAGCTTCCACGACCACGCAAATGCATAGTCGTGGCCCATGTTCGCGCGGCAATCGAGCACCGCGGGCCAGCGCGCGCCTTTCACGGGGCAGTAGCTCCGGCAATCGGCAGGACTCCCGGCGCGCCCGAACGGCACTTCCTTGTTGGCCGCGGCGCAACCCGCGGCGACGGACCAGGATTTCACGATGGCCGTCGCGCCGGTGTAGTAGTAACGCTCGCCGTCATTCGAACTCGTCGTATACGCCGCGTCGTCCCAGGCGCCTGGCGGAACGATCGGGTCACTGGTCCCGGTGATCAGGATCGCCCGCCGGCCGCCCTTCCTGCCCGGACCGGCGAGATAGCCACGGTGCGGCAGTCCGATCAGGGCCGCGATGGCGCGGAAGGTCGGTGCACTTGACGGGTTCTGTCCTAACTCCCAGGTGAACATCCCGCCGGTCGAGCCGCCGGCGGCGTATATATGCGTCGGGTCGATGCACAGCCTGGCCTTGAGGTGGCGCACCAGCGCCAGCGTGAAGGCAACGTCGTCGTCCTGGCATTGCGTCCACGAACACGTGTTGCGCGCGATGCCGGACTTACAGGATGGAAACGTGTAGTCAGGCGTCGTGACGGGATTGCAGGTCGTAGCGGTATCACCGGCGGATGCGGGGTTGACGCCATCGCCGTCGAGACCGGTTGCGGAGCCGGGAAAGGTCCAGGAATTCCGGCTGTAGTCCGGAGCGCCGGAACCCAGGCCGCGCGGCCCCACCAGGACGTAACCGCGCCTCCGGGCCTCGTTGATGACGTTGGGGTCGTCCATGAACTCGCCCTCATCGCCCCCCCAGCCGTGAAATACGACGACCAGGCGCGCTGGCGCATCGCGCTTGTAGCTGGGCGGCACGTAGAGACGGAAGGTCCGCGCGATACTACTAACGGGCAGTGTGTAGGTGCCGCTGTTAAGGCCGGGGCCGCCACATCCTGATTCCTGCGCGCCGACAGCAAGTGAGCACGCAGCAAGGCCGGCAACCACTCCGGCTCGCGCAGCAATTGATGGCCTCAGTACCAGGCTGCTATCCAGAACCCCACGCCAGTGAGCGCACTCAGGCCGGAAATCACCAGCAACCAGCGCTGGCGCGTCAGCACGGTGAGCGCGGCCAGCGCGATGGCCACCTGTACGAGCGCAAGGGCCTGCGCCAGGTGATGGTGTGGTTTGAATGCCCGTGCGCTTGCGGCGTCCGCAGCCCTGGCTTCGTCGTCGAACGTTCTGGCCGCTTTCTGGATGTCGGCCTTCTCATCAGCGTAGCGCCGGGCTTCGGCGGCCAGGGCGGCGCGCTCAGCTCCAGAGGCGCCGGCCGCATGCTCGATGATGACTTGCTTGATACCCTTGGCCTGGTAGTAGGCCCATTGATCCGAGGCTTCGGACTTCTTCAGGATCGCCTCGTTCTTGAGCTCGAGTCCGAGCGATTCGCTGCCGGCGTTCTGGTAGGCGATGATCGCGCCGATGGTGGCGAGCACCGCGGTGAACATGGCCACCCAACGGCCCAGCGAATTTTCGTGCGCAGCGTGCTCCACCGCGTGGTCATGCTGGCCGTGAACTTCAAATTCTTCACTCATGGCGTTGCAGATTATCCTTGTCGCCGCGGGAAGATCAAACCACCGCCACCAGGAAGTCCACGCCTTCCCAGCGCGCCGCGTCGGTCCAATAGGGCGTGAAGGTCACGCGCGCGCCGGCGGGCAGCGCCGCGGTGGGCACATCGAAAAAATGCGTGCCCAGGCCACTCGGGCGGGTGTCGCTGTCCTGGCTGCTATGCCATCCATCGACCGTCCAGCGGATGCGCGCTGGCGCAAGCAGTTCGACGCGCAGCGTACAACCGGCGGGCAGCTCACGCAGCTTCTGGTTGAAGCGCCAGCCGCGCAATTTCGATCCGGTCTGCTGTACGGCGTAGCGCTGCCAGGCCTGCGGCGGCATATCGAACACGCGCCCATCGCCGAGCGAGCGCACCAGCTTGAGATACTCGGCGTGCGCCCAAACCAGTGGCATGGCCGAACCCGCGGGTTGGCCGAAAAACAGTTCGTGTCCGGGAATGTCGGCAGTGTCCCAGCTCTGCTCAGGGAGCAGGCCGCCCGGCCCCGCCATGGCTTCAAAGCTCCGTTGCAGCACCGCCGCCGCAGCGCGGTCGCCGCGCGCCAGTTCGTAGTGGGCGCGCTCGCCGCTCAGCAGTGGCCACAGCCGTCCGATGCCGGTGCCATTGAAGGGTGAACCGTCAGCGTGCTCGCCGTAACCGTCCGCGGTATAGCGATGCCAGGCCGGGCCGCAGGGCAGCTGTACCTTGAGCTCGGCATCGATGACTTTGAGGGTATTGAGGATGCGCGGGTCGGCGGCGGCGCGCAGGCCGAAGCGCACCAGTGCGAGCGCGTCGGTGGCGACGATCTCATCGGCGCGACGCCGCGTCTCGCCTTCCGGGCGATTCCTGATGTCGATGAGCTCATCGGCATCATTACTGTCACCCTCGGCGATACGCACGTAATAGCCATCGACGCCGCACTTGCGGGCCAGCGGGGTATCGGTCACGTACAGCCAGCGTTCGATCTGCGCATTCCAGCTGTCGGCGGTGTCGCGCAAATACGGCGCCAGTTCCGGCTCGCCAGCCTTCTGCGCGTACTCGGCCGCGACCAGCAGCGCAGCGATTTCCGCTGCGAGCGTATAAGGTGTGTAACCACCGTCTTCTTCCCAGCGATCCTGCGGCGTCACCGCGCCGTTGCACACCAGGAACGCCGCGGCCGCGCGCACCATCGGCCAGAAGCGCTGCGTCGCCAGGTCCTCGGGCAGCAGCGCGCCTTCGCGTGCAGCGAGATCCAACAGCAGGATCGGCAATGCCGTCTCGTCCATCTGCAGACCCTGCCAATAGGCCTTGCCGTCGACCCACATGTTCTGCGGCCAATGCCCGTCGGCGTGCTGCGTGGTCGCGAGGTATACCAGCGCCTCGCGCGCATCGGGTTTGGCGCCGGCGGCCAGCAAGCCGCCCGCGGACTGCACCATGTCGCGCGGCCACACCAGGTGGTAGCCGCCGAGGTCGCCGTCGCCCTTGGAAAACCCCCACGGCACGGCCAGGCTCGCGAGCATCGCGCCGGGGATGAGTTTCGACTCATGGGTCTTGATCACGGCCGTGCTGACGGCCGAGAGCGCGCCGCGCGGCGCGGCGGCGCAGCGCGACTGCCAGCGCTCCCAGGGTTGCACGTAGCGCTTGAGCAGCACCGGGAAACCTTCCTCGAGCGAAGCGCGTGCCTGGTACCCGGCCTCTTCTGCGTCGCGCCCGACGGCAATGGCCAGCACGGTTTCCCCGTCGTGGAGCGACAGTTCACCGACCAGCGCGACATTGCCATTCTCGGCCCGCGTGTATGGCCACTGGAGCGAGCCGTGCGCCATCAGGTCCTGCCAGCCGTCCGACACGCCCACGAACCCAACCGAGCGGGCGCCGAATCCGCCAGCGGACATCAGGCACAGCGCGCGATCAGCGCGCGCGGCAAACAATCCCGGATTGCCGCGATAGTCGCCGAGCCAGGCGGTATTGCCGGCGCCGTAATTGCCAAGGTGCGGCGCCAGCAGCACGTACACCCGGTAGTCCTCCGCGTCGCCCTTGAGCGCCGCGAACTTCAGCCGCACCAGCAGCACCGGCCGATCGGCGTCGGTGATGATTTCGGTCTGCAGGCGAAACCGCCCCTGCAGGCACTCACTCCCGACGGCGTAGTAAGGCACGCCGGGATGTGGGCAGCGGGTCAGGTGCCGGGCGTGGCGCTTGATCTCGGCGACGAAGCCGTCGGGGCCCACGATGAGGAACCCCACGTCGCGCGTAGCCGCCTCGTCGATGCGCGGCGCGTAGATCTCGTTGATGATGCCGTGCGAAAGCGTGAACCAGATGGGGCTCCCGCCCAGCGCGGTGCCCACGCCGCTCTTCGCGGCCGAAGTCCAACGGCCGGGGATCCCCGGTCCTCCGGGTGCCAGATTTTCACTCACGACTGCGGACCTGCGCCATGACTGTCACCCGCCGTGCGCGAACTCGGGGTAGTCGCTCATGGCGCCGTCGCAGTACACCGTACTCCCGCTCATGTACGAGGCCATGCCGGATACCAGGAAGGTCGCGAGCCGCGCTACTTCAACCGGCTCCCCGATGCGGCCGAGCGGAATCTTGGTGAGCAAATCGCGCAGTGATTCCGGGTTGCTCCAGACGCTCTGGTTGATGAGCGTGCGAATTGCGCCCGGCGCCAGGCCCAATACCCTGACACCAAATGGCGCCGCTTCCTGCGCCAGCGTCTGGGTCAGCATCCCCAGGCCCGCCTTGCTGGCCGCATAGGCGCTGAAACCGCTCCAGGCGATGCGCTCGTGGACCGACGACATGTTGAGGATCACGCCGCTCCGCTGCGGCACCATGCGCTGCAGCGCGCCGCGCGCACACAGGAAGCTGCCGTACAGGTTTACGCTCAGCACCCGCTGCCACGCAACGGGATCCGCCTCCCAGGCCGGAGCGCGCGCACCATCAATGCCGGCATTGTTGACGAGCGTATCGATGCCGCCCCAACACCGATCCAGTTCGAGGTACATGGCCGCTACCTGTGCCGCGTCGCTGACATCCGCCTGGAGGCCGATGGCATCCGTGCCGCTCGCACGCAACTCAGCCAGCAGCGCTTCGGTCGCTTCCGGGTGCGCAACGTAATTAACGGCAACGCGGGCGCCGCCGGCGGCCAATTCACGGGCGACTGCCGCACCAATCCCTGAATTGGCGCCGGTCACCAGGATTCGCTGTCCGTCGAGTGTTACCTGCATGGCACCGGTATCCTAGCAGGAGCGCAGGCGAGTCCCGCGCCGCCGTCCAGTATGGGGTTGAATACGTATGCATGCCCGTTGGCGGCCCCCGGCTCCCAGCTAGAATGTCCGCTGACGGCCGATTAACTACCAACTTTAAAGCATTAATCGCCGAGCCGACCTGCTGCCGAGAGTACCCAGGATAATGACGCGCTTTTCACGTGCCAGCGGGGTTCTCCTGCACATTACATCCCTGCCGGGTCCACACGGCTCGGGCGACTTCGGCGCGGATGCCTACCATTTCGTCGACTGGCTGGTCGCGGCAGGCCAGAGCATGTGGCAGATCCTGCCGCTCGGGGGCATCGGCCCGGGAAACTCCCCGTACATGAGCAGTTCGGCGTTCGCCGGCAATGTGCTGATGATTGACCTGGCGGATCTGGCACAACGCGGATGGCTGAACGATTCCGAGCTGCAGCCGGATGCGCGCTTCGCGGCGCGCCCGGTGGATTTTGACGCCGTGGTGCCGTTCCGCCTGGAGCGATTGGCGCTCGCCGCGCAGCGCTTTGCCGGCACTGCGGACCTGCGGCAGCATGCCGAGTTCAGCGGCTTCTGTGCACGGAATGCAAATTGGCTCGATGACTACGCCCTGTTCATGACGCTGGCCGAGCAGTTCGCGGGACGCGACTGGTGCGACTGGGAGGCGCCGCTGGCACGGCGCGAGCGGCGCGCCATGAAATCCGCCGTCGTCGAACATGGCGAGCGGATCGCCTTCTGGAAATTCTGCCAGTGGCGTTTCTTCAGCCAGCTGGCACGATTGCGCCGTTATGCCAACGAGCGCGGCGTCAAGATCGTCGGCGACGCGCCGATCTTCATCGCTCATCACAGCGCCGAGGTCTGGTCGCGGCCGGACCTGTTCTTGCTCGACGCGCACGGCCGGCCCAGTGTCGTCGCCGGCGTGCCACCCGACTATTTCAGCGAGACGGGCCAGCGCTGGGGAAATCCGCTGTACCGCTGGGATGCGCACGCCAGGGAAGGTTTCGCCTGGTGGCTCGAACGCATTCGCCGCAGTTTTGAAATGGTCGATATGCTGCGTATCGACCATTTCCGCGGCTTCGCCGCGCACTGGGAAATCCCGGCCAGCGAGCCCACTGCGATTCACGGCCAGTGGGTCAGCGCTCCTGGCGAAGCGTTGTTTGCCGCCATTTCCGCGGCGCTGGGCCCGCTGCCGATCATCGCCGAGGACCTCGGCGTGATCACGCCGGATGTGATCGCGCTGCGCCGCAAGTACCAGCTGCCGGGCATGTGCATCCTGCAGTTCGCCTGGGGCGAAGGCGGCGAGAAGCGTTTCCTGCCCCACAACCACGAGCGCGACTCGGTGGTCTACACGGGCACGCACGACAACGACACGAGCCTCGGCTGGTGGCAGACGGCACCCGAGGGCGAGCGCCATCATCTGCGCGAATACCTGACCACGGACGGACACGCGGTCAACTGGGACCTGATTCGCGCCGCCTACACCAGCGTGGCCAAGTTCATTGTGCTGCCGATGCAGGATCTGCTCGACCTGGGCAACGAGCACCGCATGAACTTTCCCGGCAAGAGCGAGGGCAACTGGAGCTGGCGTTTCCAGTGGCCGGACGTGGCCCCGGCCCTGGCCGCGCGGCTGCATCGCATGTGCGAGCTTTACCAGCGCGAGCCGCCCGCCAGCGGGCACCAGGAACTTCCGCAGCAGCGTTGATCCGTCAGCCAGCGCACCGGTCGTGCGGCTATTTCCAGACGTCGAGCACCGCCCTGAACTTGGCCGTAGCGGGCAGCTTTTCGTCGGAGACCGCCTCGAGCATGTCTGACAAGCGCCTCGACTTGAGGATGGTATAGAAGGTCACCGCGACCGTGGGGATGAGCACCAGCAGGAAATAGCCGAATTTCCGCGCCAAAGAGGCATCGGCCAGCGACAGCAGTGTGAACCGGCGTGTTGCTTTGACCAGGCACCAGCGTCGAAGGTTGACCAGGCCTAAATTCTCACATGCTGTTGATTGGCTGAGGAAAACTTATTAACGGGCCTGGTCAATAGTCGTCGCCGATTCCGTCCAAAAACTGGTCAAACTTGCGCGCCTGTTTACAGTCTGCTCAATCCGAAGTCAGGAGCTGTCGCGCTTCTCCTCCGGCACCGGCAGCCCCACCTTGCGGCAGAAAGCGGCGAAGCGGGGGTCATTCTTGAAGCGGAGAATGAAGGAGTCGAATAGGAGGAGCGTAATGCCTGGATCGCGCACCTTGAACGCCCGATCGAGCCATTCGAAGGTCTTCGTCGGGTCGTTACGTAGAGCGTAGACCTCGGCGACGTGGTACGCGAACCCTGTGCCATGCTTCTCAATCAGAGTCCTGAGCGCCGCGTCGGCCGCACTCCGATCGCTGCCAACTTGCCGCGCTTGGGCCAGCGCGATGTCCTGCCACACTCCAGGCACCTCCTGCTGCGCAGCAGCCAGAGCCGCCTTCGCGTCCCCGCGCAAGATCTCGATGACCGCGAGCCGCCAGTGCTGAATCGCCGCAGCGGGCTGCAATTCAATGGCACGCCGGATTGCCCGCTCAGACTCATCGAGACGATTGAGTGCCGAGAAGTATTGGGAAAGCCATATGTACGAGTTGACATCAAGGGGGTCGGTCGTGAGCGCCTGCTGCGTAAGTTCGATCGCCGCTCGCAGCTCACCGAGAGTGGCTAGCTGGCTCCCTAAAAGCACTTTCGCCTCACTGTCATTCGGCGCCAGTGCGATCGCATGTCTAAATTCCGCCTCTGCCCCGTGCCAATCGAATTCTGCCCGATACGACAACTCACCTCGGGCTAGGTGCCCAGCTGCGAGCTCGGGTGCAAGGGCAAGTGCGTGGTCTGCGGCCTCGCGCGCTTTTACGAATGCTGCGTGCATCGGCGCGCTGTCAAGGAAATTAAATCCCAGTAAAGTCCACGCCCGTGACAATCCACTCCATCCGAGCGCGTACCGCGGATCGAGGCTCGTCGCTCGCGTGTAGTGTTCAATTGCCATGCGAGCATCGGCTTCTGTGTTACGAGAAATGTAGAAACGGCCCTGCAGGAGAGCGTTGTACGCATCGAGGTTGCCGCTCGCAGGACGTTCATCCTGCGCTACCGCGTGCGCGCTCGGCAGAAGTCTTAGTCTCAGCGCCGAAACCACGGCGTGTGTGATGTCATCCTGTAACGTGAAGAGATCCTTGTATTGCCGATCGTAGCGCTCTGACCATTGCGCGCTACCGTCGGACGTATCTATTAACTCAGCGCTTACGCGAACCGTGCCGCCAGACCTCTGCACGCTCCCCTCCAATAACCGCGTCACGCCCAATTTCGCTCCGATGCTGTGAGCGTTCTCCTTCGAGTCCCTGAACTGGAACGCCGAGGTTCGCCCTATAACTTTTAAGCCAGAAAATGAGTGAGCGCAGTGATCAGGCTCTCCGACAAGCCGTCTGAGAAATACTGCTGACTCGGATCGCCGCTCTCGTTAGAGAGGGGAAGCACGGCAATCGAGTTAGCGTCTTGGGCAACTGGTGCTAACGTACCGCGCCTTCCATACGCGATGTATCCAACCAGAAGAACGGCCACCGCGGCGGCCGCGGCTGC
The DNA here is from genome assembly GCA_025357635.1 of Pseudomonadota bacterium. GTDB lineage: Bacteria > Pseudomonadota > Gammaproteobacteria > Steroidobacterales > Steroidobacteraceae > TMP-86. The sequence goes on from JANXOV010000042.1 coordinate 154,847, forward strand.
ACCCACGAACCATCTCCGGCGCGTGGCAAGCGATAGTACTGCCTGTACAACCCGCTCACCGGGCGGAGGTACGGGGGACGATGGAGCAGGCACTTCGGCTGACAATAGTCGCTTCACTCGCGCGACAAACGCAGCGTCCTCTCTACCATCCGGCAGTCGGGTCCATTGGACGTCCAGGAACCTTTCAGGAACCGCGGCGTCACGCTCTGACGTTTCGTCGATCACGACCGGGACGAGGAATGCCCGTTTGTGGGACATGTCACGGGTTCGGCCTTCTGCCAGAGCCCACTCCCGCCGAAAATAGCCCTCATCCCGTGCCTCGCTATGGGCGGAGATGATCGGCATAAACAGCTGACAGCGGTGGATCTGGTCCCGAATGTTTCGGTCCCACGCATCCCCGCCGCGCAGTTCGCTCTTGTCGAACCAGACCTCAACGCCGGCGGCTCTCAGTGCGTCTGCAATGCGCCGGGCTGCCTCCGCATCCTCGGATGCGTAACTCAGAAACACTGCGCTCGAGGAAGTCGGCATACTCCCGTTACTCCACCAGCTTCAACTTGCGCATCAACCCATCGAAGCGCGGATCGCCGTGCAGGCGGCGCAGAAACGGGTCGTTCATTAGGTTTTCGAGGATGCCAATTCTTTGTCGGTAGGTACGGTTGAGCCCCATAAAAGCGGCGTCCGCCTCACCACGATCGGTGTGAACTAAGGCGATCAATCCGCAAATCCAAGCCCCAATCCCAATCTCCACTCGACGTCCCCCCACCTTCAGTAGCGTAAGGCATTAGAGTTTTCCGGCATTGTAACGGCCCCATGGGCCAACTGCTTTGCATACTGGGCGGGCGTCAGCCCGCCCAGTGACTTCTTGGGTCTCTCCTCGTTGTATTCGGGTCGCCAGGTCTCGATCAGCGTGCGTGCGTGATGCAGACTCGTGAACCCGTGTTCATTCAGGCATTCATCGCGCAGTCGCCCGTTGAACGACTCAACGTACGCGTTTTGGTTTGGCTTGCCCGGCTCGATCAGCCGTAAGGCGATACCGTGCCGATGCGCCCAGGTCAGCATCGCCCTGCCGGTGAACTCGGGTCCATTGTCTGAGCGGATCATCTCCGGCCTGCCACGCTGCGAGCAGATGCCGTCCAGGATGCGCGTCAGGTGTTCGCCCCCGATGGTGTGCTCTGGCACGACCGCCACGGCTTCGTGCGTGGCATCGTCCACGATCGCCAAACACTTCAACGTTCGACCCGAGGCAATGCGATCGAACACAAAGTCGATCGACCACAGCTCGTTGGCCTTCCCGGGTCGAACCAGGGGCTGGCGATCAGCCACGGGGATCTTCTTGCGCCGCCGACGCCGGATATGCAGCTTCTCGAGTCCATACAGCCGCTCGACCCGCTTGTAGTTCACCAGTTCGCCCGCCTGGCGTAGCTTGAGGTGGATCATGCCGACCCCGTACCGCCGGTGACGCTGTGCGAGGGCGACAATCCGAGCTCGCAGCACCTGGTTGCGATCCGGCCGTGGCTGGTAACGCAATGCGCTGGCACTCATGCGCACGATCTGTAGACCTCGACGCTCCGCAAGCCCCTTCGTCTGTATCCACCGCACCAGCTCCCGACGCGCCGGCGCGGTCACCATTTTTTTCTGAGCGCTTCACGCGTCACCTCGTTCTCGAGCATGGAATCGGCCAGTAGCTTCTTCAGTCGACCGTTCTCCACTTCCAGCGTCTTGAGCCGCTTCGCGTCAGACACTTCCATGCCGCCGTACTTGCCGCGCCACAGGTAATAGCTCGCCTCCGAAAAGCCGTGCTTGCGGCACAGCTCCTTCAGCGCGATCCCCTTGTCCGCTTCCCGCAGGAATCCAATGATCTGCTCTTCTGTGTACCGCTTCTTCACGTCCAACCTCCCTCTCCGGGGTTAGACTCTAATCCTAGACGCTACTCATAAGCGGGGGGACGTCGGCGGAGCTTGAGGTTTAAGGCACTTTAACGAACAAGAACATCCGCGGGGGCATTGCGGATACCATGGAGCCCATACCAGCAGCATCTGGCTCGCCCCCAGCCTGGAGGGAATTCCAAATGCAATATAAAGCTCATGGTGCCGCGCGCCGACATCAACAAAAGGCGCTAGTGGAGAGGGAAATCACTCCTCCTGGTGCAGCAACCGGTCAAGATCCGAGCTGCGACTTCGGAATGAAAGGTTAAGTAATGCGCGCCTCCCTCCCAAGAATCCGATCTACGGTCGTAGTCGTTATCTTGTTTGTCCTTCAGGTGACGGACGGAATAGACCAGGCCGCACTGGCATTCACCGCACCTTTTGTGAGGAAGGACCTCGGAATAGCACTTCAGTCGCTTGGAGCCGCCTTCAGCGCCGGCTATCTCGGTACCGCATTGGGCGCCGTGATGTTTGGCACCATCGCCGACTTTGTCGGCCGAAAGTTTGCGTTATGCCTCGCCGCAATATCCTTTTCGATTGGGTCACTCTGCACGATTTTCGTACACACGGGACCACAGTTAATTACCGTCAGACTATTAACTGGGTTCGCGTTGGGCGGCTTGTTTCCGGTTGTCGCGTCCCTGATTCTAGAGACAGTAGCGAAAAGTTCCCGCGCCACCGCCGTAACGCTGGTGTCCATCGGTACAGCCGTCGGAGTCAGCCTTTGCGGACCGCTCGTGGCGATTATGGAGCCCCTTTTCGGATGGCGCTCCCTATTCATCATTGGTGGAATTGTCCCAGCGTTGTTTTCCGTCCTGGCGATGTTTTTTATCTCCGACGCTGTAGCATCCGATAAGGGATTAGACACTGCAAATAGCACTCGAAGTTATCCGGCGCCCGGCCGCAACCCTCAAAAACCGCGACCCACGAACGCGGCCCGGATCGTGGGCTAATCGCACCTTACCGTCATGCCGCCGTCGACCACGATCTCGGTGCCGGTGATGAAGCGCGCCTCGTCGGAGGCCAGGAACAGCGCGGCATTTGCGGTGTCGCGGCCATCGCCCATGAAGCCTTGCGGAATGCGCGCCACCCGCACC
>JANXOV010000053.1 GCA_025357635.1 Pseudomonadota bacterium
GAACGCCCACTAGAACGCAGAGCGGCACGGTCGGCACGAGTGGCCAGTTCATGTATGACGTGGGCGGCACCATCACCTTCAAGATTGGCAATGTCGTGCTGGGTACGGCGACTGCTGGCCCGCTGCTGTTTGCGGTGGATCTGGTCAATGGCGGCAATGGCACCGATCCGGCGGTGTTGAATATCGATGGCTTCCTGCAGATGCTCGATGCCGACGGCAATGTGACCAATGGCGTGCGGTTGTCTGCTCCGGTGCTAACCGCTGCGTCGGGATGGACGGTCAACTTCAATCAGACCGAAAGTGCGTTCGCCGCTTCCATCAACAGCATCATCCAGGCCGCACAAACGGCGGACGGCGGCATGCATATTCTGCCCACCGCCGTGCAATCCCGGACGCATGTGAAAAAGACCTTCAATTGCGCGTATTCAGGCGGTTTCATAGGATCCTACGCAGGCACGGCGGGCGCAGACAGTGGCCGATTCGGCGCCACAGTCAAGCCGGATGGCTCCATCGAGGCTTTCGGCGACACGTTGAAAACGCCGCCGGGTTCAGGCTTCGACTCGCTCGAGCCACTGACCGCCGTCAAGGTGGATCAGCCGCGCAACTTCACGGTCAATGATTCGAGTCCGCCGTTTCCGCTGACCGGTAATTTCCTGAGTCCCGACACTATTGAAGGCGTTTGGACGGATTCGCTGCTGACGACGTCGGGCTCATTCTCGGGCACCCGACTGGGCCCGAACTTTAGCGCCATCGGCGACACCACCCGCCATTTCGCGGGCAACATTGAGTTCACGCGCGACCCCACAGAGGTCGCCACCGGCATCGTGGTGATGGACGTGGGCGCTTCCGGAACGGTCTCCGGGTTTGTCTATCAATTCGCCGACGGAAAGTTGGAAACCATCGCAGGAACATTGATGGGTGCGATCTTCATGGGAACGGTCGGGACGACCTCGGCCAAGGCCACCTTGACGCCCGCGGGCACGCCGATCCCTCCCGATACTGACACACACCCGAACGCGGATTGGCTCGATGGCACCTATGGGTCGGTGTCGTTCTTCTCCGATGGATGCAGCCTGGAATAGTGCATTGCGCGCAGCAGCGCGGCGCTAGGGCGTAGGCCTGTCGCTCGCCAATCTGATGGCGACTGGCGCGATGCGCTTGGCCCGGTCGGGCATCGGCTCTGGAAGATAAAGGATGCTCACAGAATCAACAATGCCCGGTTCGTCGCTTTCCTGACCGCCGCGAGCGGAATGCCGGTATCGAAAGTAACAAGCCTTGCTTCATGCCGAACCGCGAGAGCGAGCAGGTAGATGTCGGTCAGTTGCCGCGGTCCGTGAATACGGGTCGGGTCCACCACATCCGAATCCAACAGACTCACGTCGTCCGGCCAGAATTCATGGATATCCTCGTGGCAGGCCTGCGCCAGGTGTTCGATGACGGCTTGAACCGGTAACGGGTTCGGATAGCCCGGATTCGACATGATGCGGATACACCCGTTTTGCGTGATCGGACATGACGCCCAGCCCTCCCGCGCATGCTGGGTGAACCAGTGGATCGCTGAACCGTGGGATGCATGATCGGAGTCCAGCAACGCGATCAGCACATTGACATCCAACAGTGCGCGCACGGCTGCTAGTACGCGTCTTCGTCGCGCAGCTTGTCGATCAAAGCATTCGTAACGATACCGCCACGTCGAGCGAACGGCTTAAGTCCATGGACGGCCGTGGGTTCGTTCACGGCGAGCGGCTGCTGCGGAGTGGTCAGTGCGCGCCGAGCCAGCTCGGAGATCATCTCGCCGAGGGTCTTTCGTTCACGTCTGGCCCGCTCCTTGGCGGCTTGCAGCACATCGTCTTCGATGTCGAGCGTGGTTCGCATGCATCTGATGTTAATGCATCAAACATCAAAAGTCCACCCAGTCTGAGGCTCAGGTCTTCTTGAAATCATCCGGCAGCAACTGATGCCGCGACAATAACTTGTAGAAGTCCGTGCGGTTGCGCCGCGCCAACCGCGCCGCCTGACTCACGTTCCCGGTGGTGATCTGCAGAATCTGCGACAGATAATTGCGCGTGAATTCATCGCGCGCCTCATCGAAGGAGGGCAGCCGTGTCGGGCTGCCACCCAGGGACTGCTGCACCGCTTCGGCGGTGATGATGGGCCCATGCGACAGCGCCACGTTCTGGCGCACCACGTTGTACAGCTGGCGGATGTTGCCGGGCCATTCGGCCGTGGCGAGCATTTCCACGGCTTCGGGCGCGTAGATCTTGCGCTGGCCGCTTTCCTTGGCCACGGCTTCCAGGAAATGCGCCACCAGTAGCGGGATGTCCTCGCGGCGTCGCGACAGCGGCGGCATTTCGATATGAACGACGTTCAAGCGGTAGTACAGGTCCTCGCGGAACTGGCCGGCGACCATCAACTGCTGCAGATCGCGGTGCGTGGCGGAGATGACGCGGACATTGGTCGGGATGGCCTCAGTGCTGCCGACGGGGCGGATCTGGTTCTCCTGCAACACGCGCAGGAGCTTGACCTGCAGGCGCATCGGCATATCGCCGATCTCATCCAGCAGCAGCGTGCCGCCTTCTGCGGACTGGAACAAACCCTTGTGCGTGCGGATGGCGCCGGTGAAGGCGCCTTTCTCGTGGCCGAACAATTCGGACTCCAGCAGGTTCTCGGCCATGGCCGAGCAATTGATGGCCACGAACGGCTTGTTGCGGCGGGGGCTTGCCTTGTGAATGGCGCGCGCGAGCAATTCCTTGCCGGTGCCGGATTCGCCGGTGAGCAGTACGCGCGCATCGGTGCCGGCGACCATGTTGGCCTGGGCCAGCTTGTCTTCCATGAACGGACTGCGAGTGATGATTTCCGAGCGCCAGTCCTCGTCCATCTGCGCAAAGCCGGACACCTTCAACGCCTTTTGCACCTGATCGAGCAGCTCTTGCTTGTCGACCGGCTTGGTCAGAAATCCGAACGCGCCGCTTTGGGTGGCATGCACGTCATCGGGAATGGTGCCGTGGGCGGTGAGGATGATGACGCGCAGTCCGGGCCAGCGGCTCTGCAGTTCTTTCAGCAGGCCGATGCCGTCCATCTGGTCCATGCGCAGATCGGTGATGACGAGGTCGGGGCGGAAACGGCCGCAGGCGGCGAGCGCGGCAGCGGCGCTTTCGACGGCTTCGACTTCGTAGTTTTCCGCGCGCAGGCGGATGGTGAGCAGGCGCAGCAGGCCGGGGTCGTCATCGACCACCAGGATGCGCGCCTTGCGCTTTTGATTGTTGAGATTGTCGCGTCCGACGCTGGGGCGCAGGCCGCCGTGTAAGGGCACCGTGGGGGCGATCGAGAATGCGTTCACTGTAGCTCCTTCCGACGAAGTCTCATGGCGTGCGCGGCGCCGGCGTCGCCCGGTCATTGATCGAGCGCTCGATGTGAGTCACGGCTTCCAACTTCGCCTGTGCCTCGTCCAGGGCCTTGCGCAAGCGTGCGTTCTCATCGATCTCCGCCTGCAGGCGCCGATTGCTCGACTGCTGGCGATCGCGGGCCTCACGTGCGGCCTCATCGCGCAGGCGCTTGTTCTCGGCCTGCAAAATCAGACGCTGCTCGACTTCGTTCAATTGCACGAGCGCGAAATTGCGCTCCATGGGGAGCAGAGTCTCAGGCCTGGCAAGCAGTTCGGACAACTGTCGCTGCGCTGCGACGGGATCCGAGCCCGAATGACCGGGCGTGGCCAACGCGGCTGCATAGCGCAATCGGTTGCTGGTCGTTGGAGTTAAATCGGCCGCATCCTTGGCCGCTTGAAACGCTTCCGCCTGACGGCCCGGATCGGTCTGGTGCAGCCCGACCAGCAGGTCGAGTACCGCTGAGATCGAGCTGGCGCCCGGGGTGGGATTGGCCGGCAGGGGCGCGGCGGCCTGCTGGCGCGTCGCCAGGGCGCCGGTAAGGTCGCAGGCGCCGATAAAGGCGGCAACCAGCGGGATTGCCAGGCGGCCGGCTTGTCTAAGCCGCATGGGCCTTCTCAGCTTCGGTCTGCGGCTCGGGCTGGCGCATGGGCAATCGCGCCCTGAAGTGCGCGCCGCCGCCCGGGTTTTCCAGTATTTCGATGCTGCCTCCATGGGCGTTGACGAACTCGGTCACCACCGACAAGCCGATACCGGTTCCCTTGACATGGCCGCCCTGCGGGGTCTTGCCCTGGTAGAAGGCCTCGAAAATCCGCGAACGCTCGGCCGCCGGGATGCCCGGGCCGGTGTCCATGACATTCAGCACGAGCTGATCCCGCTCCTTGCGCGCGTGAATGGAAATGGTCCCGCCGCGGGGCGTGAACTTGATGGCATTGGACAGCAGGTTGTCCAGGATCAATCGCACCTTGCCGCGATCGGCAAGCGGCGTAAGGTCCTCGACCTGCACGTCCAGCCGCACGCGCTGCGCCACCAGGGTGAGCTGCTGGCTTTCCAACACCGACTTGACCAGGGGGCGCATCCGGAACTCGGACACGTCCAGCCCCACGCTCTTGGCCTGCCAGGCGCTGAAAGACAATAAGTTCTCGATCAGCCGCTGCAGCTTCATGCCGTTCTCACGCAAAATCGCCGTCACTTCGCGCTGAGCGCTCTGCAACTCACCGACTGCGCCGTCCATCAACAGTTCGGTACCCTCGCGAATATTGGCCAAAGGCGTCTTCAGTTCATGCGACATGTGCCGCAAAAACCGGTTTTTTTCCTGCGCCAGGTCCAAAAGCCGCACCCGCAGCCACTCCAGCTGCGCCGCCAGACGCTCAAGATCCGCCGGTCCGCGGATGGCGATGGGGCGGGAGAAGGTGCCGCGGCCCAGCTCGCTGATGGAGCGGTCGATGGCGCGGATGGGCCGGCCGAACAGATACGTGAAGATGCCCACCGCGGCCAGGGTCATGGGAATCAGCAGCAGGGTCTGCCAGAACAGGTTTTGCTGGGCGGTCTGGGTGGCCAGCTGCAGCTTGGTCAATTCGCTGTCGATCTGCACGCTGATGCGCGTGGAGACTTTGGAGGCAAGTTCGGAGAGCTGCGGGAAGGCGTTGACCATCTGCGCCATCTGCGCTGAATTGGGCTTCGCCGATTTCAATTCCTGCAGCAGTTCGGTGCTTTGTGACTTGAGGGCGTCCAGGTCCTGGCGCGATTCGGCATCCAGCGTCAGGCGTCCCAGATCATTCGCGGTGGCGATCAGCCGGTCGTGGTTCTTGACGTACAGCTCGATCGAATCTTCGTTGCCGATGATCTGGTAAAGGCGCGCGGTGCGCTCCAGCGCGGCGATTTCCTCGAACAGCAGCTGATTGCTGCGCGTGGCCCGCACTCCATGCACCACCAGCTGTTCGCTGCGATTGGACAGTTGGTTCATCTGCACGGCGGCGTTGACGATGGCAAACAGCAGCGGGGCCGCCACGAACGTGAAGCCGATCAGCATCAGTCCGCTCAAGGATTTGGGCCGTGGAAAGCGCATGGGGCGCATTCTAGCAGCGCATAGATTGCATTAGTTCAGCTTACGCCCGATACGATGAGCTCAGCCGTTGCCACTTGGTGCTACATGTAGCACAATGGCGGCATGAAAGAAGCTGGAATCCGTGAGGCACGGCAACACCTTTCCGCTCTGCTTGCGGAGGTCCGAAAAGGACACGAGATAACGATTACGGATCGAGGCAAGGCGGTCGCGCGACTCGTACCGCTCCGCTCTTCGGAGGCTAAGCCGTTCCGGGGTCGCGTGGCATTTCGACGCAGGATGCCGCAGATGCAGACGCCGCTGTCGTCCGCGATTGTCGATGGCAGAGCCGAGCGAAGCTGAAGAAGCCGGGCAGGGCGTCTTGCCGATCGATGTCGCGCTGTACATCGATTCAAGCGCCTTGGCGAAGCTCTACGTGCCCGAAGCTGAGAGCGAAAAGCTCGATGCGTTTCTGCGTGGCAGAACCGGCCTGATGATCTCGGAACTGGCGATCACCGAGGTGCTGTCCGCCCTCGCGCGCAGAAAACGCGAGGGGGCGTTGCGAGCAGAACTGGTCAACCAGATCCGTGATGCGGTGCTTGCAGATGCCGGCTCGGGTTCGTTCACGCGATTGCATCTGGACCCGGCAGTGCACCGCGAGGCGGAACGCCTTCTGCTCGCCGCCGGCTCGTTGCCTTTGCGAACCCTCGATGCGCTGCACCTCGCACTGGCGTTCTCCGGCGCAGCGACCCATGTCCTCACATTCGATCGCCGGATGCGCGAAGCAGCCGTGCAATGTGGATTGAATGTGATCGACTTGCAGTAACCCCGTCGGGCCGTCTACCAAGGATTGCGGGCCAGCTTGCGTTCCCACTGCAGCGCGCTGCTGACGATGGCTTGTAAGTCATCGTAGCGCGGCGTCCATCCCAGTTCGCTCTTGACCCGCTCGGCCTTTGCGACGAGGGAGGGCGGATCGCCGGCGCGGCGCGGCTCTTCGCGGATCTGCAGCGGCTGGCCTGCGACTTTCTCCACCATGCGCAGCACTTCGCGCACGCTGTAGCCGTGGCCGTAGCCGCAGTTCAGCGTCACGCTCTTGCCCGCATCACGCAAATAGTCCAATGCCTTAAGGTGCGCCGAGGCCAGGTCTTCGATGTGAATGTAATCGCGCACGCCGGTGCCATCGGGGGTGGCGTAGTCGCTGCCGAACACCGACACGTGACTGCGTTTACCCACGATATGTTCGCAGGCCACCTTGGTGAGCAGTGTTGCGCCCTTGGTGGCCTGGCCGATCTGGGCAGTGGGGTCGGACCCCGCCACGTTGAAATAGCGCAGCGCCACGTAGCGCAGGTCGCTGGCCGCAGCCAGATCGCGCAGCATCCACTCACTCATGAGCTTGGAGGTGCCGTACGGGTTGATCGGCTGCGTGGGGGATTCTTCGCTTGCGACTCCGCCCGCGGGAATGCCGTACACCGCAGCGGTGGAGGAGAACACGACATGCTTGACCTTGTGCTCGGCGCACACCTGCAGCAGGGCGCGCGTGGAGCAGGTGTTGTTGCCGTAGTACTTGAGTGGTTCGCTCACCGATTCGGGCACGATGGTGAACGCGGCGAAGTGCATCACCGTGTCGACGTGGTTGTCGGCGATGAGCCTGGCGAGCAGCGCCTGATCGCCGACCTCGCCGACCACGAGCTCGCCGCTGGTGACTGCCTGGCGGTAGCCGCGGCTCAGATTGTCGAGCACCACGACGCGCTCGCCGGCCGCGCCCAATTGCTTGACCACGTGGCTGCCGATGTAACCGGCTCCGCCGGTCACCAGAATCGTCCCTTTTGACATACCTTGCTCCGCTTGGAATAGGCCAATCATAGCGAATCGGCGCACGCAACATGGCCGTGGGCTCGGCACTTCGTGACACAGATCGCGTTGCGGCGCCTGCGCCGCATGCAACACCGGTATATTGCTTCGATGAGCCTGGATGCGCCGTACGACCGTTTATCCCCCGATGCCGTCATCGCCGCGCTGGAAACGCTGGGTTTGATGCCCGACGGGCGGGTGCTGGCGCTCAACAGCTACGAGAACCGCGTTTATCAGGTGGGCATGGATGAGGGCCCGCCGCTGGTGACGAAATTTTATCGCCCCGGGCGCTGGAGCGATGAGGCCATCCTTGAAGAGCACGCGTTCGCGCTGGAACTGGCCGCGCAGGAGATTCCGGTGGTGCCGCCGATCGCCTATCAGGGCGCCACGCTGAATGTCTTTGACGGTTACCGCTTCGCGGTGTTCGAACGGCGCGGCGGACGCTGGCCCGAGCTTGGAAACACGCATGACCGCGAATGGCTGGGACGGTTTCTGGGCCGCATGCACGCGGTCGGCCGCGCCTCGCGCTTCGCGGTGCGCTCGCGCATGAGCGTGCACGAACTGGGGCGCGCGGCGCGCGACTCGGTGCTGCAGGGCGATTGGATGCCCGATTATCTGGCCGACAAATACGAGCAGGTCACCGAGGAACTGCTGACCGAAGTGGAATGGCGCGCGGCGGATTGGGGCGGGGCCCGCACGCTGCGCATTCATGGCGATTGCCATCGCGGCAACGTGTTGTGGACGGATGCCGGTCCGCATTTCGTGGATCTGGATGATTGCAAGACCGGACCGGCGATCCAGGATCTGTGGATGCTGCTGTCGGGCGGTCCGCAGGAGATGCGATCGGAATTGACCGACATTCTCGCCGGCTATGAGCAGTTTTGTACCTTCGATCGCAGCGAGATCGCGCTGATCGAGTCGTTGCGCGCGCTGCGCATGATTCACTACTCGGCGTGGCTGGCGCAGCGCTGGCACGATCCGGCATTTCCCAAGGCGTTTCCCTGGTTCGCAGAGCCGCGCTATTGGGAGCAGCACCATCGCTCCTTGGACGAACAGCTCGGCGCTGTGCGCCAGCCCGCCCTTGAACTGTGAGCAGTGGCGCGTGTGTTGCGCTTGTCGCCAGGGGCCGCCGCAGGCGATGATAGCCGGATGAAGAACCGGAGCGTTCTGCTGTCCTGCGTGTTGCTGAGTTTGGTCGCGTGCAACGGCGATTCGGGCGGTGCTGTCTCGTCGTCCACCCCCTCGGCGCACAAGCCTAAGTCGACGCGTATGGTCAAACCCGGCCCCACCCGCGAGGAACAGACGGCCGGCATGGTGCTCGCGGCCAGCCCGTCGCGCAGCGCATTGGTCGGCGATCTGAAATTCGATCTGCATACACGGCCGGTTGCCGGTCAGCCGTTGAACCTGGATCTGGCGCTGTTGCCGGCGGTCGATTCCCCCGCCGTGTTGCTCGAATTGTCCGGCTCGGAGGGTTTGGCCCTCGCGCCGGGGGATGAGGCGCAGAATTTCGCCGATGTCAGCCGCCTCAATGTCTACCGCAAGTCGGTCACCGTGACACCGGCCTCCGAGGGCGTATTCTTCCTCACCGTGTCGGCAACGTTCAAAAATGCCGATTATTCGGACCTTCGCAATTATTCCATCCCCATCATCGTCGGCTCCGCCGCGGCGCAAGTTCCGATCCACAAGCAATAAGGGCGTCTTGCCTCTATAATGCGCGGTTTGCCATAGGCCTTACCGTGACTCAAAAGCTTCGCAACATTGCCATCATCGCGCACGTCGATCATGGCAAAACCACGCTCGTCGATCAGCTGCTGCGCCAATCCGGAACGTTGGATGCGCGCAAGGATCTGCAGGAGCGGGTCATGGACTCCAATGTCCTGGAGCGCGAGCGCGGCATCACCATTCTGGCCAAGAACACGGCCATCACCTGGAACGATTACCGCATCAACATCGTCGACACGCCCGGCCACGCCGATTTCGGCGGTGAGGTGGAGCGCGTATTGGCGATGGTGGACTGCGTGCTGCTGCTGGTGGACGCGGTAGACGGCCCCATGCCGCAGACCCGCTTCGTCACGCAAAAAGCGTTCAAGCACGGGCTCAAGCCCATCGTCGTGATCAACAAGATCGACCGCGATGAGGCGCGCCCGGGCTGGGTGCTGGACCAGACCTTTGACTTGTTCGATCGCCTCGGCGCCACCGATGAACAGCTGGACTTTCCCGTCGTGTACGCCTCGGCGCTGCGCGGTTTCGCGGGACTGGAGTCCACCGTGCGCGACGGCGACATGCAGCCGTTGTTCAAGACCATTGTCGAGCATTGCCCGCCGCCGGATGTCGATGCCGAGGGCCCGTTGCAATTGCAGGTGACCTTGCTGGATTACTCCAGTTACGTGGGCGCCATCGGCATCGGCCGCATCAAGCGCGGCACGATCACCCGTGGCCAGGCGGTCACCGTCATCAATCGCGAGGGCAAGACGCGCAACGAGCGCATCACGCAGATTCTGGGCTTTCACGGCCTGACCCGCGTCGAGGTCGAGCAGGCCACCGCCGGCGACATCGTCGCCTTTGCAGGCATCGCCGAACCCAAGGTGTCGGACACGCTGTGTGATCCGACGCACGTCGAGGCGTTGCCCAGCCTGACGGTGGATGAACCCACGATCAGCATGACCTTCGAGGTCAACACCTCGCCGTTCCTCGGACGTGACGGCAAGTTCGTCACCAGCCGGCAGATTCGCGAGCGCCTGGAACGCGAGCAGATCCACAACGTGGCGCTGCGCGTGGATCCGACTGCGGATCCGGACAAGTTCGTGGTCTATGGCCGCGGTGAATTGCATCTGGGCGTGCTGCTGGAAAACATGCGCCGCGAAGGCTATGAAATGGCGGTCTCGCGGCCGCGCGTGGTGGTCAAGCAGATCGACGGTCAGCCGCATGAGCCGTACGAACAGGTCACCGTCGATGTGGATGCGACCGCGCAGGGGGATGTCATGTCCGCCCTGGGCAGCCGTGGCGCGGACCTGAAGGACATGCAGGCCGACGGGCGCGGGCGCGTGCGCCTGGACTACATGGTGCCCTCGCGCGGCCTCATCGGCTTTCAGACCGATTTTCGCACCATGACGCGCGGCACCGGATTGTTGCACCATGTGTTCGATCACTACGGTCCGCAGGTGCAGCGCGAACTCGGGCAGCGCCCACAGGGCGTGTTGATCGCCAACGGCCAGGGCGTTGCGCTGGCCTATGCGTTGTTCGCGTTGCAGGAGCGCGGACGGCTGTGCATCGGCCCCGGCGAAGAAGTCTACGAAGGCATGATCATCGGCTTGCACAGCCGCGACAACGATCTGGTGGTCAATCCACTCAAGGGCAAGAAGCTCACCAACATGCGCGCCGCCGGCAAGGATGAAAACATCCTGCTGACGCCGCCGATCCGCTTCTCTTTGGAGCAGGCGATGGAATTCATCGACGACGATGAGTTGATCGAAATCACGCCCACTTCGATCCGGCTGCGCAAGCGCAATCTGCGCGAGAACGAGCGGCGGCGCTCGGAGCGCGCAGCCGAGGCCTAGCGGGGTGGCTGCGAATTGTCATCAGGATCGATGCCGGTGCTGAATGCCCGCTCGACGATGGCTTCGAAGTGTGCGATCTCCTCATCGGTCATCCACTCGAAGTGCGCCTTGCGTTTATTGGCTGAGAGCCGGCCCTCGTTCTGCCGAACGACCCTGATGAAAATGTCGAGGCTGTGCGCCGGCCAGTCTGCGATCGACGAAAGCGCTGCCTGAGCGCGATCGAAACCCAGCAGAAAGGAGATCTCCGCGTCGAGATCATGCTCGACCGTCCGCTCCAGAGCATCATAGAGAAAGCTCGCCTGCTCGGTTGCGTCGAAGTAGCGAAAGTACACCGGGTCGTTACCCGTCGCTGGCGCCGTCGGTACCTGCGGATCATAGTCCGTGCGATCTCGAACGTGCTTTGAGAAGGCTTCGAGCGTTTCCTGGTACCGGTCAAGGTGCGCAAGGATCACGGCCGAGACTGGCAGGATGATGCCTTTCGGTGTGAAACCCGCGGTGGAGAGTTGCTCGTGGATCAAGTAGCGGTGCAGCCGGCCATTGCCATCCAGGAACGGGTGTACAAATACGAAGCCGAATGATGTGACACTCGCGGCCACGACGGCGTCGATCGAGTCCGGGCGCGACCGGAAGCGCTCGGCCATCGCGACCAGTCCGTCCATCAATGGCCGCACGTCCTGCGGCCGTGGCGGAACGAAGTCGATCCGTGCGCGGTAGCCGTAGTCGGTGCCGACCCAGTTCTGATGCTGCCGGTAGGAGGCTTCTGCGAACCGCGGATCGACCACCGCATTTTGAAGTTCGACGAACCGCCCCTCCGAGAGCGGCCCGCCAGTCTCGGCATCGTGGAGAAGATCGGCGAAGCGTCGCGCTTTCGGCGCCGAAGGTTTCACGTGTTCGACCTCGAACGATGAGTGCGTCTCCTTGAGGTAGAGATACGCCGCGGCACGCATCACGAGCTTCCTGTCGTACTTTTCGAGCGTCGTGCGAGTCCGCTCCTTCAGGCACTTGCCGACCATCGCATTGAGGTAGGGCGTCTTCCTGACGAGCGGGCAGAACGCCGGCGTGCCCGGCAAGTTGTCGATGACCTTGTATTTTTCGACGCGTCGGCCGGCGGCGATCGCCAGCCCGAACTGCAGCGATTCGTCGAGCACGGGAACGTAGCGAAGCTTCCGCGGCAGCGTATCGGCGGGCAGTTCAAGTGAACGCCCCGTGAGCCACTCAAAGAGATAGGCAAGGCGCCGCGGCAGCGTCGACGTAGGCTGGGCCAGAAGTGCGTCCCGGATCTCCTGGTCACCCATGCGAGCAAAGAGGAGGCTCAGCACCTCAAGGTTTAAGCCCTCATAGCGAAGCGCGAACCGCAGGTGCCCGATCGCTGTCGACTCAGGTTCGTATCCACGTCCGAACTCTTCGATAGTCTGGCCGCCCGGGCTTCGCAAACGTCTGCCCGCCAGCGCGTCGCTTACGACGCGAGTCACCGGCATGGGCATGGCTGGAAGCCCAAATTGCTCGATCAGGTGGGCGTAGCCAATGAACTCCATGGTTGTGTTCCTGAAAAATGATACGTCAAACTAATAAAACGTTCGCTTTCGAGAAATATACTTAAGATAGGACCGCATCACAAGTTGTTGGCGCTTAAAAATTCATAACGGTGCTGATTGGCGAATATTTTGTGAGTTCGCCGATTGTTTTGTCATCCTCATTCCCGCCGAAACCGGGATGCCCGCAACGATGTCCGCGCCGAGTGCGAGAGTCTTTGATCTTCACGCTCGGCAGTGCGCACGGGAGCATCGCAAAGAGCCGGTGGAGCAATTGGCTCGACTGTCGATCGCAGTCCGGAAAATATTGAGCCGCATTAGTCAATTCCCGCAACGATTTAACCGTTTATTGGATGAATCGAGACGCTGATCACACCGCCGCTACCGCAGCAAAATGACAATGCCCTTCTCGAGGCCGTGGACAAGGTTGTCCCGTGCCGGCTGCACAGCGGGAGATCATGGGCTTGTCAGGCGAAAAATCGGCTGCCGTTCGGCTCGATACCGGAGCATCCGGCGAGGGCCTGAACCGGCTGCTGGAACGTCAGATACGCGAGGCGCGGCGGCGCGGCGGCGAGATGGATCTCGACAGCCTGCTGCACGCTGTCAGCCTGCACTATGACCGCATCGAAGAGGAGCGCCGCGGCATCGTGCGCTCGATGCAGCTCATGTCCGAAGAGGCCCAGACCCTGACGCGGGAAATCCGCGAGCAAAACGCCTCCCATCTGCAGGCCATTTTGGACAACGTCAAGGACGCCATCATCACGGTCGATGAGGCCGGTCATATCGAGACGTTCAATCCGACCGGCGAGCGCATCTTCGGATTCACCCAAACCGAAGTGCTCGGCAGAACGCTGGATTTGCTGCTGCCCGAAATCCTCACTCGCGGCGGCGCGCGCGGCTTTCTGGAGCAGCTGGCTGCGCAGGTGGATGACACGCACATCGATCTGGCCGCGCACCAGATCTGGGGCAGGTCCAAAGCGGGCGAACGATTCGCCGCCGAGATTGCCGTCAGCAAGGCGAAGTTGAACCGGCGCGATGGCTACATCGTGTGCGTTCGCGACACCACCGAGCGGCATATCGCCGAGCAGTCGATGCGCGAAAGCGAAGCGCGCTACCGCACGCTGGTGGAAAATGCGCCTGAGGTCATCGTCGTGTTCGACGTCGATCAGCAGAAGTTCACCGACGTCAACGAAAATGCCTGCCGCTTTTTTCGCATGGATCGCAGTGCGCTGCTCGCTGCGGGTCCGGACAAGGTCAGTCCGGCGTATCAGCCCGACGGTTCGTCCTCTTTCGGCGTGGTGCGCGGCCATATTCAAGCCGCACTCGACGGCGCGACGCCGGTGTTCGAATGGATGCATTGCGATGCCACGGGGAAACTGCTGCCTTGCGAAGTGCGTCTGGTAAGGCTGCCCAGTTCTTCGCGCCGGCTCATTCGCGGCAGCATCACCCACATCGCCGAACGCAAGCGCGCTGAAGCCATCGCGATCGGCGAGCGCCGCGTGTTTGAAAGGGTTGCCGCCAACGCGCCCTTGAGCGAAGCGCTGGACGCGATCGCCGAAGTGATCGAGCGCGTCATGGAAGACAGCTATTGCGCCATCAATCTGCTGGATCGGGATTCCAACTGCATGGTGTTCGGCGTCGCACCGAGCCTGCCGCGTGAATTCGTGGCGGCCATGGATGCGTGTCCGGTGGGCGCGCGCTTCGGGTCCTGCGCGGCCGCCGTGTTTCTGTCGCGCAGCGTGATCGTGGCCGACATTCACTGCGATGCGCTATGGGAGTTCCGGCGCGAAGCGGCGGCGGCTGCCCGGCTGCGCTCGGGTTGGTCATCGCCCATTGTCGCCTCCGACGGCAGTGTGGTGGGAACCATCGCGGTCTACCGGCGCGAGACCGGGATGCCCTCGCAGCGCGACCAGGACTTGTCGGCGCGCATGTCGCAGCTGGCCAGCATCGCCATCGAACGGCGTCGCTCGGCGGATGCGTTGCGCGACAGCGAATCCAAATTCCGAGGGTTGTTCCAAAGCGTCATGGAGGGCGTCTATCAGACGACGCTGGGCGGCCGGTTCCTGGCTGTCAATCGCGCCTTCGTGGAGATGCTGGGATTTTCATCGGCCGAGGAGATCTACAGCATCGATGCGGATTCCCTGTATTGGAATCCGAACGACCGCGACAGCTTCGTGCGCCGGCTGGAAGGGGCCGCCGAGGTGCGCAATGCCGAATTCAATCTGCGCCGCAAGGACGGCAGCATGGTGACCGTATTGGAGAGCAGCCGCGCGGTGCGCGATGTGCAGGGCCGGATGATCGGCTTCGAGGGCACGATCGTCGACATCACCGAGCGCAAGAAGGCCGAAACGGCCGTGTTCCAGGAGAAGGAGCGTGCGCAGGTGACGCTGCAATCCATCGGCGATGCGGTCATCACCACGGATTCGGACGGCTTCATCGACTATATGAACCCGGTCGCCGAGAGTCTCACGGCATGGGAAAACCGGGTGGCGCAGTCCCAGCATATTTCCGATGTACTGAGCACCATCCATGAATCGACCCGCGCGCCGATCGAGAACCCCATCACGCGCTGCCTGCGCGAAGGACAGGTGCTGGGCCTTACCGAAAATGCGGTGCTGGTGAATCGCCGCGGTCAGGAAATCGCCATCCAGACCTCCGCGGCGCCGATTCGCGACCGCGCGGGACATCTGATCGGCGCGGTCATCGTCTTCCACGACGTCAGCAAGGAGCGCCGCCTGCACCGGGCGCTGCACTATCAGGCGAGCCATGATGCGCTCACCGGCCTGATCAACCGGCGCGAGTTCGAACACCGTCTGAATGCGGCGGTGGAAAACGTGCACCAGAATGAGGCCTCGCGGCACGCGCTGCTGTACCTGGATCTTGACCAGTTCAAGCTCGTCAATGACACCTGCGGCCACCCGGCCGGCGACCAGTTGCTCAAGCAGATCACCGGCGTGCTGCAGTCACGGGTGCGCGCGGGGGATACGCTGGCGCGACTGGGCGGCGATGAATTCGGCGTCCTGCTGGAGCAATGCGCGCTGGATCAGGCGCTGCGCATCGCCGAAGCGCTGCGTCAGGCGATCCACGATTTTCGTTTCATGTGGCAGGACGGCGTTCTCACGGTGGGCGTAAGCATCGGCATCGTGGAAATCACTCGCGACACGCCCACGGTGGCCAGCGTCATGAGCGCGGCGGACGTGGCCTGCTACTCGGCCAAGGATCAAGGCCGCGACCGCGTGCAGTTGTACACGCCTGACGATGTGCCGGAGCGGCATCGCGAAATGCACTGGGTCTCCAAGCTGACGCGCGCCTGCGACGAAAGCAGCTTCGATCTGTACTTCCAGCCCATCGTCTCCATCGGTGCAAATCCGGATCCGCGCCCGCATTTTGAGTTGATGCTGCGGTTGCGCGATGACAGCGGCGTGCTGGTCACGCCGGCGGAATTCATCCCGGCCGCCGAGCGCTACAACATCATGCCGGCCATCGACCGCTGGGTCGTGCGGCGCGCCTTCGAGCAGATTGCGCATCTGTACAACTCGGGAATGAAGCCCTTTACCGTTGCGGTGAACCTGTCCGGCACGTCACTCAATGACGAGCGGTTTCTCGAGTTCCTGATCGCGGAACTTGGTTGTCACGACTTATCGCCCGGGGCCGTGTGTTTTGAAATCACGGAAACCGCGGCCATTTCCAACCTCGGTAACGTCGTGTACTTCATGCGCGAACTCAAGGCGCGCGGCTGCCATTTTGCATTGGATGATTTTGGCAGCGGCCTGTCCTCCTTCATGTACCTGAAGACGCTGCCGGTGGATTACTTGAAAATCGACGGATCCTTCATCGAGAACGTGACCCGTGATCCGGTGGACCGGAGCATGGTCGAGGCCATCAGCCAGGTGGGCAGGGCCATGGGCATTCACACCATTGCCGAACGCGTCGAGTCCAAGGAAGTGCTGGCGGAGCTGGCGCGCCTGGGGATCAGCTACGCGCAGGGGTTCTATATCGCCGAGCCGCGGCCGATCAGCGAGTTCCCGTATTTGCGCGATCGCGATCTGAGCCGCACGGATGCGCCGGTGGCGAGCGCCTGAATCTTCCGCGCCGGTGCGCAGCTCAAGCGTGCCCCGCCGACTCGTCGTCCCGTGCGGTCAGGTCGCTCCAGAAATGATCGGCGCCGCGCAACGCGACCATCGTGCCCAGGCGCTCGCTCCAGAACCGGTCATTGCCCCATTCGCTGCGCCAGGACCACAGCCGCTGCGTCGCATGATGCAGCGGATGATCCCCGGTGAAGCCGATGGCCGCGTGCACCTGATGGGCGCTGGCGGTGGCCAGGCCAATGGCCTGATTCGCGCGCAGCTTCGCTGCGCTGATTTGAAACAACGCATCGCCGGTGCTCGCAGCCCGGCAGGCGGCCTTGACGGCGCAGGCCACGGCGGCGACGTCTGCGCCAAACAAGGCGAGTTGCTGCTGTACCGCCTGGAACTGCCCGATGGCGCGGCCGAACTGCTTGCGTTCAGTGGCGTATTGGATGGAGCGCACGAGCGCGGACTCCAGGCAGCCGACGATCTGCGGCAGGCGCATCAACGCGCAATGCTCCAGCAGCTGGCGTGCTTCGCGCTCTTGGGCCGGCGCAATTCCCAGCGGCCGGCAGGCCTCGAAGTGCAGCGTATCGCGCGGCTCGCCGGCAAGATTCACGCCTTCCACGATGCGTGCCGCGGCGAGCGGCAGCAGCAGCAATTGCAGGTGTCCTTGATGGTCGAGGGCGGTGAGCACGGCTTCGCTGTGCCGGCCCCACGGTACGGCGCGCACCTGACCGCGGAACAGGAGTTCGGATCCATCGGTGCGCAGCGCGCCCTCGCAATACGGGCTTACGCTCGTGATGCCTTGGAGCAGCGCAAACCCTGCGCGGCTGCATAGTCGCGCCGCCAGCATGTTCTCAGCCAGGGGCAGCGGGATCTGGTGAAAGCCTGCCGGATGCAGCACGGCGTAGGCGTCTTCCCAGGTTCCCGAGATGCCGCCCTGATCTTCGGACACCAGCGTCAGAGTCAGTCCCAGCTCCTGTGTCTGCTGCCACAGTCGCGCCTGCCAGCCCTCGCGCTGCGCCGCCGCGGCCGCATCGGCGTGATCGCCAAACAGCCGCTGCACCGACTCGCCCAGCATCTGCGATAGGTCGCTCATCGATTACCTCAGGCCCAGGCCGCGTGCGATGATGCCGCGCAGAATTTCGCGCGTGCCGCCGCGCAGGGAAAATGACGGGGAAATCTGCAGCAGCGCGCCCAGCGTCTTCGCCAGATCGCTGTGCTGGGCAAGATCCAGGCCCGCATCGGTCAGGGTCTGCACCAACGTGGGTAATGACTGTTCGAAGCTGTTGCCCAGATCTTTGACGATGGCCGCTTCGATCGCAGGGTCCTTGCCGGCAGCGAGTTGACCGGCGACCGACAAGGACATCTGCCGCAGCGACCAGATGTCGGCAGCCACCTTGCCCAACGCTTGACGCACACTGTCGACCGGGCCGGGTCCCGCCGCTTTCACGAATTCCAGATACACCGCTATGCTCGACATGTAGCGTTCGGGACCGCTGCGCTCCAGCGACAACTCGCCGGTGCATTGTTTCCAGCCATCGCCTTCTTCGCCCAAAATGCATTGCGCAGGAACGATGGCGTCCTGGAAGAACACTTCGCAAAAATGCGATTCCCCCACCAGATCGACAATCGGGCGCACGCTGATGCCGGGCGTGTCGAGTTCGAGCAGGAACTGCGACAATCCTACCTGCTTGGCCTTTTCATCGTAGCCGCCGGTGCGGATGAGGGCGATCATCAGCCGGCAGCGGTGGGCCTGCGTGGTCCAGACTTTCTGGCCGTTGATTTTCCAGCGGCCATCGGGCAGTTTCTCGGCGCGGGTGCGGACCGAGGCCAGGTCCGAGCCGGCATTGGGCTCACTCATGCCGATGCAGCAGTACAGCTCACCGCGCGCCATGCCCGGCAGATATTTCTGCCGTTGCTCTTCACTGCCGTACTTGAGCAGCGCCGGGCCGGACTGGCGGTCGGCGATCCAGTGCGCGCCGACCGGTGCGCCTGCGGCCAGCAATTCCTCCAGCAGCACGTAGCGCTCGATGGCGCTGCGCTCGTGGCCGCCATATTTCTTGGGCCAGGTCATGCCGACCCAACCCTGCGCGGCGAGTTTGCGGGAAAAATCCGCATCGAAAACCCCCCAGGGGTTGATGCGGCGGTGAGGCGGAATGCCGGCGGTCTCGCGCTTGAGGAACTCGCGCACGGCAACACGGAATTCCGGAACGCCCGGCGGCAGATTCACCGCGTCGAAACTGAACGTTGACATTGATTCGCGCCTGCGTTGTGGTCAGTGGAGACGCAATCAATCGCTGTGACGAAATCGGCGCTCTTGGAATATCATACAACGTAACGAGACGTTAAAAAAAGCGGCCAGTCCGGGGCCGCCCGCACCCCCTAGGATCCCGCCATGACCGATGCATTTGCGCGCTATGAAAAAGACGGACGCGTCGTCACCCTCACGCTGAACCGGCCCGAGGCGCGCAACGCCATCGGCACGCACCAGGATTGCCGCGATCTGGTCTCGGCCATCCAGAGCGCGCAGGAAGACGACTCGGTCAGCTGCATCATTCTCACCGGGGAGGGATCGGCATTCTCGGCGGGCGGCAATCTCAAGGCGATGAAGGAGCGCAGCGGCATCGGCCCGATGGATGCGCCGGATGCTACACGCGCCAACTACCGCCGCGGCGTGCAGCGGATCATCGAGACGTTGTGGAACTGCGAGGTCCCCATGATCGCCGCGATCAACGGCCATGCAATCGGGTTGGGACTGGATCTGGCCTGTCTGTGCGACATCCGCATCAGCGCCGACACGGCCAAGTTCGCCTCCAGTTTCATCAAGGTGGGCATCGTTCCGGGGGACGGCGGCGCATGGATCCTGCCGCGGGCGGTCGGGCTGTCCAATGCGGCTGAACTGATCTTTACCGGCGACACCATCGATGCCGCGGCTGCCTTGCGGCTGGGGTTGGTCTGGAAGGTAGTGCCGGGCGCGCAATTGTTGAGCGAGGCGCGCGCGCTGGCGGCACGGATCGTGGTCAATCCGGCCAAGGTGCTGCGGCTGTCCAAGCGCCTGCTGCGCGAAGGGCAGCAGCAGCGGTTGAGCGATGTGCTCGAGTTGTCGGCGGCATTCCAGGCGCTTGCGCATGAAACGCAGGATCATCAAGAAGCCCTGGATGCAATGCTGGAGAAGCGCGCGCCGCAGTTCTCAGGAAAATAATCGCGATCACTGCCGCGCGCTGTGGGTCTTTTCGATGAAGGCGGCGGCGTTTGCATGCAACGCCTTGAGGTCGGGTTCGTGGGCGTAAATCATATGACCCGAGGTGTAAAAGTGGGTTTCGATGTTGGCCTGGAGCGCGGCCGGAATTTGCAGCTGGCGCAGCTCGTAAAGGGCTGAAAAGTAGGGCGTTGCAAGATCATAGTAGCCGTTGTTGAGCTGGATCTTGAAATTCGGATTGCGCTTCATCACCGCCGCCAGATCGGGCATGACGTTGACCCAGCCGGAAACTTTCGAACTTGCACCGGGCGGCTGATGCTGGAAATCCCAGGTTTTTTCCACGTCGGTCGAGGTCTTGTAGGTCTTGCCGGCGCCGAACTTGAGCGTGCCGCGAACATAGTCGTTGAACGTCGCCACGTAGGCGGAGGTGATGGACGCCGCCTGCGGGTCATAGTCAGCCTCCTTGCTCAATACATCCATCGCAGGGCCGCTGGAGCGCGAGTCGAGGCGCCCAACCGTGGCATCGGGGTTGCGCAGATTCTGGGCGAATTGCCCCACATTGACCCGCAGATTGGAGCGCTCGATGTAATCCACCGCAAGACCGGTGAATTCGTGCAGCTTGCCGGCAATCGCGCTACGTCGCTCCGCGCTGAGCGTCGAGCCCGCCACCAGCGCCGGCAGATACTCGTTCAGCGCGAAGGATTCGACATCGCGCAGGAACGGCTCCAACGCAGGGGGTTGAACGGGAAGCTTGTGGTGATACCAGGCGGATGCGGCGTACGAGGGCAATACCAGGGCGTACGGAAACTCCACGCCGGGATTGATCTGCGGCGCGTCGGCATTGTTGTCGTAGTTGAATATCTGTCCGATCAACAGAATGCCGTTCAGATCGATGGACTTTTCTTCGTCCAGGATGTGGGCCAGCGCCGCGGCGCGGGTCGAACCGTAGCTTTCGGCGAACAGATACTTGGGAGAGTTCCAGCGGTCATGCCGCGACAGGAACGCCACGATGAAATTGGCGAATGCGTGCGCGTCCTGATCGACGCCAAAAAACGCCTTCTCTTTATCTGTACCGCGCAGATGGCCAAATCCGGTGCCGGGTGCATCGACGAACACCAGATCGCTGACGCTCAACAGGGTGTACTCGTTGTCGATGAGCCGGTAGGGGGAAGCCGGCGTGTGGGTATCGTCCGCGGTGATCACCCGCCGGGGTCCGAAGGCACCCATGTGCAGCCAGAGGGTCGAGGACCCCGGTCCGCCATTGAACAAGAACGTGATGGGCCGGCGCGAATCAGCCTTGTCACCTTTGAAGTAGGCAACGTAGGACATGCTGGCTTGCGGCGGCTGCGGGGGCGCGGCCTTGTCCTCGCGCGGCGGCGGCACGTCCTCGTCCATCGGGTCCTTGACGTGCACGACCAGCACTCCGGCCTCCGCCCGGTAGAGCAGCACGCGCCCCAACACATTCACTGACCCTTGCGTGACCTGCGTTTCATCGGTCAGATTTTGCGGTGATTCCAGGGTTGCCGCCACGGCGGCAGCGTTTGCGCTCGCACCTGCCATCAGGCAGGCGCCGGCCAGCAGATTGATCGGGAAACCAGTCGTCGTGCGATGCATGCCTTGGACTTCCTTCCAGTGAGGATGCCATCATACCGGGTGGCGATTGCGGCAACCACGTATCGCCATCCGGCGCCGCTGCGGTATCGAATGGCCCGATCAATGCACACGGAGTGCGAGAAGTGGACAGACTCAGATCAATTCTGGTGATCGTCGACCCAGACGCGAAGACGCACGCCTGCGTTCTCAAGGCATCGCGGCTTGCCCAGGGGTTTCATTCGCGCTTGACGCTGGTGATCTGCGATTCCGAGCGCTCCGCCTCGGCGTCGAATTTTTTCGATGCCGAGACCTGCGATCTGTTTCGAAGCCGACTGATCATGCCGCATCGCGGACTGCTCGAGACGCTGGCCGGGCCGCTGCGCGCCGCCGGCCTCCTCGTCGATACGGATGTGGTGCTGCAGGCGCCGCTGCACGCCGGTTTGTTGAGCAAGATTCAACAAGTCAAACCTGATCTCGTCGTCAAGGACACGCATTACCATTCCCTCATCCACCGCGCCCTGATCACCCACACCGACTGGCACCTGCTCCGGGATTGCCCGGCGCCGCTGTTGCTGGTGAAATCGCGTGAATGGCCCGCGCAGGGCGTGCAAATCGCTGCGGCGGTGGATCCCGGTCATCCCGACGACAAGCCCTGGACGCTGGATCACGAGATCATCGGCGCCATGGAATACCTTGCGACCGGTTTGCCGGCGCAGTGCAGCGTCGTCAACTCATTTTGCGACATGGACGAAATCGCCGATCAGACCGCGGGAGCAAGCGCCGAGTTCGCCATCATCGGCCCTGCCGCCGTTGAAGCGGCGCATAAACAGCAGCGCGAAGCGCTGCGCAAACTGATGATCGGACATGCCGTCGCCGCCGAGCGGGTCCATCTCATCGACGGCGCGCCGGTGGATTCACTGCCGCGCTTCGTGCGCGAGCAGCGCAGCGACCTGCTGATCATGGGCGCGATCGCGCGCGGCAATCTGTTCAATTTCGTCATCGGCAGCTCCGCGGAGCGCGTGCTCGACCGGCTGGAATGCGATGTGCTGATTCTCAAGCCGGAGCGTTTGAGCGCGACGATGTGGACGCCATGAGCGGCAGTGGGGCGCGGGTAATTCTTACAAGCGATCCCTTAAGCATTTTTCCTGATTTACAGGTGTGATGGACTCCTTGATGATCGTGCCGGCCCCGAGGGGTGGAATTCTGGACGGCATCATCAACAGGAGACGGCCATGAGCATTGTTCGATGGGAACCCATGCGTGAACTGGATGAATTTTTCCGCCGCTTTTCGACGCCAGCCATGCGCGGCGCACGAGAACTGTCGGCGGCAGGTGAATGGTCGCCGGCCGCGGACATTTCCGAGACCAGCGCGGAGTATGTGATCAAAGCCGAACTGCCGGAAGTAAAAAAGGAAGATGTGAAGATCACCTTGCAAAACGGGGTGATTACGATCGCGGGCGAGCGCAAGCACGTAAAGGAAGACAAGGATGCGAATGAACTGCGGATCGAAAGCTTCTATGGCACGTTTTCCAGGAGTTTCGCGCTGCCGGAAAATACGGATGAGGCGGCTATTCGCGCCGAAACCAAGGATGGCGTGCTGCGCGTTCATATTCCGAAG
The DNA here is from genome assembly GCA_025357635.1 of Pseudomonadota bacterium. Classification (GTDB taxonomy): domain Bacteria; phylum Pseudomonadota; class Gammaproteobacteria; order Steroidobacterales; family Steroidobacteraceae; genus TMP-86. Next base: position 22,852 of record JANXOV010000053.1, read on the forward strand.
ACTCAGGTCAAGAACCCGAAGAGCATTCAAATTCAGGTGCAGTGATTTGCATGGGCCGGAAGCGTCTTTGTTCCGGCCCTTGTTGTCGGTCAATGGCGCGCGTCGGCGCGCCGGGCTGACATGAGCCAGCCAACGCTACCGTCAGCGCCGCATCATCCGCGGCCCGCGTCCATTTTGACTGTCAATGCCGGTTCTTCCAGCATCCGGTTTGCCTGTTTCGATGCGGCACAGCCGCTGCGTCGCGAGTGGTCCGGGAAACTCGACCGGTTCGGGCATGCAGACATGCACCTGATCGTGCATGGTCTCAAGGACGGCGCCGCGCTGGCGCCGGTGTTCGCCTCCGGAAATGCCGTGGCGAGCGCGGAGCAATTGATCGACTGGTTGTTCGGTTGCGTGCCGCCCGGAACTCTGCGGGCGGTGGGGCATCGCGTGGTGCATGGGTTCGAGGCGGCAACACCGCAACGAATCGACGATGCCTTGCTGTCCACCTTGCGCACCATGATGCCGTTCGATCCGGACCACCTGCCCCTGGAGTTGCAGTTGATCGAGTGCGTCAAACGCCTTGCGCCGCAGCTGCCGCAGCTCGCCTGTTTCGACACGGCGTTCCATCGCGACATGCCCCGCATTGCGCAGATGCTGCCCATTCCGCGCCGCTATTTTGCGCAAGGCGTGCGCCGCTATGGGTTTCACGGCTTGTCCTATGAACACCTGGTGGAGGAATTGCATCAGATCGGAGAGCCGGCGGTGAGCAGCGGCCGCGTGATCCTGGCGCATCTGGGCAGCGGCGCCAGCGTTGCGGCGGTGTTGGATGGTCGCAGCATCGATACGAGCATGGCGTTCACACCGACGGCGGGCCTGGTCATGGGCTCGCGCTCAGGGGATCTGGATCCCGGTCTCGTCGCGTTTCTTGCGCACACTGAGCAGATGAGCGTCGATGAGTTTCAGTCCATGGTCAATCACGAATCGGGCATGCTCGGCATATCCGAAACCAGCGCCGACATGCGCGAATTGCTCGATCTGGAGGCCCGCGATGAGCGGGCCGCCGATGCCGTGGAGATGTTCTGCAGTCAGGTCAGGAAATGGATCGCCTCGATGGCCGCCGCTCTGGGCGGACTGGACCTGTTGGTGTTCACCGGTGGAATCGGCGAAAACGTGCCGATCATTCGAGAGCGGATTGGCGGCGGTCTTGGGTTTCTCGGCGTGGGCGTGGATAGTGCGCGCAATCTGCGCGGCGAGGCCATCATCTCGCCGGATCTTGCCGACGTGCGCGTGCGTGTCATCAGTTCAGATGAGGAACGGGTGATCGCCCGATCGACCGTGCGGGCGTTGGGCCTGGATTCATCTTGAGGAGTTTCCAATAATGCAGGCGAGCGGGCCGGATTCAGATTTGCTGCGCCGAATGCATGCCTATTGGCGGGCGGCCAATTATCTCTCGGTTGCGCAGATCTACCTTCGCGACAACCCTCTCCTGAAACAGCCGCTGGCCCTGGAACATATCAAGCCTGTGTTGCTGGGTCATTGGGGCACGACGCCAGGACAGAATTTCATCTATGTGCATCTGAACCGGATCATCCGGCAGTACGACCTGAACATGATTTATGTGTCCGGACCCGGGCATGGCGGACCTGCGTTGCTG
>JANXOV010000054.1 GCA_025357635.1 Pseudomonadota bacterium
AATCAAGTGATGAGCGGAATTCGTGCGTCACCCGCCGTTGCGGTAGTTTCCCCTCATATGTAGTTGCAGACGTGCGCGCCTGCGCTAAGCTGGACCCACCGTACCTGTCACTATTCATGAACTCCCTGACAATGTCTGCTGGTGGCGGAAACCATGTATTCGTACGTAGCGCGTGTCGGCTCAATTCCCGACGGTCGCGATCACGTATGCTAGGAGACGACGTACTTCCTCGGCCGTTGATTGCAGGGCCGGATTGCCGGTCCGCTCCATAGAGGAGACACGGTCTATCGCAGCAACCTCAACCTTTTGGCCTGAAGTTTCCCGCACAATGATATTGCATCGCAGCATCACGCCGAGCTTATTCTCGAGCTTGAGTGCCTCGTGGGCAAATTGTGGATTACAGGCACCGAGGATTCGATATTTACCCATATTCGCCCCGATTTTCGATTTGAGCGTTGCTTGGACGTCAATATCGGGCAGGACGCCGAAGCCCTGTGATTTTAGTCGGGATATCACTTCATTGACGACGCCCTCGAAGGAGCCAGAGACGGTTTTTGCGATGTAATAGGGCATGGGAGGATTTCTCCATCGATTGATTTGGCTGCTCCTGCCGAACAGAGTCATCACGGTAGGCTCTCTGCCGTCCAGAAGTAAAGCAGGGGGTACGCGTAGGATCGACGTGAATGCGTTAGCACCGGGGGTTCGTTACGTTCAGCCTGTCAACGCGCGTTTACGAACGATCAGACCGACGTGTGAACAATCTGGATTGCAACTAGCGGACGCGCCTACTCCGAGTAGTTGCGCCGGCTTCGACCCTCGCGTCTGTAACTTACGGGTGCTGGTTCCGCCGCTATTGTGGTTTCTCCTAATAGACGCGGAGGGATAATCGTGTACGCTCCAATAGTCGAAATCGACGACATTTTTGAAGGCTCTCCATTTGTGCAGCGCCAATTCGCCATTGGGGCGGAATCCCCGGACCGGGCGTCGATGGTTTCCTGCTCACGATCGCTACGAATTCGAAAACACGAAATTGTCGGACGGAAATTCAGGAACTTGATATGAATGGCAAACAATCCAAAGCTTCAGCATTCTGGCGAATGGCTGGCGGGTATGCAGCAATTGGTTTTGGTGCTGTCGCCGCATTTTTTTTGTTTACGGAGCATCGAGTGCATCTATTCGGCATTTTGCCTTACCTCCTGCTTCTGGCCTGTCCGATCATGATGATGTTCATGCACCACGGACACGATCATTCCGATCACGAAGGGCATTCTCCGGGTGAATCCAATTCACCGCGTACTACTGGTAGGGACCAGCCGTGAACCACGATAGTATTCCGGCCTACGGGCTTTGGGGCTTGGTGATCATCAATACGCTCGTGTTCATTGGATTCGCCTTTAGCTTCTTCAAACCATCGACGCCCAGAGACTGGCGCAGCTTCAGTGCGTTTTCTGCGTTTATCGTCGCGCTGTTCGCGGAGATGTACGGCTTTCCGCTGACAATCTACTTGCTCTCGGGCTGGCTTCAAGCGCGATATCCGAACTTGGATTTACTGTCGCACGATGCCGGTCATCTGTGGTGGACGTTGACGGGCCAACACGGCGATCCGCACTTTGGATTTCTACATGTTGCGAGCGTGGTCGCCATCGGCTTGGGCTTTTGGCTGCTCGCAAGTTCTTGGGCCGTGCTCTATCACGCCCAGCGACGGCGTGCCTTGACCATGAGTGGACCGTATGCCCGCGTTCGCCATCCGCAGTACGACGGGTTCGTTTTGATCATGTTTGGCTTTTTGCTGCAATGGCCGACCCTGTTGACGCTGGCCATGTTTCCCATTCTCGTATGGATGTACGTGAGACTCGCGATCACCGAGGAAGGCGATGCCGAACGATTCTTTGGGCAAGGCTGGCGCGACTACGCGGCGCATACGCCGAGGTTTTTTCCGCGGTTGGGTTTCACCGACGGTTCGCAGCCGGGCGATCTGCACTCATCGCCCAAACCGTAATGGATCCGGCGCGCTCAGGAGAACTGCATGGGATCTCTTATCTACTTTCTGATCTGGGGCGCCGCGATATTCTTGATGATGCGGTTCGGCTGCGGCGCACATGTGATGGGACACGGGCACGGACATGGCCATCCCGATTCCACCTCCGACAAACACGATGAGCCAAAGGCGGCTGGATCAATCACTGCGCCGGGCGACAAAATCATCGATTCAGTTTGTCACATGACAGTGGAGTCTGAAAAGGCGAAATCCGCCGTGTATCGCGGCCAGGTCTATTACTTCTGTTCCCAGGACTGCAGAGCGAAGTTTGAAGCCGAGCCCAACGCCTACGCGCAAGTGACCGGCGCCACTCCCATCGTGAAGGAGCATCATCATGCTTGCTAAAGCTCACGGGAATGAAGTACTCCGACGCGACAGCGTGGTCCGGCATGCCTATCAGGCACCGCTTGTTCCAGTGCTGGCGCTGGGTCTTGCGAGCAGCCTTTTTCTTTCGATCTCATTTGTCTTGTGCGTGCTCGGCTACCTGTTGTTTCCGTCTTTGCCCGTTCCACATGCAGCGCTATCCCTGTTTCTCCCCGGATTTGAATTGCTGACGTTTCGTAGCTTTCTGTTGGGGCTGGTCGAGAGCTTCGGCTGGGGCTGGTACATAAGTCTGATCTTCGGCCCGTTGTACAACTTTTTTGCGGCGCGCGTCCAAGCGCCACGTGCTTAGCGAGCAGCACACAGTGCGCAAGTCTGTGTTGAGTGATCGAGACCAAGGAGCGCCGATATGCCAGCAATCGGCAAGACGATCGGCGGAATCATGGACCAGCGTGGATGCTATCCGCCGGAACGGCGGCGGCAGAAAATTCTGCACCCGTGGCAGGGAGCAAAGTCCGCCAATTCGAGATCTCGGGCAACGACGAGGCAAGCGGATCTCCGGTTGACGCCGGTCGGGTCAGGGATGGCTATTGCAACGTTGACCCCTTGAATGGCGTTCAGACTTGTTATCGATGCAGCGCTTGTGACATACAATGCCTGGGAGCAATCCAAATGTTCCCGATGAGACCGATGCAGCGATTCGGGCGCTACCGTTGGTTCGCATAATGGGTCATCACCATGGATAGCAAGCAGCATTTTTCGATCTGGTATTTCTTTGTGGCTACCATGGCGTTGCTGGCGATTCAGAGTTTTCTCAGCATGCCGCATGCCCAGCCGATCGCCTACAGCGAATTCCAAGCGCTGCTGCAGGCCGGCAGGGTCAAAGAGGTTCTGATTACCGACGACCAGCTCACCGGCATCGCCGATCTGAGCGGCTCAAAGGAGCCGATCACGTCAACCTTCGGACAACCGCTACCGCCGGCCGAGCTCAAAGTGCACGCGTTTGTTGTCGCCCGGGTACCGGACGCCAATCTCGTAGCGGCGCTGCTGGCTGCCAAGGTGAAGTTCTCCGGACGCATCGAAAATCGCTTGTTCTCAACCCTACTGTCCTGGATTGCGCCCGCCGTGATATTCGTCGTGATCTGGAGCCTGGTCATGCGCCGCATGGGGACGGGTCAGATGGGTGGGATGATGGATGTTGGCAAGAGCAAGGCAAAAATTTATGTTCAGAAGAATCTGGACGTAACCTTTGCGGACGTCGAGGGAATCGACGAGGCCAAGGAGGAGCTGATCGAGGTCGTTGATTTCCTTAGGAGTCCGGAGCGCTACCGCCGCCTCGGTGGCCACATTCCCAAGGGTGTCTTGATCGTTGGCGCCCCCGGAACCGGAAAGACTTTGCTCGCCAAGGCGGTCGCCGGTGAGGCAAAGGTGCCGTTTCTGTCTCTCAGCGGCTCGGAATTCGTGGAAATGTTCGTTGGTGTGGGCGCCGCGCGCGTCCGCGATCTGTTTCAGCAAGCAGAGAAGCTGGCGCCGTGCATCATCTTTATCGACGAATTGGATGCACTCGGCAAGGCGCGCGGCGTCAGCGGTTTGGCCGGTAATGACGAGCGCGAGCAAACCCTCAATCAGCTGCTCGTGCAGATGGACGGTTTCGACACGGCCAGCGGCATCCTCATCATGGCCGCCACCAACCGGCCGGAGATCCTCGATCCGGCACTGTTGCGCCCCGGCAGGTTCGACCGGCAGGTCGCGATCGACCGGCCGGATATCAGGGGCCGCGAAAAGATTCTGCGATTGCACGCCAAAAAGCTGACCCTGGGCCCCGATGTCGATCTTGCAAGTGTCGCGGGCAAGACCCCCGGGTTTGCTGGCGCCGATCTCGCCAATATCGTCAACGAGGCCGCGCTGCGTGCCGCTCGTAAGAATAAGATGACGGTTGACATGAGTGATTTCGAAGAAGCGATCGATCGCGTGGTCGCGGGTCTGGAAAAGAAAAATCGGGTCATGAATCCGGCTGAAAAGAAAACCGTTGCGTACCACGAGGCAGGTCATGCCCTCGTCGCTGAATCACGGACCGCAGCCGACAAGGTTTCCAAGATTTCGATCATCCCGCGTGGCATCGGAGCGCTAGGATTCACGCAGCAACTTCCGACCGAGGACCGGTACTTGCTGAAATTCAGCGAACTTCTGGATCGACTCGACGTTCTGCTGGGCGGGCGCGTCGCCGAACAGTTGGTTTACGGCGAGGTGTCGACCGGAGCACGGAACGACTTGCAGCGGGCGACGGACCTGGCGCGACACATGGTGACTCAATATGGCATGAGTCCGACGCTCGGACCGGCAACGCTACAAAACGACCGACCGGGGATGTTCCTGCCGGACATGCAGGCACCCGGTCGCGGTGAGTACAGCGAACGCACGGCCCAGACAATTGATGAGGAAGTGCGGCGGCTTCTCACTGAGGCTGAACTACGCGTACTCACGACGTTGACTGAAAGGCGAGCGCAGCTGGCGGCGTTGGCGAATGCGCTGCTGAAGCACGAGACAATCGATCGCGGCACTCTGCTCGCGCTCTTGGATCAAGGACCGGCCACTGCTGCTCTAGAGCCCGCCGTCACCTCGCAAGATGCGCACTGACAGGTCGCGATCGCCGGCGGCGCCTGAAATGCATCGGCGAGTCTGAGCCGCACGTCGTCCATGCACATGGTCAGCACGCGCATCGTCGCTTGGCCGCGACAAGGATTGAAGGAATGAACGACACTTCCCCCCAAGACTCGAACGACGCGCGCCGGCATCCGCTTTCAGCCGGTAGCAAATCCGACGGCAGCAAATCGGTTGTCGCCGGTTACATTGATCCCGTATGCGGGATGTCGGTGACAGAAAAGCAAGGGAAAACCTTCGAGCATCGCGGCACGGCTTATCACTTCTGCAGCGACCGCTGCAAGACCAAGTTCATCGACAACCCTACAAAGTACCTGAAACCGCAGCGGGAGTCGGCGCCGTCAGCGACCCCCTCCGTCAGCGCGGCTGCATCTGCCGATGTGATCTACACCTGCCCAATGCACCCGGAGATACGCCAACTTGGACCCGGAAACTGCCCCAAATGCGGCATGACGCTTGAGCCATTGGTTGTGGGTTCACAGGAGGATACATCCGAGCTTGACGATATGGGCCGCCGCTTGTGGATCAGCACCGCGCTGAGTCTTCCCCTGCTAATTGTGACGATGAGCGAGTTCGTGCCGGGTCTGAATCTGCATCACTGGGTTGGGCGTGAGTGGTTCAACTGGGCGCAGGCAGCGCTCGGAACGCCCGTCGTACTGTGGGGTGGCTGGCCATTCTTTGAGCGAGCTTGGGTGTCTTTCAAGCGCTGGCACCTCAACATGTTCAGCCTGATTGGGCTGGGCACGGCGGCAGCCTGGTCATTCAGTGTCGTAGCACTTCTGTGGCCGCAGCTACTGCCGGCGGCCTTCAAGATGAATGGAATTGCGCCATTGTATTTTGAAGCGGCTGCCGTAATCACGACGCTGGTAATTCTGGGTCAGGTGCTCGAACTACGTGCTCGTTCTCGTACCAACGCCGCCGTCAAATCCCTGTTGGCGCTGGCGCCGAATACAGCATTGCGCATCAAGCCGGATGGATCAGAAGAGGAGATCCATCTCGATCAGGTGCAGGTCACCGATGTTCTGCGCGTCAAGCCGGGCGACAAGGTGCCGGTCGATGGAGTCATTACGAGCGGCCACTCAAACGTCGATGAGTCCATGATTACCGGCGAGCCCATTCCGGTCGAGAAGACAGGCGGAAGTCAAGTGACGGCGGGAACCGTCAATCAAACCGGCTCATTCTTGATGCGCGCGGAGAAAATCGGCGCCGACACGTTGCTGTCTCAGATTGTGCGTATGGTCAGCGATGCCAGCCGCACGCGCGCGCCGATCCAGAAGCTTGCAGATCAGGTTTCTGCGTGGTTTGTGCCGACCGTGATCGCATTCGCGATTATTGCATTCATCGTCTGGGCCGTTTTCGGGCCCCCGCCTGGCTTGGCGAATGGCCTTGTTGTTGCGGTTTCAGTGCTCATCATTGCGTGCCCGTGCGCACTCGGGCTCGCGACGCCCATTTCGATTATGGTGGGTGTCGGGCGCGGGGCTCAGGAAGGCGTTCTGATCAAGGATGCGGAGGCCCTCGAGCTCATGGAAAAAATTGACACGGTCGTGATCGACAAGACCGGCACGCTGACCGAGGGGAAGCCCAAGGTGCAGCGGGTTATCGCCAGCACCGGATTTACGTCGAATGATGTACTCGCGTATTGCGCGGCACTCGAGCGATTGAGTGAGCACCCGCTGGCTCAGGCCATCACCACGTATGCAGCCGAGCAAACCGCGACGACTCTTACGGTGGCCGAATTCGACTCCGTGACCGGCAAAGGCGTCCGGGGTCAAGTTGACGGGAAAGCGATCGCACTGGGCAACGCCGCCTTGATGCAGTTGGTTGGAGCGGACACGGCACCCATCGCGACCGACGTCGCCGGCTTTCGCACGGCCGGTGAGACCGTCATGTTTCTCGCGGTCGAGGGCCGACTGGCCGGCTACATCGGTGTGGCCGACCCCATCAAGCCGACGACGCGGGAGGCGATCGCGGAGCTTAAAGCCTCAGGAATCCATATCGTTGTCGTTACCGGCGACAACGCTGCAACGGCAGCGGCCGTCGCGAAACTAGTGGGAATTGACGACGTCAAAGCGGAAGTGCTGCCCGAGGACAAATACCGCCAAGTGCAGGCGCTGCAGCGCGCGGGACGCATCGTGGCGATGGCCGGCGATGGCATCAATGATGCGCCGGCCCTGGCGCAGGCCAACGTCGGAATCGCCATGGGGACCGGGACTGATATCGCGATGAACAGCGCGCGGATTGTGCTGGTCAAGGGGGAGCTTACCGGCATTGCCCGGGCGCGCACGTTGAGCCAAAAGACCATGCGCAATATCCGCCAGAATCTGTTTTTCGCTTTCATCTACAATTTCATCGGTGTGCCGGTGGCGGCAGGCGTGCTGTATCCGACGTTCGGCATCGTCCTGAGTCCGATGATTGCGAGCGCAGCGATGGCCCTGAGTTCCGTTTCCGTGATCACCAACGCGCTGCGGCTGCGCGCACCGCGCAAGGCCCCGAGAACATCGGCTGCGTTATAGCAGCGTGCGGTGTTACTGTTCCCGCCCAAAACAGATTCGTCATCGCGCATCGCATTGCGCACGCTATTGCGGCCGATCCGCCGTCGCTGCAGGAAGCCCCCGGACGGTTGCTGTCGACCATAGGCAGACCAATCGGGGAATCGAAGTTGATGAGCGTTGAACTGGAGTACGAGAGCCGCTGCCAATTCCTTCACGACAGAGTTGTGATCCGCGTAGTGCGTTCGCGCCTGCGCGAAACTGCCGTTCTCTCGCAGATGTTGATCGACGCCGCCGGACGCCGAGTTAAATCCAAAAACTTCAGACTCTATTTTGGGGAAAAATAATTCGATCGCAGGGATGCCAATACGTTTGAAAGCTTCTCGAAGTTCTGTTTGGTACCGGCCGCATCCTTGGCATCTCCCGTTGCATCGAGACGTTCGGCAAGCGTCGCGACAAACTTGACGCCGGCTTGCACTTTGGCGAGCCGTTCCGGTGCGAGCGACTTGGACATGCCAGGCAGCGCCGCAACGAGATCGCGGATGGCGTAGGCTTGGTGATGAACTTGGTCAAGCGCACCACGATTGATCGTGATCTTCAGCTCGGCCGACTTTGCATCGATACTCTTCCATAAGGCATCCAGGGTCGCAGGAACAACTGCGGCTGTTGCCGCCTCAGCTGCGATCGCTTGCGGTGCGAGTGCGTTCGGTATGCCAACGGCAAGCGTCAGAAGCAAACCAGCCACGGCGAAGTTCGGGTATTTCATGACGGTGTCTCCAGTGAGGCAAGGTGAGTGAGGCTAGCGGGTTGCCTTCGTTCGCGCCAGCGTTCAAGTCGGTTGTAAACTGTCGGCACGACGAGTAGGTTGAGAAACGTTGCACTTATCAATCCGCCGAGTACAACCTGGGCCAGCGGCACCTCGAGTTCCTTACCGACCGGCGATCCGAACAGGAGCGGCAGCAAACCCAATGCTGCCGTGAGCGCGGTCATCAAGACCGGCACTAAACGATCAATTGTTCCTTGCACTACGACGTCCTCCAAAGGTCTGCCCGATGCACGCAGTTGGTTGTAGTGGCTGACCAAAATAATACCGTTGCGCGTCGCGATGCCGAAAAGTGTGATAAACCCGATCATGGCTGCAACACTTAAGTTTGCGCCAGCCAGATACAGCGCGACAATTCCGCCGATCATCGCCAGCGGCAAATTAAATAGCACTAACAGGGCTTCTCGAAAATTCCCGAAAGCCTTGTAAAGCAGCAGTACGGCGCCAAACAGCGCCAACAGCCCGAAATCGAGCAGCGTTCGATTGGCGGCGCGCTGGCTCTCAAACTGGCCGCTATACTCAATGGAATAGCCGGTTGGCAACTTGAGCTTCTCGCCGATCGCCTGCTGAGCGTTGGCAATGACCGTTCCAAGATCGCGGCCCTGCACATTGAATCCGAGCACGATCAATCGACGCACACTCTCGCGACCAATTGAATACGGCTCATCGTCGATGCTGATCGAAGCCACCTCGCGCAGCGGAATCTTCCCCCCGTCTGGCGGGTTCAGCGCCGGCGCATCGACCAAGATATCGCGGATCGCCGCCACCTGGTCCCGGGCGCTTGCATTCAGCCGCAATACCAAATCGAAGCTGCGGCGACCTTCAAGGATTGAAGTCAACGTTTCACCGTTCAAAGTAGTCTGGAGGTCCTCAGCAACTGCACCGATGTTGATGCCATAGCGAGCGGCCTTGTCACGATCGATACGGATATTGACCTGAGGTACGCTGATCTGCTGCTCAAGATTGATGTCCACAGCGCCGGGGACGTTTTGCAATATCGACTTAGCTTGCTGTCCGAGCCGAAATAGCGTCGGCAATTGATCGCCGAAAATCTTAATCGCGACCTGCGCTCGTATACCGGATTGCACCTCGTCCATTCGATGCGCAATGAACTGCCCCAAATTAAATACGGCGCCCGGCACGTTGTCGAGGTCATCGCGGATATGCGCAAGCAGCACGTTGGCTGTTACGGTTTTGTCTCTCGCGAAGTCCAGCTGGACATCGAATTCGCTGAAATTGGGTCCATTGGCATCGTCGTCGAGATCTGCCCGTCCCGCACGCTGGGCTATGGAAACGACCGGCGGGTATTTCAGCAGCGCCTCCCGTACCAGTTTTCCGAGGCGCATTGACTCCTCGAGGGAGGTTCCCGGTAGTGTGTTCATCGCGATGATGAAATTGCCTTCGCGAAAGTCCGGGAGGAACGATAGGCCGAAAAGCGGCAATAGCGTGAGCGTGGCCGCGAATGCGATTACCGCCGCGCCCATCACAATCCAGAAGCGACGCAATGCGAAGCGCAGCGCCGTCTCGAAGTGCCTCTTTATCCAGCGTACGAAACCGGTCTCCGCCTCGGCGCCGGTCTTGCCTTCATGCGCGCAGTTATCGGGCAATGTGGCGACTTGATCGCGTGCATCGATGACGCCATTGTCACCGCGCTTTTCCTCACCGCGTGACAGCAATAGGTAACAGAGCGCGGGAACCATTGTGACGGATACGACTAAGGACGCCATCACCGATGCGATGTAGGCAATTCCGAGCGGCCGAAATATCCGCCCGGCGAGATCTTGCAGGAAGAATATCGGAAGGAAAATGAGCACGATGATTAGAGTTGCGTAGACCACGGAGTTGCGGATCTCCCGCACCGCATCAAATATTACCTGGCCGATGGCGCGCTGTGTTCGCGAAGCCCGGTGGATCCGCAGCCGATGCACGACATTTTCAACGGTGACAATGGCATCGTCGACGACTTCCCCGATGGCGATCGCAAGTCCGCCAAGGGTCATCGAATTAATTCCGACGCCGAACCAGTGTATGACCAGTATGCCGCCGACGAAGGCGGCGGGCATCGAGAGAAAGGTGATGAGAGACGCGCGCCAGTTCATCAAGAACAGGAATAGCACGATGATGACGATCAACGCGCCCTGCAGCAACGAATCGCGCAGATTCTTGATGGCGGATTCGATGAAATTGGCCTGTCGAAACACTTTCGTGTCCATCGTGACGCCGGTCGGCAGCGTCTTCCTAATGTCGGCAAGCGCAGCCTCGACTTTTTCGGTCGTCTTGACCGTATCGGCGCCATACGCCTTCGAGATGGTGCCGATTACCGCACCCCGATTGCCGAACGCGCCGTCGCCGCGCTTGATCTCCGATCCGATCGTGACCTCGGCAATATTCCCGACCGTAATCGCCACGCCGTTGCGCAAGGTTATGACCGTGCCACGAATATCATTCAGAGAGGCGATCCGACCAATGCCGCTGACCGTCAATTCCTGCCCAGACTTCTGCAGGAAGGCGCCCGGTATGTTGACGTTGGTGTTCTTCAATGCCTGGCGCACTTCAGCCACGCTGATGTGATAGGCCAGCATTCGGTCTGGATCCAGCAGTACCTGATATTGTTTAACCTCCCCGCCGATTGACACGGCGGAGGCGATGCCGCCAAGCGCGAGCATTCGCGGGCGTATGCTCCAGTCGGATACTGTCCTAAGCTCCTGTGGCGACAAGGTGTCGCTGACCAGCGCATATTTGACCAGCCAACCAACGGACGAGGTCACCGGCAACATGACGGGCGGCCTCACGGCGCCGGGCAACTGCGCAGCCACGCTCTGCATGCGTTCATTGATCAACTGCCGGTCCCGGTAAATATCGGTTGCGGCGTCGAAGACCACCGTGATCGTCGACAGACCCACGGAGGTCTTCGAGCGTACCGAGCTGACCCCCGGGGACCCATTGATTGCGCTTTCCAGCGGATAGGTGACCAGCGATTCGACATCGGTCGGCGCCATGCCGGGCGCCTCGGTCTGGATAACAACCTGCGGCGGCGCAAACTCCGGAAACACGTCGACGGGCATGCGTTGCAACACCGCACCGCCGGCGACGAACAATACTAGCGTCATGGCAAGCACGATTAGCCGGTTGTGCAGCGACCAGGCGATTAGGCGGTTTAACATTCCTTATTCTGCTTCGGCCTGAGGCTTCTTTCCGCCCGTCAACCACATTGTGTACAGCTCACGATTGCCCAGCGTTGCCACCTCATCGCCGGGTACGAGACCCTCCGTGACTTCGGTGTATGAATCGTCTGCGAGGCCAGTTGTGATCTCAACGCGATTGAACTTGTCTGCCTGTTTGACGAATACAAATTTCTCGCCGTTTGCCTCAATAATTGCGGCATTCGGAACGGCCAGCGTTGCCTCCGTCCGCTTTAGTACAACGGCCGCTTTTGCAAACAAATTGGGCTTCAGAAGTCCATCAGGATTAGCGAGTCGAAACCACACCACTGCCGTGCGGCTTGCCGGGTCCAGAGTCGGACCGATTAGCGTAACCTTGCCGTTAAACGCGTGATCCGGATAGCTCAAGGTGCGGATCCGGGCATCTTGCCCTAAGCGCACTTTCCCGAGGTCCTCCTCGTAGACGCGCGCAACCATATTCACCTGGGACCGGTCGCTAATTTCAAACAGGGTGCTGGCCGGGTCGATGGACTGCCCGAGCGCGATGTTGACAACATCCACGGTGCCCGCTTGGGGAGCGGAGACATCGACGCTGGGAGGTGGATCGCCAACCAAGCGCGCCTGAATTCGCGCAAGTCGCTGGCTCGCATGTACGCGGTCCCCCAGTTGCACGTATAGGGCAGTAACCTGGCCGCTGATTCGGGCGCTGACCTGACTGTGGCGCTCCGGCAATAACTGAATCTGGCCATTCAGATTCAGCAAATCCGCGAGCGGTCGCAAGTCGACGGCCTCCAAGGTGAGGCCGATTGCCTTGCTCTGTGCCGCGCTCAACGATACAGGGCCTGAGGGCCCCGTGCCGACTTTGACCTCATCCCCATGAGCGAGAACCGGCGCCGGCACCGCCCATAACAGAAGGATTGCTGTGGCCAACGCGCCTGCCAGGGTGTAGGGGTGACGAACGGCGCAAGTCTTAGTCATGGTGAGAAGTCCGTCAGCAGGGGATAGTCGGCGACTGCCGTGCGGAATCGCGCGTAGGCTTGAAGAAACTGATCCAAAGTATTGAGGGCGGCAGCCTTCAATTCAAACTCTTGACGCTGTGCTTGAATAACCTCTATAAGAGAAACGAGACCGTGTTCATAGCCTTTGCGCGCTAGCTCGACATTGCGCGCAGAGACCGGCAGCAGCGTCGATTCGAAATCTTTCGACAGCGCCTGCAGACTGGCGGTTTCTGCGTGTGCGGCCGCAACCTCATTGCGGATCTGCTGGGTTAGGGCCTCCGATAGTGCGCGCGACTGTCGAACGCCGATCGCCGCCTCTGTCAGCCGTCCCTCTGTGCGACTTCTCAGCGACAACGGGACAGTAACGCTTAGGGTTAGTGCTCGCTCATTGGGCTGCGGCGGGGAGCCGACAATGTCTTGACGTCCCTGTTGTACGCCGAGTCCGACACTCCAATCCTCCCAGCGCTTGGCATTCGCAAGGCCAAGCTCCGCTTGCGCACGGTCAATCTGCAGGGATGCCTGACGCTGATCTGGCCGTTGTAGAAGCGCCTTCGATAATACTGACTCGAGCGCGGGGATTTCGTCGACCGGAGGCGGCGGCATGGCAATTTCCAGCGGCGAATTCGCGGGGCGACCTAGTTGTTGATTCAATGACTGCAGCAACGTACGGCGCTGCAGTTGCAGGAGTAATCGCTCCTGCCGGATTCGTTGCAGCTCAAGCGACACGGCGTTAACGTCCAGTTCGGAAACTTCGGCGGCCTTAAAGCGGCTGCGCGTGATACTGGCCAGGCGCTCTTCCGCAGCGCTTAATGCATCTCGCACCTGAATCTGGCGATCCAATACAAGCATGTGGTACGAGTTCGCGGCTATCTCGCCGGCGAGTCGCCGCTGTGCATTCAGGAACTCGGTCTGGGCAAGTTCAATGTCGACCTGGGCGACAGCTTTCTGATGCTGCAGTCGCCCTGCGATTGGAAAATCCTGACTGATTCCAACCAATGCGTTATAGGAACCTTCATTTCTAAATGCAAAATCACTCCCCGCACCGACGTTGATTTTCGGATTCGGCAAGGCACCCGCCTGCACAAGGCGCGCCCGAGCACTGTCGATCGCCAATCGTGCGGCGCGCAGGTTCTGATTGTCGTGTTCGGCGGTTTCGATCAGTTGGTCGAGGGTCATGGGCTCGTTGGCAGCAGCTTGCACGGATATGGCAGTTGCAACGACCACAAGCATTGAGCAACAGCGCATTCGGCGCCGCCACGTTCCAATTACGCCGCCGCCGAGGGCTAACCAGGGCCGCGTTGACGTCATTTGATTGTGAGTCGCCCGACCATTCCGGCCATGTAGTGACCCGGGACGTGGCACGCGTACTGCAGCGAACCAGATTTTGTGAACGTCCATACGAGACTGCTGGTTGTGCCGGGCGCAACGCTCACTCCATTGATGTGGGTCATTTTCATACCAGCCATTGCCGCCATTTCCTTATCATGCTCGATCTGCTCCTCCTTGCTGCCCAATACGAACTCGTGGTCAAGCTTGCCTTCGTTGCTGATCTCGAATTTGACAGTCTCGCCGACCGCCACGTTGATCCGTTTAGGGGCAAACTTGATGTCGGTTGCAGTCAGCTTTATTGTCCGCTTGACGTTGGCTGCGTCGCCGGGTCGCCCGAACCAAAATGTGGTCTCCTCGACATGATCGTGGGCGTTCGCGATTAACGGTGCAGCTGCAAGAATGGTGACGCCGACTAACGACAGAACTAGCATTTTCAAGGCAGTTTCTCCAGGTAGGTAACGTGGATATACGCACGTCTCATGCTTGCCCCTCTGTCGGAGGGTTGGCCGGCTGCCGAGCGTATTGGGTCAATCTGGTTCAAAGTGAGAAGTCATATGATTGACGACGAATTGCGCACATTTGGACAGGCCGAAGCGGATCGTTCGCTCGACGGCCTGGAGTCCGACGTCTGGCGGAAGTTGGCCGAGCGCGGTCAAATCCGAGAGGCGGCGCGCCGGAGAGCCTCCCTACAGGGTATTGTGATGATTGTTGCGTTTGTCGGAAGCGTGGCGATTGGAATTAACTCGGCGCAATCGCCGGTTCCTGCGAAGGGGCGCTCATCGCTGACGTTAGGGTTGGAGTTAACGCCGTCGAGCTTGCTGCTCGGAGAAGCTCGGTGAGTGCATCGCGCCTCTCGGTGGTCTTAATTGCGCTTACCTTGGTGGCAGCGGTGCTCGGTGGCTGGGTAGGCGTCAGTTACCGGTTGCGGCAGGCGCACGCGACGCCGCAAGTTGACCAACTATTGCATAGCGGGCTTCATTTGACCTCGGCTCAGGACAATAGGCTCGTGGCTCTCGAATCGGAGTTTGCCGCGAAACGTCTGCGATTCGAAACTGAAATGCGGGATGCCAATCGTGACATCGCAGCCGCAATCACCGTGCGGCATCAGTATGACGCGGACGCCCAGGCCGCCATTGATCGGTTGAATCGTGCCATGATCGGACTGCAGCAAGCCACCGTACAGCACGTCATCTCCATGCGCGGGGTGCTGTCGAGGGACCAGGTCGATCAGTTCGACCGAACGGTGAATCAGGCATTGACTGCCACCCAGCCGTGATTTTGCCGACCTCTGGTTTGTCGGACGAGGATCTCGCATCGAGGGCGCAACAAGGCGATCGGATTGCCTTCGAAATGCTCATCGGCCGACACAAGCAGATTCTTTATCGCCTGGTTCGCCGCTACATCGGGAATTCCGATGATGCCTATGATCTGCTGCAGGAGACGTTCATCTCAGTGTGGGAAAACTTGCACCGATTTGACGCTTCACGATCATTTTTGGCCTGGGCGCGTACGGTTGCGCTGAACAAATGCCGGGACTTTAGCCGCCGCCATCGATTTCGACGCTGGATCTCGCAGCTTATTGCTGCCGAACCGTCAGCCGCAACGCCATCTCCCGCGGAAGCCGCGGAATTGACCGAGAGCGAATCGCAGGCAGAGCATCGATTGCGGCAACTTGACCAGGCAATTGCAGCGCTTCCGGCGTTGTACAAGGAAGCTTTGATATTGACGACGGTTGAAGGGCTCTCGCAGGAAGCCGCAGCTGCTGTGCTAAAGACGACGACGAAGGCGGTGGAGATGCGGTTGCGCCGTGCTCGGCAAAAGCTGTCGAAATCCCTGAATTCTATGTGAGCGGTACACATACCGCGTTTACGCCCGTAAAAATCCGTGGCGACTTTCGTCGCGACGCCCGCGGAGAGTCCGTTACAGTAATTCGCTCTATTGACGATGGTCACACCAAGGCTCGAACGCCTTGGTAGCCGACGTAAAGACCCACCAGCACAATCAAGGCACTCGAGAAATAAGGGGCCTTGCGGGCGAACGTACCGAAGCCGCTCCAATGTCTGGAAACGTGTTTCACGCTGAGAGCTGCGAGCGCCCCGGCGGTCATCATTGTTAGGGCGAGGCCAATGCTGAAGCACAGAACGAGAACTGCACCGAGGGCAACCTTCTTCAGCTGCAGACACAGCAGCAACACGGTAATTGAGGCCGGGCAGGGAATCAGCCCGCCGGTCAGGCCAAACACAATGATTTGACCGGTCGTCACCTCTTTGTTGGCGAATCGCCGGCGGATATCGTTTGCGTGGGCCAATTCATGCGGGTCTTGATAGCCGGGCGCCGACACGTCCAGTCCGTCGTAGTCCGAAATGGCGTGGTGGTGGCCTTGCTCAACGAACTCGACGTCGTAGTCATGGCTGTGAGATTCGTGCCCGAGGCGCAGTCGGGCAACAAACTCGTGCGGCTCCGGAATCTCCTGTTCCGATTCCAGATAGCGATCGTGCCGTACGAAACTGAAACACTGACGCGTGCCGTCGGCGCGCTCGGTTTCAATCCGTACCTCATTGGCTTGCCATAGGTGTTCGTTGTCGTTTTGGTGGTACAAACGGAAATGCGGCGGAACGCCACTCTCAAACACTTCCAACCGCACAACGCCATGCTCTGTGTCTATGGTTTTAACGTCGTCATGGTGATGATCGTCACCATGATTGTGCGAACCATGTTGATCGCGCCAAGTGCGCCAAACCATCCAGCCGGCTACGCTGATGATCAACACCGCGGAGATGACTTGAAAATACGGTTCGGTTGCCGCGGCGTCCCAATTGCGTCCAAAGTATAAGCCGGCCATCGCGATGGCCCACACAACCGCGGTGTGCGAAACCGTGGCGGCTAGTCCTAACAAAAGTGCTTGAGTGACGGTGCCACGAATGGCGACGATAAACGCCGCCATCATGGTCTTCGAGTGACCGGGTTCAAGTCCATGCAAAGCGCCGAGGAGAATCGCGCTCGGAACGAAAAGCCAGGCATTGCCTTGCTGAAGTAACGCAGAAAAATCAGTCATTGGACGGCCTATGTACTATGGACGAAGGAAGATACTATACTACCCCCTAGTATATTTATATTTTTCTGGCGGTGACTCCATGGCGCATACGACTCGCGATAAGTCCAAGCTGCTGGCGCGCGTTAGACGGATTCTTGGGCAGACTTCCGCGTTGGAAAACCTTATCCGCAGTGAGAGCGAGTGCACCGCCATCCTGCAGCAAGCGGCCGCGATTCGCGGTGCCGTAAACGGCCTGATGGCCGCGATCATCGAAGGGCATCTGACCGATCATCTTGTGAATGAGCCCAGTTTGGCGCAGCGGAAAAAGGAGCTCGATACGGTTCTTCGTGTGGTCAAGTCGTACCTGAAATGATTCGCGTCGCTACGCTGCGGTCTGCTGCGGTCGCCAAATAAATTGCTGTGAGTAGACCTATGGGAAGAAGATGCAGTAATATTATGGGGGCGAAAATTGGCGCACCAGACTCGAAACGCTCTAGTGATAGGCGATCCTCGGCCGGGATCGCTTCGGTAGCTCGGGGTTCGGGAGCGGTGCGGATCCCGGGGCGGAGTCATGCTCTTGCAGCAAGTCCAACCCATCGGTACTAAGCTATCGGTTCGTCTGCCCCGCGCATCCGAGGGGTTTGGCCATTAACGGACCGCGGCGCAAGTATCAGACTTTAGTTGGGCAATCGCGTAGATTCACCATTCGGGCAACTAATTCTGTCGAATCGCTTCCGGAAATTGCCGTTGGATCGTTCTTTCTTCTATGGCGGAAACCTCTCCCTGGTTGGACGATTCGGCCAGTGGCTCGACACGACGGTCGATGTTGTCCGAGCTTTTTGAGCAGCACAATCAACGTTTGGTCGGGTTCTTGCAGACGCGGCTTCAATCCGTGCAAGAGGCCAAAGAGGTTGCACAGGAATCCTACGCTCGGCTGTTGAATCTGGATCAGCCGGAAACCCTGAGCTTCCTTCGGGCCTACCTGTTCAAGACCGCTGCCAATCTTGCGATCGATAGATTGCGGCATCGCAGCATTTTGCGTTCGACACAGTCTCAACTGCAAGCCTTTCAAGAACTGAACGATCAACCTACTCCGGAAGAACTAACTTCCACCCTGCAGCAGGCCGCGCTTGCGAATCACTACCTAGGGGAGTTGCCAGAACCCTGCCGCCGCGCGTTTCTTCTGTATCGGGTGCAGGAGCTGAGTTTGGCCGACGTCGCCGCTCAAATGGGCGTCAGTGAACGCATGATCCGCTACTACGTTGTCCAAGCGATGAGTCATTGTCGCTTGAGATTGGAGGCAAATGGTCTAACGGATGGATCGCAATCGTGTCTGAGCTGCATATGCACGGCGATTCGCAGCGCAGATTCGAGCAAGCCTGCGAATGGTTTGTGAGGCTGCGCGAGCAGTCTGAGTCCACGGAACTCATCAGCGAGTGGCTCGAGTGGCTCGACTCGGATCCTTGCAATCAAGAGGCCTTCAACGAGGCGCGAGGCATTTGGCAGGTTACGGCCGGCGCACGCGAATCTAAGGGTTCTTCCGCGCTGGCACGCATCCCGCGGACTTCGTGGTTGACTGCCGCATCGGTAGCTTTTGCGGTCGTCATCGGCGGGCTCGCATGGCTAGTTGAAGCGCCACACGGCAGGGAGTTCGCTACTGTGCAGGGCGAAAGCCGACGTTTCGAACTGTCGGATGGATCGCACGTTGAACTTGCCGGCGATTCAAAGTTCACGGTCGACTTTTCGGGAGGTGTCCGGCATATCGATTTGATCCAGGGCGAGGCCTACTTTCAGGTGGCACACGACAAAGCGCACCCATTCATAGTGGGTGCCGGTTCCTTGCATGTGACCGCGGTCGGAACCGCCTTCAATGTACGCACCGCAGCAGACCGTGTTGTCGTCGCTGTTGAGGAAGGCATTGTGTTGGTTGAACCGCGCGATGGCGATTCATTGCCGGACGGATTGAAAAGGATTCCGTCGTTACGGCAGGGCCGGGGAACGCAGACGGATGTGCGGCGAATCAACCTGGGGCGCGGCGAGGAAATCGCCATCAATGTCGGCGATCGCCAAATGCAGATGATGCATATCGAACCCAGTACCGTGGCATCCTGGCGTTCGGGACGCCTGTATTTTGCGCGCGAACCGTTGCGGTCGGTTTTGGCGAGCGTGCGGGCTGCTTCTGGAGTGGAGATCCGGATCGCGGAATCCTCGCTGGGCGATTTGCGCTTTACCGGAACCGTATTCAACGACAAGGTATCCGACTGGATCGAAGGCTTACCGGCGATCTTCCCGGTCGTGATCCGTCGCGACGGCTCTGCTTTCATCGTGCAGGAGAAGGACTAAACCAATTCAATTGCGAATTCATGCTTCCGCTTTTTTCCGTTGATGCGTTGATGTTG
Organism: Pseudomonadota bacterium; assembly: GCA_025357635.1. GTDB lineage: Bacteria > Pseudomonadota > Gammaproteobacteria > Steroidobacterales > Steroidobacteraceae > TMP-86. The sequence goes on from JANXOV010000054.1 coordinate 19,254, forward strand.
TATTGGATCGTGCGAATCGATAATAGAAATGGGGAACTGAAGATGCAAAACCAATTTGGCTATGCGGCCGCGGCCATGGCTTGTCTGATGGCTCTGTTGTCCACCCAGGCTTCTGCATTCGCGACGGACCTCGAGCGTGAAGCCGTGTTTGACCTGCCTCAGCAGCCACTGGAGAAGGCCTTGTTTGGATTCTCGGAACAGGCTCACATTCAGGTCTTGACCTCCAGTGCGGTGATTCCGGACCGAATTGCGGACGGCATCTCGGGACGCATGCGTATTCGCCGTGCCCTCGATCAGTTGTTGCATGGCACTCATTTAAAATACGCATTGATCAACGCGGGTACGATCGCGATTCAGTCTGCGGAATCCGAAGCAGCATCGCGTGCAGCGGACGGAGCGGTTCTGCTGGCTTCGACATCCCGGATGCTGCTTGCGCAGTCTTCCGAGCCGAGTCCAGCTCCAACTGCGCAGAAAGAATCATCGACGCATAGACCGCCGCCCAGCGATTCAATCGAAGAGATCGTCGTGACCGCAACCAAACGCGGAGAGGAAACGGCTCAGTCTGTTCCGTTGAGCATCACCGCATTGTCCGCAAGAGGGTTAAAGGAATCCGGCGCGACCGAATTGTCAGAATGGTCGCATTCGGTTCCGGGGCTTGTTTTCCAGGATCAGGGCCCCGGTGACAAGCGCTATATCATCCGCGGCGTACAATCCATCGGAGCACCCACCGTTGGGGTATATCTGGATAATGCAGTGATCAGCGGATCAAACGGCGAGGACGACGGCGGCGGAAAGAATATCGACATTCGCCTGTTCGACATCGACCGAATCGAAGTCTTGCGGGGTCCACAGGGCACTTTGTATGGCGCGGGTTCTCTGAGCGGAACAATCCGGCTGGTCACGAAGCAGCCGAAGCTGGGCCAGTTTGAAGGCAACGCCGGTGCGGAATTGTCGACCACGGAAAAGGGCGGTCGCAACTACAGTGTGAACGGAACGATCAATTTGCCGCTCGTTGATGGAAAGCTCGCGATGCGGGCGGTCGGCTGGCGCGTGGACGACAGTGGATTCATCGATAATATTCGGCTTGGTTTGCGCGACATCAACACCGAAAAAACGAACGGCGGACGGGCATCGTTGACCTGGGCCGTCACGGATCGATTGAAAGTCACCGGCTCGGTTCTGTATCAGGAACAAAATATTGGCGGAAAATCCTTCTTTTTCCCAACAGACGGAGATTTGAAAAACAGCGAATTCACTCAAGGTCCTCGTACCGACCGGGCGACGATCAGTCAGTTGGAAGTCAACTATCAGTTCGATAAATTCAACCTCGACGTGTCGTCCGCTTATTTCAAGCGCTTCGTAGATTTCAAGTTCGACTCAACGCCGATCCTGATTTTCTTTGGCGTCCCGGATTTGCCGGCGGTAACCTTGCAGCCGGAAGACAGTTCTATCTTCACCAATGAGGCTCGATTGAGCAGCAAGCTTGACGGGCCATTCCAATTTGTCGCCGGCACGTTGTATCAGAAGCTGAAGCGCAGCTTCGTCAGCAGCGTCGTGACGGTGGATGCAAACGGGTTGGCCACGCAAACGGATCCCAACATTTTCGGGCGAACCTCTTCTAAAAAAGTTGAACAGTACGCGGTGTTTGGAGAAGGGACCTACCAGGTCACCCCCAAGCTCAGCATGATCGTCGGGCTGCGCTGGTTCAAGTCCACCGAAGATGCCAATTCGCAAAACACATTTCCGTTTTTTGGCGGCCCTCCGGAACTGCCGCGCGTTTCGCATTCGAGCGAGACCAAGGTGACCCCGAAAGTCAGCGTCTCTTATCAGATCAATAGCGATGCGCTTGTTTATGCCCTGGCCGCGCAGGGTTTCCGGCAGGGCGGTACGAACGATGCGGGGTTCGGCGCAATCATCCAAGTGCCAGAAGGGTTCAAATCGGATTCGTTGTGGAATTATGAGGTTGGTTTGAAGAGCAGCTGGCTCGAAAGGCACTTGATCTTCAATTTGACGGCTTACGCAATCCGCTGGACTGACATCCAAACCTTGAATCGGACCCCGGGACTGGGATTTCCCTATATCGGAAACGCGGGCAAGGCTTCCAGTGATGGCCTAGAGGCGGAGCTGACAGCACGCCCGATTTCCGGACTGGAGCTTCAGGGCTCGATATCCGTGCAAAACGCCCGACTGACCGAGGATCAGCCGCTTGCCGCCACCGATAATGACGCTGGCCGAGCCGGCGACCGTATTCCCAACACTCCGAAGTTCACCGCGAGCGGCGCGACCCAATACACGCATGCGCTGACTAGCTCGATCGACGGGGTCGTGCGTGCCCAGGTGAGCTATGTGGGCTCTTCGCAAACCTACTTCAGCGACCGCAGTGCGTTTTATCAGCGCTTGGCCCCGTACGCCCTCAACGATTTTCGGCTTGGATTGCAGGCGGAGCGGTGGAACGCTACCGTGTTCGTGAAGAACGCATTTGACCGGCGTGCTGAGGTGGATAAGTTGTATCAGACCGATTCGCCCTTATCTGTGTTCACGGCGCGTCCGAGGACGATTGGCGTGAGCGCGGACTATCGCTTTTGAGAGATGCGCACATGGCTTCATGGTGTTTCGCTTCTTCTGGCTGCATTCACCGCCGCGGGCGGCGCCGCGCCAGCCACAAAGCCTGTTACTGAATCGCCCGCTGGTCGGGCAATCGTGCTCGTGCATGCGGGCACGCTGCTCGCGGTGCCGGGCCGGGAGCCGTTGCCACGCCAGACCATCGTGATCCGCGAGGGCCGGGTCGTGGAAGTTCGTTCCGGGTTTCTGGGTGTCCAGGATTTTCCGGGATCGGGCGCGGTTGAACTGGTTGATCTGTCGAACCAGTTTGTAATGCCCGGCCTGATCGATCTACACGTCCACTTGACGACCGAAGTAGAGCCGGGAGAGGCCCTGCGTGCGGTTCGCCAGGATGCGGCCGAACTTGCGCTGATCGCGCGGAATCACGCGATGGAAGCGCTTGCCGCGGGGTTTACCACGGTCCTGGACTTGGGGACCGGCCGCTTGCCGCACGAACAGGCGATTCGTGCACTACGCGATTCAATCCAACGCGGCGCCGAGGTAGGTCCGCGGATATTGATGAGCGGCAGCCCGATTGCCGCAACTGGAAGCGCGCGAACTGGGCATTATCTGCCGGGTGTGGAAGCTGCAGTCGGTCCTCAAGCGGTCTGCGACGGTGCAGATGATTGCCGGCGCGCGGTACGCGAACAAGTTGGCCGCGGCGCGGACATAATTAATTTCTACAACACCGGCAGCCTGAATGACGAGGATCTGGCAGAGCGCAGCATGACTGATGCGGAAATGGAGGCGATCGTCGAAACGGCGCATGGCCTGGGCCGGAAGGTTGTTGCCGACGGCCATACCGCGTCTGGTATCAATGCGGCGCTGCATGCGGGCGCCGATATTATCGATACGGCGCCGTGGCCCGACGAAGAGAGCTGGACTTTGATGAAGTCCCGGCAGGCATTTTTCGAGCCTCATTTACATGCATTTGCAGTCGCCGGCGCCGGCGCAACCGGTGCTGCGCCGGCGGATGTCCGGGTTTTGCAGGTTCTGTCGCGGCCGCCGTCAGCGAAAATTGCGTTCGAAAAGGGTGTGCGGCTTGCGTATGGATCCGATACCGGGATCGTTCGCCATGGCGACAATGCAGGTGATCTCGCGGAGTTGGTTCGCATCGGACTATCGCCTGCGCAAGCTTTGGAAGTCGCGACAATGAATTCTGCCACCGCCGTTGGCCTGCAGCGGGCCCTCGGCAGTTTGGAGCCGGGAAAGACTGCGGATCTGATCGCGATGCGCGGCGATCCATTGAAGGATGTCGGCATCTTACGGCATATCAGCCTAGTCATGCGTGAGGGGCGACGTATTGAATTTCCGCGAGCGAACGATCGACATGTTTTGATTGTGTGGGCAGGCACGGTTTGTCTAAAGCCGGCGGAGGCACCCTTAACGCGCCAATCGATCGTCATTCGCGACGGGCGGATTGAACGCGTCGCCGCTGGGTACTTGAACGCGTCCGACATCGGCGCGTCGACCGAGTTGGTTCAGGTGCTGGATTTGTCGAAGCAGTTCGTACTGCCCGGCATGATCGACCTGCATGTGCATTTGAGCACCGAATCAACAGCGTCCGGGGAACTCGAAGATGTGACCCTGAGCGATGCGGATCTCGCGCTGCGAATTGCCAGCAACGCCGCGGCAACGGTCCGCGCCGGGTTTACGACCGTGTTGGATATGGGCACCGGCCGACGTTCCCATGAGAGTGCAATCTACGCGGTCCGCAATGCCGTGCGAGCACATGCCCTGGTGGGTCCGGACATCCTTACCGTCGGCAGTCCGATCTCTGCAGTTGGTAGTTCACGCACCCAACGTTTCCGACCGGAGGTCGAATCGGCGATCGGCCCACAAGGTATATGCGCGGGAGCGGATGATTGCCGCCGGGCCGTGCGCGAGCAGGTGCAGCGAGGTGCCGATGTCATCAACGTTTACAATACCGGCAGCTTGCTTGCGCCGGGCGCTCCTGCGCAACCTTTGACTAACGATGAATTGCGCGCAATCGTCGATACGGCGCATGCCTTGCATCGCAAGGTGGTCGCCGATGGCGCGGGCACACCGAAATCCGCCGCCGGTATCAACGCCGCGCTACTCGCCGGCGCCGATTGGATCGACACGGCTATTTATCCTGACGCGGAGACCTGGCGGCTATTGTCGTCGCTCAAGAAATCTTACGTCCCTCACCTCTACGCAATCACGGCGGCGGTGGGAGACACACCGGCTACGCTGGCCGCGGGAAGCATGGGCTGGCTGCCGGATCATGTGCTGCAAAGTTTGTGGGCTCTCAAGCAGCAAACGCCGGCCGCGGGCCGCGCCCGGCAACTTCACATTCCGATGGCGCTGGCCTCGGATGCCGGGGTATTTGCGCACGGATTAAACGCCGGCGAGTTGGTCGAATACGTGAGGCTGGGCATGACGCCGACGGAGGCTCTCGCCATCGCAACCACCAACGCGGTTGAACTTCTCGGCCTGACTTCCGACCGAGGCTCGATTGTGGTTGGTAAGCGCGCGGACTTGATCGCCGTGGATGGGGATCCTCTGGTCAATATCCGACTGATGCTCAATGTGCGTACAGTTATCCGCGACGGCCTCATCGTAAAGCAATGAATATCGCGCAGGCCGCCGGCGCCAAACCGGTCATCTCGACGTCGGCGTGCTGAAGAACACCTTAAGGTTGCATCCGCGCGGCCTCGCGGTGTTGTTCTTCACCGAGGCCTGGGAGCGGTTTTCATTTTATGGAATGCGGGCCTTGCTCATCTTATATATGACCGAGGCTTTGCTTCTCCCCGGAAACGCTCAGCGCATTGTCGGCTATGCCTCGCTGCACGTGTTCCTGGAGACCATCTTCGGGCCCTTGTCCGTTCAGGCGATGTCCTCGCAGATCTACGGGATGTACACCGGGCTATTGTATGTCACGCCTTTTTTTGGTGGCCTGCTCGCCGATCGCGTTCTCGGGCAGATGCGAGCCGTGCAGGTCGGTGGCGTACTGATGGCGATCGGCCATTTTTTAATGGCGTCCGAAAAATTGTTTTTCTTCGCATTATTTTGCATCGTCGTAGGCAACGGCTGCTTCAAACCGAATATTTCCTCTCAAGTGGGTGATCTATACGAGAGGGGCGATGATCGTCGCGATAGTGCATTCTCGATCTTTTATGTCGGTATTAACTTGGGAGCTTTTATTGCTCCGGCGGTGTGCGGAACATTGGGCGAATTGTACGGTTGGCACTATGGATTTTTTGCCGCAGGCATCGGGATGCTTGTAGGTCTTTCGGTATTTACATTCGGACAGCGGTACTTACCGAATGACACTAACGCGCGATCCGTCGTAAAACAGCGAGGGTCTAGCCAGCAGCCATCCTCGACGCACCTGGATGCTCGTGCAATCGCGGTATTGTGTGCTGTTGCGCTAGTGCTGACCTTCTTTTGGGCGGGTTATGAACAACAGGGGAATTCAGTTGTGCTTTGGATCCGCGATTTCACTGATCGGTCATTCTTCGGATTGTTCGACATTAAAATCACTTGGTTTCAAAGTTTCAATCCGCTTCTGATTTTTGGCCTGACGCCCCCGTTGCTCATTCTCTGGAGCTATCTCGCACGTTATGGGCGCGAGCCCGGACCGGTGGGAAAGATCATCATCGGCTGTTGCCTCGGCGGTCTTGCGTATCTCGTACTGGCGTTGGCTGCGTCGGTTGGATACGTCGGTGTACGAGTCTCTTGGATGTGGATGGTCGTCTGTTTTGTGCTGCTGACGTTCGCGGAGCTATTGGTCTCGCCCGTCGCGCTCTCACTTTTTTCGCGCGTTGCACCGCTGAAGGCCATTTCCGCGATGATGGGGGTATGGTTCATGTCCGGTGCATTGGGAAATTATTTTGCCGGTGTTATAGGTTCCTACTGGGAGCGACTGCCTAAATCTTGGTTTTGGTGTGGTATCGCAATGACCTGTTTTGTTGCAGGATTAGCGATGTGCGCATTGAAGAATACGATCGAATCCATGATGGCCGAGCGAATTCGGGCTTGAATCGGCTGGGCGCACTTACCGGTTGGCTTCGCGGATGGCCCTATAGCCTACCCAAAAGAGGGGATTTGGGCGCGCCCCGTTATTCCTCGTGCTGCCAGACAAGGCCGGCGGTGGCTGTCAGTCGTCACTTTTGGCTTATACGAACTAGCAAGGGGAGTTATTCCGTGCGGCAATGTTGATTTTGGTCGTCGGTGTTGATAGTTACCGATATACCCGAATCGCGGTCCCGTTCAGGCCACTGGATTTGGCGATGGACTTGGAGTATCCAGTAGCCGATTGGCGCGACGTTCAAGGAACCTCGAAGTTTCAGAAATTCATTCGATGAATGGCCCCGGCACCGCCGCCGGTACGGGAGGTCTCGCATTGATTGCAACCGGCTGCGCAAGTGCGTTCGCGATAGCCGCGTGTTGTGCTTTGCCACTGCTGCTCGCAACTTTGGGCTTGAGCGCGTCCTGGCTTTTCCCGATCGGGATTCTGGCCATCACCTTAGCGCGCTTCTATTGGTTGCGCTGATTACGCTCTTGGGCGGTCGCGTATTGTCGGAATTGCAATGGCGTGTGAACCGGCGCGGAAGATTGACCAGGGATATTGAGTTTCGCGTCAGCCGAATCAACGTGTTGGGACGCCGGTCGGCGCCCAAAGTGAATGCGGGTTTGCAGTTCTACGTGCGCGCTATCGGCTTCTGGCTGACGTTATGCTCCTTCGAGCCGGCTTTTTCGCAGCCTCAACCGGCATCGCCTGAATGACCATGACGCCGTTGGCGAGCAGCGCGGCTCTTAAATCCACAGCGGGCGCGATGTCGGTCACGATCCAATCGATGTCGCTCAAGGGCGCCACCGTGACCAGGCTGTTTTTTTCGAATTTCTGGTGGTCCGCCACGTAGATCACCTCCGAGGCCTGTTCGATCATGGTCCGTTTGATCGCCGCAATTTCACGATTTGCATCGTGGAGCCCGTCAGGCGTCACACCGGTCGATCCTATGATCGCCTTGTCCGCCCGATACGATCGCAGGAACGTGATCGCATCGCTGCCCAGGATGGCGCCTTCCGCGCCATCGAATTCCCCCGGCACCATGATGACTTTCATCGTGGGGTTTGTCGCCAGAGCAACCGCAACGCCGACACTGTTCGTGAGTACGGTGAGATGATTGCAGTGCGCGGCGAGCCGGACAGCAACGTGTACCGTCGTCGCGCCGGCGTCGATCATCAACGCTTCGCCCGGCTTCACCAATTCCGCCGCGCGGGCCGCTATCGCGGTGCGCTCGGCAATCATCAGTTTTGCCCGATCACCCAGCGCCGGTTCGTAGGTAAACGGACGAGCCGTCGCCCCGCCATACGTGCGACTGAGGCGGCCTTCACGGTGCAGATGATCCAGGTCGCGGCGGATCGTTTCGGTCGTTACGCCGAACCTGCGTGCCAGTCCCTGAACGCGCAGCGCGGGTTGAGACTGCAGGATGGCCACGATCTCCTTCTGCCGCTCATGCTTATCTTGTGTCGGTCGAGCGCCCATCAATCCCTACTCAACAAGAGATCCGCAAACTCCACGAAACCTCCGGCACTGCGCGCGCTTGTCAGCCACGTCGGCAAGTTGCGCAGTTGCCCGTCAAAATCTAGCACGTTGGCGACTCCGACCGAGTTATCG